>JAZDID010000024.1:0-18219 GCA_043805315.1 Nanobdellota archaeon | reverse complement strand
GGGCAAATTCCTTACGGATGCACATTGTGCCGACACCCCAATTTGAATTACGAAACGCAATCTCAGCAAGAAAGATTGAAGAATTCATCGCTCCAGAACTTCAGGAAAGCTTAGGAAGAACACCCTCCATCGTTTTATTCTATGGTGCGGGGCATTCTGGACTTAAAGAAGACCTTCAATCTCAAGGACTAAGAGATAGTGTCCTGCACTCATATGGCTTTCTAAGCTACCCTGGCATTGACACAACGTATTTGGATATCATAACTAACCTGTCGCTCTCTCCTGAAGGAAATTATATACTTCAGCACAGGAAAGTTGGTTTATTCTGATAGATACCAATAAAATTATATATCCTAAGCATCATATTTCAAGAAAATGGTCAAGCAACAGGCACTGAACGATCTTGAACAGATCAAACAGCGGAACCTTCGTGTCGAGGCTGATAAGGCTTGGGAGATGAGCAGGACGCGGAAGATCGTCATCGCAGCCATGACCTACATTGTTGTCTTGTTCTTCCTCTGGTATATCGGCACGCCACGTCCCTGGCTTGCTGCGCTCGTGCCGACCATCGGCTTCTACCTTTCGACCTTGACGCTGCCGTTGTTCAAGAAGTGGTGGTTGAAGAAGTTCTATAAAAAATAAACAACAACCCTTATAAATCCCCTGTGCTTCTTCTCGTGCATGGAACTCACCTTTTTAGGAACTTCGTGCATGGTGCCCACGAAAGAGCGGAACACGCCAGGCATTTTCCTGGACTTCAAAGGAGAGGGCATTCTGTTCGACTGCGGCGAGGGAAGCCAGCGGCAGATGAACATCGCTGGCATCAACCGCAACCGGGTCAAGAAAGTCCTGCTCTCGCATTGGCATGGTGACCATGTTGCAGGCCTCATCGGCCTAATCCAAACCCTGGGAAATGAGGACAGGTCTGCAACCCTGACCATCTACGGTCCTGCAGGCACCAAAGAGCGCCTCAACCATCTCATGCAGGCAGTGGCGTTTGACCTGCGCGTCAACATCACAGTGCATGAGCTTAAGCCAAAGGGAGTCGAGCGTTTTTTCGAGAACAAGGAGTATGCCCTTGAATGCGTCTCATTACAGCATTCTGTCCCCTGCCTCGGCTTCTCGTTCATCGAAAAAGAGCGCTTGCGGATCAACATGCAGAAAGCGAAGGCAGCAGGATTAAAGGAAGGCCCGTTGCTCGGCAAGCTCCAGGCAGGCCAGGCAGTCACAGTCCAGAAGAAGACAATCAGGCCAGAGGATGTCTCTTATAAGGTGGCTGAAAAAAAGCTCACCATCATCCTTGACACTGAAGAGACTGACGAGATCATCCAGCTGGCAAAAGACGCTGACCTGCTTATCATCGAGGCTACCTACACCTCTGCTGCAGAAGAGAAGGCAGAGCAGTACCGGCATCTCACTGCAAAGCAGGCGGCGTTGATAGCTCAGAGAGCAAACGTGAAACGGATGATTATGACGCATTTCTCCCAGCGGTACAAGATAGTGGATGAGTTCTTGGAAGAGGCGCAGACGTATTTTCCAGAAAGCAGTTGCGCGTATGATTTTATGAAGGTAAATCTTTAGCGTTTGTGCATTCTCATTTTGCCAGCGCTCTTATATTTTCAGCCGTGTTCTTTCCTCAACTCTTGAGCTGATGTACTCGTGCATGTACTCTTTTCCTGATGGATAGTCTTTGTTCAGGCAGGCGAGGCAAAGCTCTTCTTTCTTTACGCCAAGGGCTTTCACGAGGTTATCGATAGAGAGGAAATTCACCGAGTCTGCACCGATCTCTGCAGCGATCTTTTCAGAATTTCCGCCATACCTCGCTGCGATGAGCTCATCCTCATCAGGAGTGTCAATGCCATAGATGCATGGCGATATGATCTGGGGAAACGTGGAGAAGATGTGCACTTCCCGCGCGCCGCACTCCCTGAAAAGGCTGACCATCCTTCTCGAGGTCGAGCCCCGGACAATGCTATCATCGATGACTGCGACGCGCTTGCCTTTGAACGCTGAAGGGATGAAGACCAGCTTTCTCCGGATTTCCTCATCTCGTGAGAATTGGTCTGGCTCGAGAAAGCTTCTCATGTCTCCACGGGCAAAGAGGCCGCCATACGGCTTGCCCCATGCCCAGGCAAGGCTGACTGCAGCGGGTATGGCTGTTTTTGGCGCGTCAGTCACATGGTCAATCCTTTCCCTGAATTCTGCGTACTGCTCAGCAAGAGTCTTTCCGAGTTGCTCGCGGATGTCATGAACATACTGGCTGAGAAGCATGGAATTTGGATAGGAGAAGTAGACTGGCTCGAAGCTGCAGAATGCCTGCCTTTCCTGCCTGAGAATCCTTTGATATGATTTGCCTTCAAAGCTGACAAAGACAGCCTCTCCTCTTTCCAATTCCCTGATATTTTCATAACCGTTCAGCAAGCTGAAGACTGAAGACTCAGAGGCAAAAGCATGGATGATTCCTGAAGAGGTTTCTTTTTTTCCATAACAGAGCGGCCTGATGCCATGCTGGTCCTTGAATGCAAACATGCCTTTCTTGCCGATGATGCCGACAACTGAGTACGCGCCTTTGACCTCTTGGATCACGGCGTCGATGCTTGGAAAAAGTTTCTCTTCCACAAACTCGTCAATGCTCTCTGCCTTGTAGAATTTTTTTTCCATAAGATGCTCTGCAAGGCAGAACTGGATATGCTCGACATCGCACTCAGTCACATATGCCCAGCGCTGCTCGAAACGCTTTTTTAAGTACACTTTCAGGTAGGTGATAGTTCTTTTTTGATGAAGCGTCCGATTTCGTGCATGGCTTCTTTTACGGTTTCGAAGTTGCTGTTGTTGAGGCAGAATCGTTGTATTTGTCCAAAGTCTCGCTCGACGGGGTTGAGCCATGATGCTCTCGTCGGTAGTGGTAATATTTTTATCCGCGGGTGAAGATCGAGCCATATTTGCGTGTGTTCTGAACGGTGCGCGCTCCACCCATCCCAGATGATGTAGATGTCGACGTCAGGATATTCGATGAGCAGTTTTTCGAGGTATTCTGTGACGATCCAACTGTTTTTCCAGTCGAAGAATGTGTGATGTCTTTGTCCTGTGTGCACGTTCTTCGTCATGAACAGGTCGCAGATGCCGCGCACTTTCTGGCCGTAGGGAATGTGATAGTATCCTTTGAATGTATATTTTTGGCCGCCATATTTTTTGATGGCGGTCTTGCCTTTCTCGTCAAAACTGAGTAAGACGCTGTTTTCCGGAAGAAATGCGATGGCTTGTTCTATTCGTTGTTTTTTTTATGAAAATCCTTGTCGGGGCTGTACTGCCATCTCTTGCTGCGCTTGAGCTTTGCTCCTGCTCGATAAATGATCTGCCGCAACTGCTCAATGCTAATATTTTCGACAACATTGTACTCGATAAGATGCTTCTTGAAGCGCGGCAGTGTCCACGTCGTGAAAGCTTCTCCAAAACTATGCGGCTCTTTCGAGAAATGCATAAGGATGACTTGCTTTATCGTCGGTGTGAATTTTTGTATGGCTCCAGGCGCCTTCTTGCGCTGCAAGGACTGTATTCCTCGTGAGTTAAAAGCTTTGATTGCCGCACGTATTTTTCTCTCGTCAAAACTGAGCTTTTGCGCTATCTGTCCTGAGAAGAGATGCTGCGATGAGAGGATGATGATCTTTGCCCGATCACGCGTGAATGCTTGCGTGTTTTTTGTCGCACGATCCAACTCTGCACGCTCATCAATCTTGATTTCTCGTGCATAAATGCTCGCATTGGTCTTCTCACGCTTCTTTCCGATTTTGTATTTTGGTTCGACAGGACCAAGATATTTTATTAC
The DNA here is from genome assembly GCA_043805315.1 of Nanobdellota archaeon. Lineage (GTDB taxonomy): Archaea > Nanobdellota > Nanobdellia > Woesearchaeales > JAHJEM01 > JAHJEM01. The sequence goes on along the minus strand of JAZDID010000024.1, from coordinate 14,393 downwards.
CTTTTGTCGTACGCTGTTACCTTCTCTCACGCCACTAACAAGATACTTGTACTGGCGTCCTTTAATTGTTTTTATTCGTGTGTAGCTCATAACCTATAAGTTAGGCACAACAAGTATATAAACTTTTCCGTCATGAAACATATATAATAGAACAGTTATATTATAATAACTAATATTAATTAGAAAGTGTAATTAAACTCTAGATTATTTTCATTAAAATTCATATTACATTCTCTTTTTCCATCTGAAACAAAGGGGTGGGGCATATATCTTTGTTTAGCCATGTTTTTTCCTCTATGTTTCTTCATATAGGTGGCATATTCATAATCTTTATAAACCTCTGTTTCCTCTGGAATTTTTATGAGGGATGGGGTGACTGAGTATTTTGAGAATTTTCTCACGAAAGAGACGCTCTTCAATGATAAGTCTGTATTGACAGGCTCATATGTTCCAGAGGAAATCAAGCACAGGGATGAGCAGATCAGCCAGATTGCCAAGATTCTCGCTCCCTGCCTGCGATTGGATAAACCCTCAAACCTCTTCATCTATGGCAAGACAGGCACAGGAAAGACATTAACGATCAAGCATGTGGGCACAAGGCTATCCATTGTCGCAAAAGAAAAATCCATCCCTTTACGGATCATTTACATCAATTGCAAGCTCAAGAAGATAGCAGACACAGAATACCGCCTTATTGCAGAGCTCGCCCGTTTTTTTGGCAAAGCGATTCCGCCAACAGGCCTTCCAACAGATGAAGTCTATAATATCTTTATCAAAGCGTTGGATATAGAAGAGCAGACAGTCCTCATCATCCTTGACGAGATCGACCAGCTCGTGAAAAAAACAGGAGACAACATAATCTACAACCTCACCAGGATCAATGCAGACTTGCACAAGGCAAAGCTTTCACTGATAGGAGTGAGCAATGATCTCATGTTCGCGAACAACCTTGATCCCCGGGTGAAGAGCTCGTTGTCTGAAGAAGAGCTGGTGTTTCCTCCCTATAATGCATTGCAGATCCAGGATATCCTGTACAACCGTGCGCGGAACGCGTTCAAACCCCAAACAATAGAAGAGGGTGTTATTCCCAAATGCGCTGCTTATGCTGCACGGGATCACGGGGATGCGCGCAGGGCTCTTGAGCTCTTGCGGGTTGCTGCAGAGCTTGCAGAGCGGAATAACGAGCAGAAAGTTCGGATGGCGCACATCGATGATGCAGAGGACAAGATTGAGCGGGACAGGGTCATTGATGCGGTAAAGAACCAGCCAAAGCAGTTCCAGCTTGTCTTATATGCTATTCTTTTGATCAGCCAAAATAGGAAAGAGAGCATCTTCACCGGCGAGGTGTATGCGCTGTACAAGGAATTGTGCGCAAAGACTGGCTTGCGCCCGCTCACCCAACGCAGGGTGTCAGACGTGCTTGCAGAGCTTGACATGTTTGGCATCATCACGGCAAAAGTCATCAGCAAAGGGAGGTTTGGTAGGACGCGGGAGATCAGCATGTCAATCGCTCCCACGATTGAGGAGAAGATAAAGAAGATCCTCCAAGAAGACCTTACCATATAATACTGTGCATTGTAATCCGTCTTTTTTATCAGAATGACCATGTTGACCATGTCTCAAACACTTATTGAGAAATACCTGGAAAAGGGCTTGCTCATCAGTCCTGAACTGCTCGCAGAGCTCGATGAAGGATTATTGGACAAGCAGCTGGACCAGGATTCTCTTATCATCAATGCGGAATTGAAGAATGCGCTTTTCCAGAATCCAGGCATGAATATCGACTGGCACGAGTTCGAGAGGTCTTTGTTCTTGCTCGAGAAAAAAGGCGATGCGAAGATCTACAACGAGTTCCTGCACTATCTTGCCTCAGCGAGCAGCCTTTTGGAAGAAACCACTCGTGAGGATGATCCTGCGCCAGTCAGAATACTCATGCAGGACACTGATGAGCCGCACAAGAGGAGTGTTGATGATTTCATCTCGTATTTCAACACCCGCTTCAATTATTTTGAAAAGCTCTTGAAAACACGCCAGGAATTAACAGGATTGACTTCGGTCTCGCGGGTCCTGGCAAAAAAAGACAAGGATACGGTCTCAGTCATCGGCATGATCATGGACAAGGCAGAGACCAAGAACAACAACCTCATCCTGACTGTCGAGGACAGGACTGGAAAGATCAGCGTGCTCATCCACAATACCAAGCAGGAGCTGTTCACCTTGGCCAAGGACTGCGGCCTGGACGAGGTCATCGGTGTTGTCGGCACGAACGGCAACAAGATCATCTTTGCAGAGAACATCCTTCTTCCCAACATCCCGTTGGGAAAAGAGCTCAGGAAAAGCAGGCAGGAGGGCTACGTGCTGTTCATGGGAGACCTGCATGTGGGCTCAAAATATTTCCTTAAAGGAGCGTTTGAGCGGTTTCTCAATTGGATTGCTGGAAAGGCAGGAAATGATGAGCAGAAGCGCCTGGCTTCCTTAGTTAAATATATCATCATTGTTGGTGACCTTGTGGAAGGCATCGGCGTGTATCCAAGCCAGGAGGATGATCTTGAGATCCTGAGCATGAAAGACCAATATGCAGAATTCTCACGGCTCATCGCAAGAATACCGCAGCACATCAAAATTATCTGCTTGCCTGGCAACCATGACGCAGGAAGGATTTCAGAGCCGCAGCCGCCTATCTACAAGGATTTTGCAGAGGCAGTCTGGCAGCTTCCGAATGTCATCATGCTAGGCAATCCCTGCCTGATCAACATTGATGCGCGCCTTGGATTCCCTGGATTTGATATCCTCTTATACCACGGCTATTCCTTGATCTATTATGCCGAGACAGTACCCTCCATCAAGGAGGCAGGAGGCCAGAAGCGGGTGGACTTGGTCATGCGCCATCTGCTCCAGAGAAGGCACCTCTCCCCAAGCCATTCTTCAAACCTGTATGTGCCCTACCCGCACAAGGATTCCCTCATCATTGACAGGATTCCTGACTTCTTCATCACTGGCCACGTCCACAGGCTTTCAGTTGCAAATTACCGTGCAGTCACGTTGATCAATTGCTCGTGCTGGACAGGCATAACTGAAGACCAGGAGAAGAGGGGTTTGGAGCCACAGCCAGGAAAGCTTCCCTTGGTGAACTTGCAAACTCGGGAGATCAAAGTCATGAATTTTTTGACAAAAGAAGAGGAAAAAGAGGCAGAGGTGTAGTATGGAGGCTTCGCCAGCGCTGAAAGAATACTTCGCACACCTGGAAAAAAACTGCCAGAAAGCGTTCAGCATTGCCCAGGATGCACGGAAAAAGGGCTATGATCCTGCTCCCCAGGTTGAGATCAGCCTGGCAAAGAATATGGCAGAACGGGTTATTGGGTTGATCAGCATCGCAGCGCCCCAGATTGTGGGAAAAGGCGCTGAACAGCGCATCTTAGAGCTTGAGAACACATATGGAGCCCAGGACTGGCGGGTGGCGCTTTCGATTGCTGAGGAGATAGCGAGGGAGAAATTCTGCACATTCAAAGACCAGAAAGAGGCCATGGAGTTCGGCATCCGAGCAGGCTTCACTTATGCCACAGTGGGAGTTGTCTCTTCTCCTTTAGAAGGCTTTACCTCGTTGGAGTTGAAGGAGCGGTTGGATGGCACTGGCAAGTATTTCTGCCTGAACTATGCTGGCCCGATCAGGAATGCAGGAGGCACTGCTGCAGCGTTCTCTGTCATCATCGCTGACTTCATCAGGAAACGCTTTGGTTTTCTGGAATATGATCCGACAGAGCTCGAGGTGAAAAGGACGTTTGCAGAGATCATGGACTATCACGAGTTCATCACAAACCTCCAGTATGTACCGAGCCAGGAAGAAATGGATTTCCTCATGCGGCACCTGCCTGTGGAGATCAGCGGTGATCCTTCTGAAAAATATGGGATCTCGAATGTCAAGCTGAAAGACCTCCCTCGTGTGAAGACAAACCTTCTTCGTTCAGGGTTCTGCCTCATCCATTCGAGCTGCATTCCTTTGAAAGCGCCGAAATTATGGAAGCAGCTCTCTGACTGGGGAAAGGATTTCAGTTTAGGGCATTGGAATTTTTTGGAGGAATTCCTGAAGATCCAGAAAAAAGCAAAAGCGAAAGGAAAGGTTGAGAAGAAGGAACAGAAGCTCGAGCCAGACTTCACGTTCATCCACGACCTTGTCGCAGGCAGGCCTGTCATAGGGCATCCTCTGGCAAATGGCTCTTTGCGCATTAGATATGGTAGGTCTCGTGTGTCTGGTTTTTCTGCGCAGAGCATCCATCCTGCGACAATGGCTGTGCTTGATGAATTCGTAGCGACAGCAACCCAGCTGAAAGTGGAGATGCCGGGAAAAGCAGCTGCTTTTTCTCCTTGTGACACGATCGACGGCCCTGTGGTGAAGCTTGCTGACGGCTCTGTTGTCTATCTTGATTCTGAAGCAGAAGCCAAAAAAGTCCGGCCAGAGATTAAGGAGATCTTGTATCTTGGAGATGTCTTGACCAATTACGGCGACTTTTTCAACAGGGCGCACGTGCTTGTCCCTCCTGGCTATTGTCCTGAATTCTGGATTAAGGAGCTTGAAAAAGCAGTCATTGAGCGCTATGGCAGCATGGATATTGAACTGATTTCAAAGGAACTGGGCCTGGATGAAGCGCGTGTCATGCTTTTCTTTGAGGACCCGCTCAAGCACATTCCCTCCAGCCAGCTCTGTTTCAGGATTTCTGACCAGTTCGGCGTCCCGCTCCATCCTAATTACACGTATTTCTGGAATTCAGTCACATTGAAAGAGCTTGAGGCATTGTTTGATTATCTCCAAGAGGCAAGGATTTTGTATGATGAGAAAAAGATTATCCTGCCGTATGATGATGCGCATCAGGAGAAGAAGCGCAGCCTTGAGCTGTTGGGACTTCCTCATCTCCTGGTAAGCAAGGAATTCGTGGTCATCCAGAAAGAAGATGCAGAGTCCTTGTTCTGGCTTTTTGATATCAAGAAAGAGCTGGCTGATGGAGTTGTGAAAGAGCGGTTCAAGAAAGCTCTGGCAACCATCCAGATAAACCAGGACAAGACTCCTTTGGAGATACTCATCCTGATCACTGGAAAACCGCAAAGGGACAAGGCAGGAACATTCATCGGAGCCAGGATGGGCAGGCCTGAAAAAGCCAAGATGCGCAAGCTGGTCGGCAGCCCGCACGTCCTGTTCCCTGTCGGCAGCGAAGGAGGCAGGTTGCGGTCATTCCAGGAATGCCTGGAAGAGAAGAAGATCACTGCAGAATTTCCCCTCTATTTCTGCGAGCAGTGCAAGAGGAATACTGTGTATGCTGTCTGTGAGGTTTGTGATCAGAAAACGTCCCGTAGGTATTATTGCCCTGACTGCGGCGTTGTCGCAGACTGCCCGCACCCGCAGAAGCTCGTGTTCAAGAAACAGGAGATTAATCCGCAGGAATTGTTTGATGCTAGCCTGAAGAAGCTGAAGACCCAGATCTATCCTGACCTGATCAAGGGAGTGAAAGGCACGTCGAACAAAGAGCACATTCCTGAGCAGTTCATCAAGGGCATCCTCCGTGCCAAGCACAATCTCGCAGTGAACAAGGACGGAACTGTACGGTATGACTGCTCTGAAGTGACCTTGACGCATTTCAAGCCCAAGGAGGTCTCAGTGCCTCTTGAGAAGCTCAAAGAGCTCGGCTATACCCATGACATCCACGGACTTGAGTTGGAAAATGAGGAACAGGTCCTTGAGCTCAGGCCTCAGGATATCGTGCTGCCGTGCTGTACGCAAAGCCCTGATGAGCCCTCTGACGTGGTCTTGTTCAGGGTGACAAAGTTCATTGATGAGCTCCTGGTGAAATTGTACAGGCAAAAGCCGTTTTATAAACTGGATGCTAAAGAAGACCTTGTTGGCCATCTTGTCATAGGGCTGGCGCCGCATACCTCTGCAGGCATCCTGGGTAGGATCATCGGATTTTCAAAAACCCAGGCTTTTTTTGCACATCCCTTGTTTCATGCTGCTATGCGCAGGGATTGCTTTACCGCAGACACCTTCATCCCGCTCAAGAAAGACGGTGCGTGGCAGGTTGAGCGGATCGGTGATGTCGTGGAAGGACTCGCTCCAGCAAGGATTGTAGATGCGCATGGCACACGCGAGGTGAGGGCGCAAGGATACGCCACCTTCGGTGTGGTCAATGGAAATATTGCAGAAGTGCAGGTCAGCTCTTTCACCAAACACACACCCATGCCTATCATCGCTATCACTACTGCTCTCGGAAAGCGTCTACGCACCACTGCGAACCATAAACACATTGTCGTCCGTAACGGTAAAGAGATTATTGTTAGAGCAGAAAGCCTGCAAACAGGTGATGTGCTCAAGCTGCCCTACTGCTGCACAACCACTTCGCATGATGTCCGTGAAATGAACCTGCTTGAAGAGCTCAAAGACAGGGAGTGGCTCATGGTCAGAGGCCTCAAGGGAGCAGTGCCCGACCTTGCTGCAGTGCTCAGGGGCAGCGGTGTTCCGGAACAGAGTGCAAATAACTTTGCATACCGTGACAGCGTGCCTGCTCGTATTGCGATCAATATCATGCGTGAACACCGCATTCCTGTGCAAGATGTCCGGCTGGCAGCCAAGTACGACACAGTAACCCTTCCTGCAGTCATTGACGTCACTGATGAACTGCTGCAGTGCATCGGCCTCTATGTCGCTGAGGGATACGCAAGACAGCAGACAGGAAAGAAAGGGAGCTACCAGGTCTACATCGCAGCCGAGCGGTCAGAGATTCGCGCGTTTGTCCAGCAGTCATTCCGAGTCCTTGGACTTACGCCCTCAGAGCGCAAGAAAGATCGCGTCACCTACTCGAGCAGAATACTCTACGAGTTTTTTGTCCACCTGCTCGGCGCGGGAAGCTCAGCGTACGGGAAAAGATTGCCTGCCCGATTCTTAACGCTTCCTCCAGCACGCCTGGGAAAGCTCCTCACCGGTTACCTTGAAGGCGACGGAAGCGTTTCCGCCACAGACCTGCGATTGGTCTTCGATACAGCCAGCGAGGGCTTGATCCATGACATGGAGTTCGTCCTGGCCAGGCTCGGCGTATTCCTCAAGCTCCGCAGGTCAACTAGGAAGCCAGGAAAGCGCCTGGCAGAATTCTATGTGCGCAAGAGACGCGATATTCCCCTGTTCACATCCACCCGAGGTATTGTCCAGAGCAAGTTCGTCCACCAACTGAGCAAGCATATCTCGTTCATTTCGCAAGAGAAGCGTGCTCGGCACGCAGGGATGCTGCAGCACAAGAAGTTCCGCAACCTCTTTTGCCAGTATGATGACCGGTATTTTTATGATGATATCTTCTCGATTGAAGAGCAGCCAGCAGAGCAAAGCTACTGCCTGAATGTCGAGAACCACCAGGTGATTGCGAATGGCATCCTCACAAGGCAATGCGACGGTGATGAGTCCTGCATCTTCCTGCTCATGGACGCATTCTTGAATTTTTCCAGGAAATACCTGCCTTCATCCCGTGGCTCTACTATGGACGCGCCACTCGTATTGACGACGTTCCTGAACCCGTCAGAAGTCGATGACATGGCATTTCACATGGATATCGCCTGGACATATCCTTTGGAATTCTATCTTGCTGCGCTGAATTTCGAGATGCCCTGGGCTGTGAAGATCAAGCAGCTCGGCCATGTCCTGAACACGCCAGACCAGTTTGAGCACATGGGATTCACGCATGATACCGATGACTTCAACAAAGGAGTTGTCTGCTCGCAGTACAAATTATTGCCGAGCATGGAAGAGAAGCTACGGGGGCAGATGAACCTTGCAGTCAAGTTGCGCGCTGTTGACCAGCGGGATGTCGCGCGGTTGGTGATCGAGAAGCACTTCATCAGGGATACTCGGGGAAATCTGCGCAAGTTCTCGCAGCAAGAGTTCAGGTGCGTGAAATGCAATGAGAAATTCCGCAGGCCTCCGCTCATCGGCAAATGCTCGTGCGGCGGCAGGATTCTTTTCACTATTTCTGAAGGCTCTGTCACCAAGTACCTTGAGCCGAGCATCCAGCTCGCAGAGAAGTATGGCGTTCCTGACTATCTGAAGCAGAACCTTGAGTTGACGAAACGGAGGATCGAGGCGCTTTTTGGGAAAGACAAGGAGAAACAGGAAGGATTGGGGAAGTGGGTGATCTAGCGAATCTCAAAGCGCTCAAAATTCCCCTCATATTTTTCTTCATCAACCACGACATTCTCAACATTGCTGTAGCCTGGACCTTTCCTGCATGTGTTGATGAATTCTTTGATCGCGTCTGGCTTTCCTTCTGCGACTGCTTCTACACTGCTGTCTGTCCTGTTCTTTACCCAGCCTGTGATTTCAAGTTGTCGTGCAGTGCGCTGGACAAACCACCTGAAACCAACGCTCTGGACATTTCCAGTAATGAGAAGATGGACGCGTTTCATGAGACTGCTGATGTGCGTGTTGTTTATTAAGATTGCGGGAACTTTACAGGTCAGTCCAATCAAGCAATGTGCACGCGTTCATAGAACTTTCAGCAATCCCAAACCTTTATAAATCCTTTTCCACTTTATTCTGTTCGATGCAGGTCTATGTTTTGGAGAAAAAGGGGTTTGAGCAGTTCTTGCACAAGATCATGCGGGAGTTTGAGCTCATCGCGCCTGTCAAGAAAGACCTGGTGCGGTTCTCTACGATAAAAAACCCAAGCGAAATTTTTCTGGCTGAGAACAGCTATTTTCCACTCAAAGAATATTTTTTCCGCAAGCACGAGGTCTTGTTCGAGTTTGACAGCAAGGGATTCCAGATGCCGAAACTGAATGCTCCCAAGAGAATCTTTTTCGGCTTGCGCAGGTGTGACTTGAATGCAGTCATGCACCAGGACATGGTGTTCATGCAGCAGGTGAAAGACCCGTATTATACAGAATTGCGGAAGAACAGCTATCTCTTGGGCTATCATTGCCCAAAACCTCCAAGCGAGTATTGCTTCTGCGGCAGCCTTGAATTAAAGGACTTCTTTGATCTCATGTTCTATGACCGGCAGGATCATTATCTTGTTGAAGTCGGCAGCGAGAAAGGAAAATCCCTGATTGACAAGTTCCCTAATCTGTTCAGTGCAACAAGCACTATCAAACCAGAAGAAAAGGTCATCCCTGGCGCAGACCGCTTGCACACGCTCGGCCTGGAAAAGCTGTATGAGAATCCCGGCTGGAAAAAAGGGGTTGACATCTGCTTGTCTTGTGCTGCCTGCACAAACCTCTGCCCGACATGTTATTGCTTTGAGATTCATGACGAGGTGAAGATGAGCAATCCAGAGACAGGAGCAAGATCACGGAGTTGGAGCTCGTGCCAATTGCAGGAATTCACCAAGGTCGCCGGAGGGTTCGTGTTCAGGAAGGAACGTGAGCAGCGATTCAAGCACAGGATTTATCACCAGCTGGATTATTTCAAGCAGAAGACAGGAACAAGTCTTTGTGTCGGATGCGGACGGTGCATCCAAGGATGCCCGACGCGGATCGATTTTGTCAAGATTATCAATGAGATGAAGAATGGCTAAACAACAAGTTGCCATTAATGGAATCATGAATCCGTATGAGCCTAAGCCCTATACTGTCCTGGACTTTTACCGGGAGAGCTATGATAATTTCACCTTGACAGTCGATATGAAAGTCAAGCATGATCCTGGCCAGTTCTTCCAAGTCTCATTGCCGGGCATCGGCGAATGCCCTATTTCCATCTGCTCTGATTCTGACGAGTTCATCAAGTTGAATATCAGGGAAGTGGGGAATGTCACGAAAAAGCTTGCAGCCCTGAAAAAAGGAGACACGATCTTTGTCCGAGGGCCGTATGGCAGAGGCTATCCAATGCACCTCTTTAAAGGCAATAGCTTGGTCATCATCGGAGGCGGCTGCGGCGTTGCGCCATTGAAAGGCATCATAGATTATGTCGAGCGGCATCGCGAAGAGTATAAGAACGTTGTCTTGTTCCTCGGCTATCGGTCTCCGGATGACATCCTCTTCAGGAGAGAATTGGTCGAGTGGCAGCAGAAATATCACATCCAGGTGAGCGTGGACAAGAACCTCCGTGGCGAGGCTTGCTATAATGCGAAAGAAGGCTTTATCACTGAGGCAGTCAAAGCAGCGCAGCTGGATAATACAAACAAGATCGCGTTTGTCTGTGGGCCTCCTGTCATGATGCGGTTCACGATAGACATTTTGAAGCAGAAAGGATTCCACGATGATCAGATATATATCAGTGCAGAACGCTTGATGTACTGCGCACTTGGCATCTGCTGCCATTGCATGATCCATGGCAAGTTCACCTGCCTTGACGGCCCTGTGTTCAGGTATGATGAGATAAAGGAGTACAAGAACGATTGAAAATGGCAAAGATAAGAAAAGTCAGGAACAAGCCAGTACTGGAAAAGAAAGAGACAGAAAAAGCTCTTGCACCTGCTGCAGCTAAGAAAAAGCTTGTGATGGGCTTTTATGGCATTACTGGCTGTGCAGGCTGTCTGCTTTCAGTTATTTTCAATGAAGACGAGATCCTTGATTTAGTGCAGCTCGTGGACTTGAAAGCATTCCCGTTCATCAAGGAAGTGAACCCTGATGACCATTTCGATTACCTGTTCATTGAAGGCCTTGTTGCAAGCAAGCTTGATTTGGAGGTCTTGCAGAAATTGCGGAACAATTCCACGTATTTGGTCTCTTTGGGTGCTTGTGCGTGCACTGGCTGCGTGCCTGCGTACAGGCAGTTCACCCTGAAAGAGAATTACGAGCATCTCCTGTACAAGAAGATCGCGCTTTTGGAAGATACTGAGCCGACTCCGGTTGACATGCATGTCAAAGTGGACTTTTATATCCCTGGCTGCCCGCCAGACAAGCGCGAAATCTTGAGCTTTATCAAAAGCCTGGTTCTGGTAACGCAGCCAAGGCAGAATGATAATCCTGTGTGCATGGAATGCAGGCAGAATGGAAACAGGTGCTTGCTTGACCTTGGAAAGCCCTGCCTTGGCCCGATCACTGCAGGAGGCTGCCACGCGGTCTGCATCAATGGCGGGTTCGAGTGCTGGGGCTGCAGAGGCCCGACAAAGGACATGAATCTCGAGCTCATGATAAAGATATTAAAGCAGAAAGGCTTTGATGACCAGTTCATCATGGACAGGATGCGCACGTTTGTGGGATTGAAATTAGGGATGCTGGAGAAGGTGATGCATGGGGAAGATCATAAAACTTGATCATATCACGAAGATTGAAGGCCACGCCAGCCTAGACCTGAGCATAGACAATGGCAAGGTCTTGAAGTGCGAGCTCTCTTCTGTTGAAGGCGCGAGGTACTTTGAAGGCATGGTTGTGGGCAGGAGATATGATGAGGCGCACGAGATGACTTCGCGGATCTGCGGGATCTGCAGCTGCGCGCATGTCATTGCTGCGATATCTGCTATCGAAGATGCACTCGGTTTCATACCGTCAGAGCAGACAATGCAACTAAGGGTTCTCCTGACTCTTGGAGAGAGGATACGGAGCCACGCAACCCATCTTTATTTCTTGGCTTTGCCTGATTACCTGGGTTATGAGTCTGCATTGGCTATGGCTGCAAAATACAAGCCGCAGCTGCAGAACGCGCTTAACCTTATGAAAGCAGGGAACATTGTTCTCAGGATCCTTGCTGCACGGGACTTGCATCCTGTTTCAGCGACTGTCGGCGGCTGGCTCAAGCTTCCGACGCAGGAGCAGTTGTTCGAGATTAAGAAGATGCTTTTGGATGTCAAGAAAGACGCGCTTGAATGCTGCAAGCTCTTTTTTTCGTTGAAGTTTCCTGAGTATGAGAGCCTTGGCGAGACCTTTTCCCTTGTTGACAAAGAAGAGTACGCTGTCCTGCAGGGTACTTTCACTTCAGAGAACACTGCTTTTGAAAAATCCCAGTACAGGAATTTCATCCAGGAATACCATGAGCCGAGGTCGACTGCGAACTTTGTCGTCAGGCAAGACCACAGGTATGTGGTTGGTGCATTGAGCAGGCTGAACAATAATCACTCGCAGTTGAGCCCTGACGCGAAAAAAGCACTGGCAGAGTCCGGTCTTATCTTGCCTTCGCATAATCCCTACTTGAACAATATCGCCCAGGTTGTCGAGCTCATCCATTGCATTGACCATGCAGTCCAGATATGCAATCGGCTGAAGATCAAGGATGAGCCCGTTGCAAAAATGCCTTTGCGTGCAGGCACTGGTGTTGGTGCTATCGAGGCTCCCAGAGGTACGCTCTGGCACGAGTACGAGCTGGACAGCAACGGAATTATCAAGAAAGCGAATATCATCACGCCGACTGCGCAGAACTTGTTGAACATCCAGGAAGACATCCGCCTGCGCATCCCTGACATCATGGAATTCTCGAAGGAAGAGATGGTCTTGGAGATCGAGAAGCTCATCAGGAGCTATGATCCTTGTTTCTCGTGCTCTGCGCATTTCCTCGAGGTGAACTGGTCATGAAGACGATTTATGTCTTTGGGAACGAGCATCTGGAATATGACCGGATGGCGCAGCTTGTCATGAGAGAGCTTGATGATGTCCGCGCGATTTACTGCGGCTCTCCGGAGAGGATTTTGGACGATGAGAGTGATGAGATTATTATGTTGGATGTTGTCAAAGGCGCGACAAAACCCCTGATCATCAATGATGTGCGGCAATTGAAGACCCGCGCATTGACGACCATGCATGATTTCGACGTGGGCTTTTTCCTGAACCTGCTGCATGAGCTGGGAATGGAAAAGAAGATAAAGATCATCGGCATCCCTGCTGTTGGAGATGCGAAACTGATCGCGAGAGAGGTGAAAGCATGGATATGATGCAGAAAGGCGGTTTGTTGGTCTTGCTGACCGCGATCATCTCAGGATTTTCCATCTTCATCAACAGCTTTGCAGTCAAGGGATTTGATTCTTCTGTGTTCACGTTCGCCAAGAACGTCCTTGTGGCATTGCTTCTTTTTGCTGTCATCATCGGATTTAGTCTGAGGAAAGAGCTTTTACGATTGTCAAGAAAACAATGGCTCCAGCTTGTCGGTATCGGGTTCATTGGAGGCTCTATACCATTTCTGCTCTATTTCAAGGGATTGCAATTGTCTGTAGGAACGACTGCCGGCTTTCTTCATAAGACCATGTTTCTCTCCATAGCCCTCTTTGCGATCATTCTTTTGAAAGAGCGCCTGACAAAAGGATTGTTTTTTGGAGCAGTGCTCTTGCTTGCAGGGAATTTTCTTCTTATCAGGCCTGACTTTGCTTTGAGTACAGGTCTTATCCTGATCATCATCGCGACTGTGTTCTGGGCTTTGGAGAATGTTTGGGCAAAGCATATCCTCAAAAACATGTCAGGAACAATTATCGGCTTTGGCAGGATGTTCTTCGGTTCAATCTTCATCCTGATGTTTTTAATATTCACAGGCAAGGCTGGCTTGATCCTTTCCATGAACTCGTCCCAGTACCTCTGGATTGTCCTTACTACCGGATTCTTGTTCTTGTACGTCCTGACGTATTACAACGGCCTGAAGACAATACGCGTGACGACAGCAGCCTGCATCCTCTCTTTAGGACAGGTCGTGACAGTGCTGCTTGATCTTGGATTCAGAAATCTCTCATTGACTTTGTATGATGGCCTAGCACTGCTCTTGATCGTGCTTGGCGTGTGTTCTGCGGCGTTTTATAATACTGTGCAGGGACTTGTCCAGAAATTGCTGACAAAATCAGGATTGAGCGCAGGATGAACGGCATTGAGCTCGCAAGCAGGTTCTCTTTTATCACAAACCAGCTGCACTTCTGCGGTCCAGGGACAGCTGCCAAGGAGTTCTTGCAGTATATGAAGAAAAAGGACAACACAGAGAACGTGCGCAGGGCATTGCAACGGTTTGAAGGGCTTTATCCCTACTTGTCGACGATCGCTGAGAAACTTGGCAAGGATTTTCTCGATTACGATGTTGTCGAAGCATACTGGATAGGAAACAAACATCTGGAACAATTTAATGACGACGATATGAAAAAGATCATCAAAAAGCTGATCAGCAGGGGCTTGCCCAAGAGCATCGGAGAAAAGTTGATTGCTCATTTGCCGTATGGCTTTTTTCCCCACCATGACTTCAACGTATTCTATGTCGGCGTCGGCCGGACAACCGGGAGCGTTGAGACGACTTTACAGAACATGAACAACTGCAGGACTTCCTGGGGAAAGATCTTGGAGATACACGGAACGCAATTAATTGTCGCGAGCCAGTCTGTCTTGCAGCAAAAAGGGAAGTATGTTCTTGGCAAGGAAGAGACAAAAACAGCGGTATTCATTCCTGAGTTCCTTCCAAAGATCAAGCGAGGAGATATTGTTGCCTTGCACTGGGGCTTTGCGCCAGTTGTCCTGACAACAGAACA
>JAZDID010000023.1:0-2265 GCA_043805315.1 Nanobdellota archaeon | reverse complement strand
CAACTCGATCTCAATGCAATCCTTGACCATGACATTGGCAAAATCTCAGGAGGGGAATTGCAGCGCGTCGCCATTGCAGCGTGCGTGCTTAAAAAAGCAAACGTCTATTTTTTCGACGAGCCAACATCGTATTTGGACATCAAGCAGCGCCTTAAGGTTGCAGCATTCATCAGAAGCCTTGCAGACGAAAAAACAGCAGTCTTGGTGATTGAGCATGATCTCATTATCCTTGATTATCTGAGCGACCTCATCCACCTTATGTATGGAAAAGAAGGCGTGTATGGCGTTGTCAGCCAGGTCAAGGCAACGAAAGGCGGCATCAATACCTACTTGGAAGGATTCTTAAAAGAGGAAAACATTCGCTTTCGTGATTACAAGATCGTCTTTGAACAACGGCCCCCAGACCTCTTCCTCAAAGATCACCACTTGACCACCTGGGAGCCAATACACGAAAAACTAGGGTCATTCACTCTCGATGCTGATGAAGGAGAACTCCAAAAACATGACGTGATCGGCATTCTTGGAGAGAACGGCATTGGAAAAACAACATTTGTCAAGATCCTCGCAGGCGAGATCAAGACCAAGGGCACAGTAAAAGACCTCAAGATTGCGTATAAGCCGCAATACTTGGAGCACAAGGACGAGCTCGTCCTGACTGCACTTGCTGGAGCAGAAAAATTTGAAGTGCAGCTACGACCGCTCAAGCTCAAGGACTTGTACGAGCAAAAACTTTCAGAACTTTCCGGTGGGGAATTGCAGCGCGTGAGCATTGCCCGTACCTTGTGCCAGGAGGCAGATCTCTACCTTATTGACGAGCCATCTGCCTACTTGGACGTTGAACAGCGCCTTGCAGTCTCCAAAATAATCCGTGAGATGATGTATGCCAAGGGCAAGGCAGCACTCATCGTCGACCACGACTTACTCTTCCTTGACTACTTGTCCAAGCGTCTTATTGTCTTTTCTGGAAAGCCTGCTGTACACGGCCGCGCCCAAGGACCATTTTCCATGATTGAAGGCATGAACAAATTCCTCAAGGACCTTGATATTACGTTTCGTCGCGACGAGGAAAACGGACGACCGCGGGCAAACAAGCCAGAAAGCCAGATGGATAGGAAGCAGAAGAGTGAAGGGAAAAGGTACTACACTTGAGATGCTTCAGAGGGGCGATTCCTGTTATTCTCATCCAAAAGGGAAACATTTATATACTTTTGTCCCTCTACGTTGATTTATGGATGAAGATCGTGTGAGAGAATACCTTCAGGATGCGTTTGACAGGGAGATACCTCCCTTGGTGGATAGGGACATACTCCTTCCTGACACGTCTAAAATAGTGACAATCATTGGCCCGAGAAGAGCCGGAAAGACATATCTGCTGTACCAAAAGATCAAGGAATTGCTGTCAAAAGGCATCCAGAAGGACAATATTTCATACATAAATTGCGAGGACCCTCGATTGTCATCAGTGGGCTTCAAGGAATTATTCGATGTCATCAAGATGCATTGGCGCATGTATCCTTCAAAAGAAAAAAAGTTTTATGTATTCCTGGATGAACCGCAGGTCATCACGCAGTGGGAATCAGCAGTGAGAATGCTGCATGACGAGGGTATGAACATATTCTTGAGCGGTTCAAGCTCCAAATTACTGAGCAAAGAGATCGCGACAACCCTCAGGGGGAGGAGCGTGACTTATCTTGTGCTCCCATTCTCATTCAGGGAATACCTGCGCTTGAAAGGATTCGATGAGGATGCGGGAAAATTGGGTAGCAAGAAAAAATCTGCACTGATGCATCATCTGGACGAATATGTGCAGCTCGGGGGATACCCTGAAATAATAAAGGAACCTGATCCGTTGATGAAAGACAGGATAATAAATGAATATTTCGAGTTGATAGTCTTTAAAGATATCATAGACAGATACAAGATAAAGAATACGAAACTCGTAACGTGGTTAATACATGCGTGCATCCTGTCTGCATCGTCAGAACTGAGCATACACAAGACATATCTGGATCTGAAATCAAAGGGACTGGAGGCGAGCAAGAACACGCTATACAACTATCTATCCCTGTTGGAGGATTCCCTGACGATATTCATGGTGGACAGATACTCACACTCAGTAAAAAAGGTGAATCCTCTGATCAATAAGGTATATATAGATGATACCTGTTTTTTCAGGCGCATCGATTCTTCCAGAAATGTCGGAAAGAAGATGGAGAACGTGGTGTATCTGGAATTGATGCGTAGGAAAAGGCCGCTGGCGAATAT
>JAZDID010000022.1:0-9833 GCA_043805315.1 Nanobdellota archaeon | reverse complement strand
TTATCATAGGACAAATCTTCCTTGTTTCAGCATCCAGATCTTTTTTTCTGTTGTCTTGTTTCCTTTCTGTATCTTTTTTACCCCATAGATGTCAAGCTTCTGCTTTTTCGCGTTGATCACGATGTCATAATGGTATTCGGTATGCCTGTCCTCGTCAAATCCAGCGCCGAGCGCGATATGGATCATGCCTGCGATCTTCTCGTTCACGATAAGATAGTCGCAGAGCTGCGCATGCGGGTTTGTGTTGATGGCGAATTCTCCTATCTTGTTGAAGTTTTTCTTTGCGAGCGCTATCACTTCTTTTGGCGCTGACTCGTGTTTTTCCATTAAGAGGATGGTCTTGTATGCATCTTTTTTTTTCTTGTTCAGGGTGCTGATGATCTTCTTTTCCCCACCAAGAACAGTATAGCCGTCCTTTGTGCACTGGACACATAACGGGTTTTTTTCATCCAATCTGTAGGATTGGTCGATGGAGATGACGACATCGCCGTAAAACGTGCCTTCAATGTATTCCGGTGTCAAGAATGCCTCGCCTCCAGGCAGGTTGGCCATGTTGCCTGTCCGCAAGCCGGTCTCTTTGAGAGTCTGCTCATTTATTTTTGTCTGCACATCAGCGCCAGAAGGCTTTGGATAACGCCTCTTGCCGGTTTTTTCATTGATGAGTTGGACAATAAAGTTTGATGTTGCAGATGCAACGCAGATAGAGTCAGAGCTGTTTATCGCATCCATGAGCTTCTGGTTGTCTTTGCGCATCTTGTTCCAGTCCACATTGCAGGATTGGATAAAGACATCGATTGGCAGGGTTTCTGTGAAGCCGACCCGGCAGACAGGATCACGGCTTTCATGCTTTGCCTGGGGATACCAGCTGAACTTATAGAGGATGCCTCCTGGGGTTTTCCAGCGGGATTTCCTGTTCAGCGTTGGATAGCCGATGTAGTCTCCGAAGATGTGCCTGCCTGCATAGCCTTTGCCATGGATGCCGAAGACTGCATCATTGGTCTTCATTGGAAAAAAACCCAACACAAATGCCATTGCCTTGTATTTCTGGAAGACTGGCTCTGCGATGTTCTTGTCGAGCTCGCAGCCCAAGAGCGTTGCGCCGAGCTCAGATGTCTTTTCTGGAGAGTCCAGGACTGAGTCCCGTGAGCTTGAGCTGGACAGGGAGATGTTTGTGCTCGGGCAGGTGTTCTTCATTGCCTGGACAATCGCGTATGAGTCAAGGTAATCCAGCAAGGGAAGGGTCATGCGTTTCCGGACAGGGATGAGCTCGAATCCGATGCCGACCTGCTCTGTTCTCTGCAATGTGTAGACCTCTGTCCATATCTTCCTGCAGGTGGTCTCGAGCAGTTTTGTCTGATGTGGCTGGAACCATCGTGTCTGATATGCTAAGAATGCTGGTTTTGTTTTTGTATGCGCAAGTCTAAGCTTTTCCAGATCAGTCTTTGCCATAAGCTGTTCGAATACCTTTCCTGAAATCATCTGCGCTTTGGTCAGGCAGAGGAATCCTTTCTGCTGTGCGATCAGGAAGAGCACGGGCATTGCAAAGAGCTGTTCTATCTCTCCTTTTGCCTTCTTGTCAGCTTCAGTGATGAATGCTGCCAGTGCTTTCTGCCGGATGTCTTTTTTGAGATCAGGCAGTGTTGAGGGATTTTCAAAGGAATGGTAGCAGAACCAGAGCTTCAGGAGATTCTTGTAGAACTCTCCCTTGTTCTTGAACAGCGCGAACACATCAAAGCCGAGCTCGTGAGCTGCACAGGAGACTGGAGCCATGGAGTAAAAGGCTGCAGTGTTATCAGCATCTGCAAGGATGTATATCCTCTTGTTCTCAGCCTTTAATGCCTGCAACTGCCTTGTGCAATGATCGACGTCCTCAGAAAAGCGCGGATAGTTCGGGCGTTTTTCCATCCCAGAAAGGTTTACCGGGTGGATATTTAAATGTATTGTTTAAACTCTTGACTCCTGAAATTGACAAGATTAAAATAATACATCCATTTTTCATTGCGTTATGAAGCTTGCTGAATTCAGGAAAGAGATGGACAAGAAGGGCATTGACGCCTGCCTTCTGACTTCAAAAGACCCGAATTTCTTCTATTTTCTCCAGCAGCATGTCCAAGAGGCTATCATGCTCATCCTCGCGCAAGGAAAACCAGTTATTTTCATCAGTCCTTTGGAACAGCTCAATACTCGGGGATTTGCTGTCCAGAACCTCAACAAGGATTTTCCTGAACTCCTGAAAAAGATCGTGCAGAGAAAGAGGATCCGCGTGCTCGGCATCAATGAGAGCTTCCTCCTCACCGCGAATTATCAGAAGATCAGGAGGATTGTCAAGACAAGGGATCTCTCGCAAGAGCTGAATCAGCTGCGCAGCCAGAAGACTCCCCAGGAAATCAAGATCTTCAAGCACGCATGCACCATCACCTGCAATATCATGAACATGGTATTGGCAGACTTGCAGAAAGGAAAGTTCAGATCTGAAGCAGATATCAGGACCTCTCTGAAGATTAAAACCCTCATGGCTGGCTGCGAGCTCTCCTTCGAGCCCATCATCGCCCATGCAATCTCAGGAGCCATTCCGCATTATTATGGCAACAAGGTGCTGAAGAGAGGGTTTCTCATCATTGATTATGGCCTGAAATACAAGGGATATTGCACTGACATCACCAGGACAGCATATATCGGCAAGCCAACGCCGCAAGAGGTTTTATTATACCAGAGAGTCCTTGCTGTCCAAGAGAAGACCATAGATTTTATCAAGAGAGAATACGCCAAGACAGGAGAGGTCTCTGCCCCTGCTGTCCAGAAGCATGCAGACATGCTGTTCGGCAAGGACAAGAAATACTTTACGCATGGCATCGGCCATGGCTTGGGAATCCAGGTCCATGAGCTGCCTGGCTTTGCCCCAAAGCTCAAGCATATCCTAAGTAGAGGAATGGTCTTCACGATCGAGCCAGGACATTACCAAAAGACAGGAATCAGGATAGAGGATGACCTTTGCCTTGGAAAGAGCGTGGAGGTATTGACCAAGGGAGTGCCGAAGGCCTTCCTGGCAATCAATTACAGAGAAAGGTCAGCCTCATTATCCCTCCTATAAAAACCAAAAGTTTTAAATACTCCAATAGTCTCATCCTGTATTAATTTCAGAATAACAATATTTTTAAGCAAGCAAATTTTTATCGAATACAAATCGGGTGGTACATCATGGCTGAAATGCGCGATGAAGAGAAAAAGTTTTCAAAGCAGTTGATTGGCAAGACTGTCGTAAGCAAGACCGGCAAGCGCTTCGGTGAGGTCGGGGACATCATCTTCGAGACAAGCTCAGGAGAGCTCATTCACATGGTCCTGGTGAATCCGACAAGCTACACCGAGAAGCTGGAATTGGAAAAGACCAAGGAAGGCCAGATCCTCATCCCCTTCTCATCTGTGATCGCGATAGGAGATTACATGGTGATTGCAGAAGAGGATATTATCTGAGCAGTTCTTTTTTCTTAGCTCATTGTTTTCTTTTTTAAACAATTAATTATTTAAACCGCTCCTTCATCCCTATTTCCCATGGACCACGCGATCTGGACAGAGAAGTACCGGCCCCAGACCTTTGAAGAAATAAAAGGTCAGAAAGAGATTGTCGAGAAGACAAAGGCATTTGTCGAGAAGAGGAACATGCCTCATCTCCTTTTTGCTGGCGCGCCTGGCACAGGTAAAACCACATTGGCGTTGGTCATTGCGAAGAAGCTCTTTAAAGACACCTGGCATGAGAACTTTCTCGAGTTGAACGCGTCAGATGAACGAGGCATTGACGTCATCAGGAACAAAGTCAAGGACTTTGCCAGAACACGCTCCTTGGGAGATGTGCCGTTCAAGATCATCTACTTGGATGAATGTGACGCCCTCACAAAGGAAGCCCAGCAGGCATTGCGGAGAACTATGGAGAACTTCACCACAGTCACGAGGTTCATTCTCTCCTGCAATTACTCGTCAAAGATCATTGATCCAATCCAATCTCGCTGCACAGTCTTCAAGTTCAGGCCTTTGGAGAAAAAAGACATTGAGAAGATCGTCGAGCACATTGCCAAGGAAGAAAAGCTCCACGTGGACGAGAAAGCAGTCGAGGCGATCTGCCAGATCTCTGAAGGCGATGTCAGACGGGTTGAGAATGTCCTGCAGGCCTGTGCAGCCATGTCCAATAAGATAAAAGAAGAGGACATCTACAACATGGCGAGCGTGGCCAGGCCAAAGGAGATCAAGGAAGTGCTCATGGAGTGTGCTCAGCAGAAATTCCTGAACGCGAAGAACAAGCTCCTTGAGACCATGCTCACCTACGGCTTGTCAGGCATTGACGTGATCAAGCAGATCCAGAAGGAGATATGGAATCTGGATATTGATGATCAGAAGAAGCTCGCCATGGTGAAGGAGTGCGGCGAGATCGAGTTCAGGATGGTCGAGGGCAGCGACGAGTTCATCCAATTAGAGGCATTATTGAGTAGCTTTGTGCTCATCAATGTAAAGCAAGAAAAGAAATAAAGAAGAATAAAAATAAAATATTAAAAAAAATAATCGAAAGTTTCTTATCGTGCAGTCACGTCCCTGATGATCAACGGCTTCTCGATATAGTTCAGGTAGGTGTACTCGAGGTCGATGTGCAGCAGGTCCTGGTAGATCCGGTCTTTATCCGGGTTGCCGTAGATCGTGCAGCTGATTGTCCTTGGCCCTCCTTGGAACAGGTTCACATAGCCTTCTGTCTCGCCATGGAACAAGGGGCATTTGATTGGAGGGGCTTCATATCCTGGAACTTCCACAAAGTACACTTTGATCTTGACCATGTTCTCGTTCGGGTTTGTGATTGAGTCGTCGCAGGGAGTGCCGAGCTTGAAGAACAGGCCTCCTCCTAGGTGCTCGATCTTGAACTGGACATTCACATTGTTCTTTCCTTGGGGAGTCTCCCGCAGCTCTGTGATGTGGATTGGCGCTCCTGAATTTTGGGGGAGCTTTTCCTCGTTCACCACGCATATCTTGTCATTGTAGATGTTCTCGAGCAGCTGGTCCTTGATGCAGACCTGTGTTGTGCTTCTTGTCTTGTAATCATAGCACATCTCTGCACGCATGATGATCTCGTCTGTTCCTTCGAGGTCTGGCTGGTAGCTGAGCTGGGCAACATCGCTGGTGGGAAAGACAACCTGGGTGATGTCTCCTGGCCGCTCTGTGCCGTCTGCGAGCTTGACAGCGCCCCGCAAGGTCTGCGGGAGCACAGTGATGAGGTCGTCATCACTGACGCCAAAGAGGCCAGGCTCTATGCCGATCAGCCTGATCTCAGCCTCGTCTGGAAGGACGTCATCCTCGCCAACATTCTCGATGATGATATTCACGCTGAACGGGAACTGGGCAGCATCGAACACCTCGTCAGGAGGAGCTCCTGGCGCGAAGTCCATGGTCAGGCCTTCGCTGCCGCCGATGAACGGAAGGTTTGATCCCCTATTCGGGTCCTGCTGCTGGCAGGAGGTCAGGATAAATACTGCAAAAAGTGCTAAGCCGACGATGATGCTCGATCGAGTCTGGTTCATACTCATACACCTCTATTCGTTTTCTTTGGATTATATGTATATAAAACTGACGGATATTCTTTTTCCTAAATCTTCTTATTTAAATAATTTTGTAATTTTAATCGCCGCGCCTGATCAGCACGGTCTTTTCCACTGTGCTTGAATAGCCATACCACAATGAAATCACCAGGGGAGAGAGGTAGGCTGATTTGATGCCATACTTTATCTGGTATTCGCACACGATCTGGCCTTTGCCGTTTTCCAGCTTGATGAGCCTGTTTGCGGGCTGGCACCTGATCTGTTCCCAGTCATTCGCAAGCCTGATATCTCCTAAAAACACGAAATTCAGGTCCTTCTGCGTCACGCGCTCAGCATTGAGGGGATCGCATTTGTGCAGGCTGGTGGGATGATAGAGCATACCTTTTCCTTTATTCTCCACGTATATGGTGAAGAAGATCGATCGTGGCGTGTTTTCCTGCTCGATCTTGGTGATGGCTACTGGTGCTCCTTGGCCTTTGGGATAAGTTGTCACTTTTGGCTTGCAGATCTTCCTTCCCAGGCTCTCTGGGAATGGGTCTATGCACACTTGCGGGTCAGCATAGGTTGTATAGACATAGCAGGAAGTGAAGAGGAATTTCTGCTCTGTCTGCTCAAGCCCTCGCGGCCAGTTCTGGATTGTTGCCTGGAAATCAATATAATCAAGGTCTCCGCCCGGGAATGTCTGCCTGTCTCCTAACAATGCGAATTCCTTTCCGTGTGCTGTGTTGATGAAGCTGCTTCCATAGAGGTCTTGGTAGATCGTGGTGATATATCCTATGGCTCCTCTGCCGTTGTTCTGGTAGCCGAAGTCAAAGTCTGATCCTTGATAATCAAGGCCGAACCTGCATCCTCCTTGGCGTGTGGTGTCGCAGTTGATCTGTCCTCTCAAGCCGTTCAGCCAGTCTTTGCCTGTCAAAGTCTGGAAGACCTGGCCGACATCCACATCAGCACTTCCTCCTTTGATCAGGTTGCCATTGCTGCCAAGCGTAAGTGAGATATCATTTCCCCATAAGAGGCAGCTCACATAGCCGAGCCAGTTTCCTCCAAGATAGAGCAGGTCAAAATCACAGTCTCCCCAGCCGCCTATCTCATTGATGTTCACGCCAGTCACATCGATGAAGCTCGGGTCATAGCCTGAGATATACGCTCCGCCGTAAGAGTCAGCGCTGCCAGTGTTGGTCAGCTCGAGGTTGAAGTTCATGATGTTGTCCTGAGGACCTGGATTCCTGCCATAATAATAGACTTTGCTCGGCACTGTTCCTGGAGAGAGCTTGATGTTGACTCCGTCATAGCCAGTGAAGAACTTGGAATTGTCTTTGACAGTGTTTGTCCCAGTCTGACTGCAACTGAACAGGAATAAGGACAGGATAAGCGTCAAGACAAGGATTGCTTTTCTGGTGATCTGCTGGATAGTTCCACCTCTTCTGTGTTCTTGGGTGTTCAGTATATAAATATTATTGTTCGTAAATATGCTTGTTATTGTTCGCTTCTGACAATCTGGATGTTCTTGGAGATGCTGGACTGGTAGAGGTAATCAAGCTTCACTTGGAGCACTGAGAGGAAGTTTCGTGCCTCTCCGCTGACTGCCTGGGATGTCCTGCACCTGATCTCACCCTTGTTCTCCAACAGCTTGATCGTGCCTGACTTGCAGTCTAGCTTCTGGCCTAACAGATAGGCCTCGATGTTCACCTGGTTCCATTCGTCATTGTCTGGCTTTGCTGAGATGCACTGGTCTGCTATCTCCTTGTTTTTGTCATAGGTGATCACGTTTCCGCCTGCTGCGTTCTCGACGACAATGTTGAACTCGACAAGCGTGTCTTGGCTGATGCGTAAAGCCCGCGGCTCGATCTTGGAGATGACGATGGGCGCTCCTTGGCCTTGGGAAAAGCTCAGGTCCTTGATTGTGCAGACTTTTTTGCGCTCGTCCAGGTTGTAGAAGTCCTTGTCAATGCAGACCTCTTTTGACAGGCGTGTCTCGTAGGGATAGCAGAGAGTGAACAAGATTGTTGTTTGGGGTTGCTCGCGCTGGCCTTCGAGCTTGTTTGCGTGGAATCCAAACTCAAAGCTTTCTCCCTCGCCTCTTGGATGGTACACGGATTTTCCCCGCAGGTATATCCTTCTCTGCGCCTGGTCAACATCCTGGCGTGCACCAGTGTCTTCAGAGCTCAGCAGCAAGTAATAAGGGTCATAGGTCAGTGCGATGACTGCATAGCTGTTGCTGAGCGCGTTTCCTGACTCGTCCTGGCTCTTGACGACATCAAACGCGCCTTTGTTCTCCACAAAAAGGTATGTCGAGAACTCGTCATTGTCATACACTTTCTGGGGAGGGGAATTTGGCAGGAATTTCAGTGAAAGCCCTTCTTTTCCCACTTTGTAGACTGTATACTGGGGTGTTTGTGTGCAGGCGGTGAGCAGGAAAAAAGTGAGGAGCATGCTTGCGCAAATCATGACGCCTCTCTGTTTCGTGTCATTTGGATTCATGGTCATTTTCTCGTTTCAGGTCGGCTCTGGCAATTGCTCTGGCACTGGCTTTTCCAGGCGGACACGCGTGGATTCTGAGAGTTGGTACTCGTAATCGACTTCGATGGCAAAGGTAACGAATGCGATGCCGCCTTCTCCTAATAATTCTGGAATGTCGTTGCTAGTGATATTTGGCCTGCAGCGTGTGGTCTGGTAGCCTAAATCCTGGCGCACAGGAATGTCTTTGAACGTATAATTCGTGTATGCGCCGGCATCAGTTTCTGAGCTGTATTGTTCAGGATAGCAGCTTGCCGGGTCGAGGCGTAGGGGTTTTGGCACGCGGAATACCATCGTATTGATCTTCTGGATAGTTCCTCGGCCGCTGTACTGCTTGGTGTTCTCGATGGTGATTCCTATGAGGAAAGGAATGTAGGGTTCTTCTGCACTGATGCCGACAGGCTGTTTTGGCGGGTCCTGCTGCCTGACCAATCCAAGAGTGACAGGCCCGTTGGTGTAGACTGCCTTGACTGTCTCGCTGATGCCGAGCTCTTTGGCAACATCCTCACCGCTCTTTCTCCTGTTCCGCAATTCATTCTGCTCCATGAATGCATAGGTGACATAGCCCCAGGTGACAAAATTGAACGAGGAATTGAAGATGACTTCAACATCCTCTCCGATTGTCTCTTGCCCTGCTCTCATCTGCCGATGGTCGATCTCACAGACCAATGATTGTTCTTCATAATCAGACAATGAGATCACAGGAGGGTCGACTTTTCCAGTGATGAGCCTGGAGCTTGTCTTGCTGTCAGCAGTGGCTACATCATATTTTCCATAGCAGGTGTTCTTGATAGCAACTTCTCCAACAAAGGTCTTTCCTTTCAGCTCTGCATAGACAACTATTTTCGGCTCGTCTGGCAGCACAGGATCAGTCGCTGGCTCGAGGTTCTGGAGATAGACTCCTAATTGTTTGTCTGACTTGCTGTCCTCGACTTCTGCCACAAAGTACGGGTCAAAGAGCTTGTTGATGGAATTGTTCAGGCCTCCGATGATGACCGGCTTGGTTATATTGATGGTATAGGTGAACTTCTGCCAGTTGGTCACCCAGATCTCCTTGATAGTTCCCCATGCGCCTGATGTTTCTACTAAAGGAGCCATGACTGGCAGTTGGTTGCTCACGCTGTAGAAATAGAAGAGCGTGATGCCGATGATCCAGGCATAGATAATGAACCGAGTGATCTTGCCTGCTAGCCGGGGCGAGTTGAAGAATCCTCCGATGATGAAGATAGGGAATGATGCTGCAATTACGGTGATGAGCTCAACCAGTGAGAACCTACCGAGCACGCTGAAGCTGCTGATAAACGGCACTGTCTTCAGCAAACCAAGGAAGAAAGGAAGGAGCAAGGCACCTATGGCGAGCATGAAGAACTTGAAGAAACGGATGATGAAATTCTCTCCCCTATCCTTTAATGTAAAGTAAAACGCGAGTACTACCATCACCACACTGATCACCTGATCCGCTCCGACCTTACCAATAACTGATAAGTATGTGAAGGCTCCAACAATCATGAACGCACATAATGATCTAATACTACCAAACCATCCCCATTTCTCCACTATATCACCCCCTTATAATAAATTGTCTTTATGTGGGCAGATTCCTCCATTGATCTTCCTTCCACAATTACAGTTAAAGCAAAGGACTTGGAACCTTTTAGGGAAGTTATTTCTTTTCAACCATTCGTTCATTTGTGTTCCTCCCCTAACACCCAGTTCCCTTCTATGCTTTGCACCATCATCATT
>JAZDID010000021.1:0-2288 GCA_043805315.1 Nanobdellota archaeon | reverse complement strand
TTTTTTCCAAAATAAGCAAGTCATCATCCCAACTGACAATGAAATCAGCATCCGCCTGCTGTGCAAGTGATAGAAATTTATCATCATTTTGATCCCTACACTTTTTAATTTGAAACATTTCAAGTGCTTGAAGCTGATATGAAGATTCTTGAATCAGATCAGCAAATTGTTTCTGCTTTTGATCCGGGAGATTAAACTTCTGTCTTGCTATGACCGTCTTCACTTCTTTGAAAATCTCTTCTGTATAGAAATTCAAGACCATTCCTTGGGTAACCAGCTCAAATACGCTGGCAGAGACTCCGTGAGGAGAGAGAAGCGCGGAGACATAGCTGCTCGTGTCCAGGACAACCTTAACCAGAGCGGGCTTTCTTGATTTCCTCAACAATCTCAGCCTCGCTGAATTTCTTTTTTATTGATGCCCGAAGTCCTCTAAATTCTTCAAGGAGCTTTTGCTTGTCGATTCGTTTCATGATTAGGGTATCCTTATCTACAAGCACCACGCTGAACATGGTTCCTTTCGGCGCAGGCATTTTTTCCCGTATCGATTTCGGAATGACTGCCTGCCCTCTTTCCCCCAGCATTGTAAATTCAAGTTCCATATGCATACCGCCTTTCTTGTCAAATTCATATTGGTATGATTATCATATTTATAAACTTTTCTATTCCTTTTGAGGCGGAAGATATATAAATGAACACTTACAATGTAAGTATGTCGTGGTGTTGGTGTGTTCTCCTCTTGTTTTCTCATCGAAATGTTTATAAAGTCTTACTTACGATGTAAGTTAAAGAAATAAGAGTAGCATTACTGACAATGTAAGTGAAGTGATGTTCGTGAGTGATCGCGTGGCACATCTGGCTCGGGAAATGCAGGGAAAGCAGAAAGAAACAGGTATTTCTTCTCGCACAGGAGCTATTCCAGACTATGTGGATTTTCCCAGCGCTATCTTCAAGGACAGGCAGGTCGCAGTTCTTGAGATCATGGTTGAGTATCTCAAGAAGAACACCTGCTTGAGCTATCACCAGATCGCCAAATTGTTGAACAGGGACGAGCGGACCATCTGGACAGCGTATCACAGAGTTGAAAAAAAGAGGGCTACGAGAGCCAAGGTTACGCAGTGACAGGACTGATGATGCGGCAGAAAAAAGAGGCAGCGCTTGCAGGGATCTCAGCACGCATTGTGCTCCTGAAACAGCGCAAGGCCAATGCGCTGGAATACCTGAGGACACTGGACAGCTTGCGCACGCTGCAGCGCATCTCTGGCAAGGAATACCTGGACAGGCAAAATGCATTTCTCGGAAAAAAGCCAGAAGAGGAATATTTCAGCCAGATAGAGCGCCAGCTGGAACAGCAGAGGATGCAGCTCGAAACTCTTGCTGCGAAGGAAAGCAATGATCCATTGAACTGGCTCGACAAGAACAAGCACGCGCTTTTCCTCTTCCTCTTCATCTTCGCGATTTTCTTTGCAGCGTTTTTCCTGCGGATGTATGCGCCGACAGGCTTCGTGGCGTATGAACGGCAAAAAGAGTCAACGCTCTTTCTCAATCTTTCCCTCAACGAATCCCAGGCCATAGAGCTTAACCTCAGCCGTCTCCTCTCACTGAAAGTCTCGGGAAATCTCACCGGCAACGGCAGCGCAAGGATATACCTCACGACCCCGGAAAAAAGGTATCTGGTCTTTGACAGCGCTCAACAGAATCGATCAAAGAAAATATCCGGGAAAGAGAGGCACGCGCCCATCACCGGCTTTGCCGTGTATGAAGATGATATAACAGACAACAGCACGCCGGAGAACATGTCTGCAATCATCCTGCCTGAAACCGTTCTCAACGGGACTCTTCTCAATGAGACTATCCTCCGCATTGGAAACGACACACCTGACATTTCTCTGAATGCATCCTTGAATGAGCCGGCCGATGAGACGGTTAATGAGCTGGCTAATGAGACACTCGATGAAACAGCGCTTAACATCACTCCGGAAAATCTCACTCCTGAAGAAATATCGGTTTGGGAAATCCTGTTTGACAGGGCATGTCTGGAAACCTGCATCCTTGACAACATTTCAAACGTGTCTCTTGAGATCGAGCTCAACGGAGTTTTTTTGTACCTGGAAAGCCTGACCTATACTTTCCTCGAACAGAATCATCTTCCTGTGCAGCTGCATGCGATCCCTGACTTCTCATTCGCTGAAGAGATGTCCCTGAACATCTCGAACTTCTTCACAGACCCTGACCAGGACAACCTTTCTGTTTCGCTCGAGCCAAACCCATACATCAGGCTCAAGCAGAGG
>JAZDID010000020.1:0-12777 GCA_043805315.1 Nanobdellota archaeon | reverse complement strand
ATGCGCACGCTGTAATGGATCTCGCAGGGAATAAGAGTGTCGTCAAGGTCGAAAATGAATGTCTTTTGCACGGAATCACCTGAAAGCAGGGAGGAACTGGTTGGGGTATAAAAAGTTAATTGCAGCTTCTTGCCGAACTCAATTGTTCAAGACGTTCCCATTAACCATCCTTATCACCCATTTTTGCATCGTGCCCGCCAGCCAGCTCCTACCACCTCGTTATGCAATTGACTCCCCGCCAACCCCCATCAACCACCTCCCACCAACCATCCCCCACCACTCACCCCTGCTGAATAACCAACAATTCCACGTCTTGCACATAATTTGTGCTACCTAACTCATATTAGAAAGATTTAAATACTAGTGCTACCTAAATGTATACTGGTCTATTCATTTTTCCAGGTTTTTGCATGGAGCGGCAATGAGCTATCTTGTCAAGCAGACTGTGAAAGGGCATGAGTACTTTTACCTGGTCAAGAACCAGCGCCAGGAACATGGCTGGAGCAAGTGCAAGCTCTACCTTGGCAAGCAGGCGCCTGACAACGTGCGGCTGAGAGCGTATGAGAATGAGCTTGAGGCAAAGGCACGCAACCCGCAGCGCATAAGAACTGCAAGAAAACTCCAGAAGCATGCATTCCTCTCAAAAGAAGAGATCAGCACTCTTGAGTCAACGCGCAAGTCTTCTGTTCCAGAGATCAATGAGAAGAATGACATTGATTTCCTGATACGGTTCACCTTCAACTCCAACAAGATTGAGGGATCCACCATGACGTTA
The DNA here is from genome assembly GCA_043805315.1 of Nanobdellota archaeon. GTDB lineage: Archaea > Nanobdellota > Nanobdellia > Woesearchaeales > JAHJEM01 > JAHJEM01. The sequence continues at coordinate 12,002 of JAZDID010000020.1, read as the reverse complement.
TTGGACACGAAACTCGTCATCGAGGACGAGATTGCGCCTTCAGGGAAAAAGCTCCGCGAGATCTACGAGGCCAAGAACATGGAGGCAGCCTACAGCTTTGTGAAGAATTATGAGAAAGATCTTTCGAGAAAATTCATCCTGACCACGCATAGAATGCTCATGGACCACATCATCCCGGATGCTGGCGGGTTCAGGAAAAAAAGAGTGAAGATCACCGGGTCAGAGTTCCTGCCGCCAAAGCCAGAAGACCTTGACGAGGAGATGGACCGCTTCCTTTCATTCTACAGGTTCATCAAGAAAAAATACCATCCTGTCGAAGTCGCGAGCTTGGTGCACATCAAGTTTGTCCAGCTTCACCCGTTTACCGACGGAAACGGACGGGTTGCGAGATTATTGCTGAATTTCGTGTTGATGAAGAATGGTTATCTGCCGCTTATCATCAAGGACAAGAACAAAGAGAAGTATTACACGCTCTTAGAGAGCACGCATGAGGAGAAGGACTACCTTTCATTTATACGGTTTGTGTATGAATGCCTGAAGGAAGAATATATTTAAGACAGAAATTTTATTTTTTCTTTTCCAAATAATCAAAAATTGGTTCAAATTCTTTTTGGAGATTATTTTCTATAATAAATGAGATGGCCTGTCTAAACCAAGGAAGTATCGATGGTTTCATTTTACTCTCGGGAAGCACAAAATCCCTGAGTTCGATATTCCGTCGCTTTTTTGTTCTCAAACATTCTTTAATAGCATTGTTCGTTGCCTCTTCGCATATTCTTTTCAGGTCTGCTCCGGAAAATCCATTCGTCATGTCTGCTAATAATCCTAAATCGATGCTGTCGACAGGCTTTTTCTCAAGATGTTTTTTCAGAATCTCTATTCTCCCTTTTCTGTCTGGAGGAGGGATGAAAATTGTCGAGCCAAATCTCCCTTCCCTGAGAAGTGCATTGTCGATGAGCCACGGTGTGTTTGTTGCAGCAAGAAGAAGAATCTGCGTGTCATCCTTATTTCCAACACCATCCATCTCAGACAATAATTGCGAAACTAATCCGCTATGAAATGCATTCGCTCCAGTTCTATCGGTGCCTAGTGCCTCAAATTCATCAAAGAAAATTATGCATGGCTGGTTTTCTCGTGCTTTTTTAAAAAGCTCTGCAATATTCTTCTCTGTTTCTCCGACATAATAATTCATCAGTTCAGAAACTTTCACATTGAAAAAAACCAGTCCCGCTTCTCCAGCAGTCGCTTCTGCTATGAGACTTTTTCCGCAACCAGGAGGGCCATACATCAGAATTCCTCCGCCTGCTTTTTTCTTATAATGATTAAAAATTTCAAAATTCTTTAAAGGCTCTATAATTTTCAGTTTTATTTCTTCTTTTACATCTTCAAGCCCTCCAATATCTTTAAAAGATCTGTCGGGAGGAGATACAATCATTGAATTTATTATTTGCTTACTTAATTCTTCAGAATTTTTTTCAAGATATGCGCTGTTCTTCATGCTTTGAGCCTTCATATAGAGCGCTGCTGCTTCATTCACGAACTCGGATTCCCGTGCCGGAATTTTCTTAGAAAGCTGAAGATAGATCTCTGACACTTCCAGGTAGAATCGGGCAGCCAATCGCGGATTCTCTCGTTTAATCTTTTCAGCTTCGATCAGCTTGTTCATTATCTTATTCTGTTCTGTCTGTTCAAGATTGGTCTGCATTTTAGTTCAGTAAAAATTCCTTCTCCCTAGCAATGAGCTCTTCAAGCTTTGAACGTCTCTGATGCACATCTCTCCGGTCTTCCTGCATATCTTGTTCCCATCCATTCTTTCCTGGGAAAAGCACTGCAGACTCATATGTCACCAGGGGTAGTTCAGGAGTTTCATAATACATAGTTTCTCCTTCTTCAATGCGTTTTCTTTTTTGAGAAGGCATCCCGACACTCAGTTGCCTGTCGTTGTTCAGCTGAAGATCTCCCATCAGATTAATCTGCACTGGAGCCGCAAGATCGTCAGGGTTGACCACCACGAGAGATAGCTGCCCATTCAGAGCTGCCCGCAGGGACTCGTATTTCTGTTTCGCCTGGCTCAGGAGGGAATAATCAATCCCGTTTCTCGCCAATGACTCAGCGTACTTCAGGTTCTGCTCGAGCGCTGAAAGGTAAGTGTTGCGCGCGGTATCCAGCAGGTTTTTAATCCCATCCAGCGGTGCACCATACATCTCCCTGAACTTGGCCGGCGCATAATCCTTCTCTGTCCTATTGTACATCGGCTGGCGCTGCAGCTCAAACTCGAGAGCGCTCAAACTATTCGGATTCGCAAAATATGATGCCGGCGCATAGCTAGGCTGCTGGCGCATACCATATCCTGGCCCAACGCTTCCGGTGACCAGGTGCAGTCCTCCGTAAGCATGTCCTATGCTGCATTTCCTGTTGCACGGCATCTTTCCTCCATTACTTGTTCCTCATGACTTTACCGTCATATCCTGCATGATAGGATGGCTCTGCTTATAAAAACGCCTGGGATGAAAAACTAGGATGTGAGACAAAAAAATCATAAGTGTTTTAAAGAGTATCTTATTCATTTTTCCCATGCCACGACCGGAGAATGGAAAGCAGGACAGCAAAGAAGGCCTCGAAACAAAGCTCTTGTCCAAGCTCCAGCCTGCCATTGACTGCATCATGCAGAAGTTCATGGGCGTGCACATCAAGGAACTCGGAGAAGACCTGACTGCAAAGCTGTCCATGAACCCTCTCCTGGGCTTTGAGATCACCACGCATCTTCCGTACAAAATGGCAAAGAAAAGATTCAGAGAGCACTACATCAGGAGAAACCTGCTCATGCGCTACGGCAACATCAGCGAGGTCGCGCGGAGACTGGACGTCGAGCGGAGGACCATACACAGGTTCATCCATGACGCGCGCATGAACGTGCAGAAGATGCGCGACGACATGCTCAAGCCGAGCTACATCAAGGAGACAGCGGTCCAGGACGTGTTAGGCGATGTTCTGCAAGGCTATGCAGAGGTGCTCCACCCGGTGAAGCTCGAGAAGATGTACGCTGACCTCTCCCAGATCTCCAAAGACATCGCTGCAAGCCTCCCGGACAACCCGATGTCGCTCAAGGAGGCAGAGGAAGAATTCGAGAAGCAGTACTTCACCAAACTCCTCGGCGAGTGCGGGAGGAAGATCGTGTGCGTGGCGAAACGCGCGGGAATGCGGTATGAGACCGTGCACCGGAAAATGAGGAAGATAGGGGTGATTTAGCGTCGATAAAAACAGGAGATGGCGAACTCGTAAAAAATCTCATTAATAACCTTTTTATATATCCTCCCTCTTTTCGTTCTGGAAACCGCAGTGTAAAATAGAATTTCACGTCGGAAAATATGGCATACGAGCTCATCATCACAGAAAAGCCGAACGCAGCCAAGAAGATAGCGGAAGCGCTCGCCACAGGCAAGCCGATCAAGGAGAATATCAACAAGGTCCCCATCTATAAGATCACGCACGGAAAAAAGGATATCGTCGTCGGCTGCGCTGTCGGCCACCTCTTCACAGTCGCAGAAAAAGAAAAGTCGTTCAAGTACCCGAGCTATGATCTGGAATGGAAGCCCACCTCTGAAGTGTCGAAAGGATCAGAATTCTCGAAAAAATACCTTGACGTGCTCAAGAAGATCTCCAAGGATGCTGACCAGTTCACGGTCGCCTGCGATTATGACATCGAAGGAGAGGTCATCGGCCTGAATGTCATCAGGTATGCCTGCAAGCAGAAGGACGCGCGCAGGATGAAGTTCTCGACATTGCTGAAAGAAGATATCGAGAACGCGTACGCGCATGTCTCCAGCCACTTGGACTGGGGCCAGGCACTGGCAGGAGAGACACGGCACTTCCTCGACTGGATGTACGGCATCAACCTCTCCCGGGCATTGATGATCGCGGTCAAGAAGGCAGGGCTCTTCAAGATACTCAGCATGGGCCGTGTCCAAGGTCCGGCATTGAAGATCATCGTCGACAGGGAGCTCGGCATACGCGCATTCATTCCAGTGCCGTTCTGGCAGCTCCAGCTCATCACAGAAAAGGATGCCAAGACTATCGAGGCATTTCATGCAGAAGACAAGTTCTGGGACAAGGAAAAAGCGCAGAAGATCTTTGAGAAGTGCACAGGCAAGCCTGCGATCGCATCGAAGATCGAGGCAAAGGAATTCAACCAGCGCCCGCCATTCCCCTTTGACCTCGGCGCATTGCAGACAGAGAGCTTCAAGCTGTTCGGCATCAGCCCCAAAGAAACACTCTCGATCGCCCAGAACCTCTACCTCGGCGGCTTCACCTCATACCCAAGGACAAGTTCACAGCAGTACCCCAAGGAGCTGAATTTCAAGAAGATCCTGCAAGAGCTCCAGAAACAGCCGGGATTCAAGCCAATGACAGAATTTCTACTTAAGAAAACAAGCCTGCATCCGCACAGCGGGCCAAAGACAGATCCTGCGCACCCGGCAATCTATCCGACAGGGCTTGCGCCGAAAGCGCTGCACGAGCGCGACCAGAAAGTGTATGACCTGATTGTCAAGCGCTTCTTTGCAGTATTCGGTGAGGACGCGGTCAGGGAAACTGTCTCGCTGGAAATCGACGTCGCGAAAGAGCCATTCATCGCCAGAGGAACCAGGACAGTCAAGAGAGGATGGCATGTGCTGTATGATCCCTACGTGAAGCTGAAAGAAGACGAGCTCCCTAAGGTTATCGTTGGTGAAGAGCTCAAGGTGCTCGCGCTCAACAACCTTTTCAAGGAAACCCAGCCGCCGAAGCGCTTCACCCAGGCATCCATCATCAATGAGCTTGAGAAGAGAGGACTGGGGACAAAGGCGACGCGGGCAGACATCGTCGACGCGCTCTACAAACGCGGCTATGTCAAAGAGAAAGCCATCGAAGCCACTGAGCTCGGCATCAAGACCCTGGAGATCATCGAGCGCCATGTCCCTGAAATAGTTGACGAGCAGCTCACCAGGAGCTTTGAAGAGGAGATGGAAAAGATCAGGGAGCAGGAGCTCGAGCCGCAGAAAGTCCTGGACCATGCGAAGACAGAGCTGACAAAAATATTGAAAAAATTCAAGACAGAAGAGGCAGCAATCGGCAAAGAGCTGTTTGATTCAGAGATCGAGAGCCAGAACATCATCAACACCCTTGGGAAATGCCCGAACTGCGCAGAGGGAATGCTCAAGGTGATATACAGCAAAAAAACAAGAAAACGCTTCATTGCCTGCGACAAGTACCCTGACTGCAAGACAACCTACCAGCTCCCCCAGTCCGGCATGGTCAAGGGGATCGACAAGATATGCCCGAAATGCAATCTTCCCATCATCCATATCCAAAGGAAACGTGGAGGGCCGCAGCATATCTGCATCAACCCGGACTGCCCGGACAAGGAGCACAACGACCCCGGAGCGCACAAGGAAATCAGGAGAGTAGAAAAGGAGCTGCTCGACAGGAAATGCCCGAAGTGCGGCTCGCAGCTCGTGATCAGGACCAGCCTCTATGGCAAGTTCATCGGCTGCTCAAGCTTCCCAAAATGCAGGCATATCGAGAAGATGAACTTTACTGCGTCTGAAGAAAAATAACCCGGCAGGAAATGGCTTGAATAAACCTGACTTGAAATATCTGCATCTCCAACAGGAAGAGCAAATAAATATAAAACAAACTAGAATTCGTCCTCTTCCTCTTCTTCTTCCTCATAATCTTCTTCGTCGTACACGGTGAGCACCCCCTCGCTGCAAGTGGTTACCGATTTTTTATGCGGAGATATGAAAAAATAAAAAAAAGGAAACAAAAAACCATCAAATCACTTATTTCTTCTTTTTAGCTTTCTTCTTTGCCATTTGATAATCACCCATGATTCCAAATCAAATTTTGTTATACTCCCTTATAACACCCATGTTTTTAAATGTTTCGATTTCCAGAAATAGCGCTTAACAGAAAAATGAGCGCATCTAACGCATTGTGGTGCGGGAAAGTATGAACAGCGTATAACGAAAGGCGCTGGAACAGGGGTTGCCTGCTCCGCGGGCTGCCACCAACGCAGGATATGAACAGGAAAGTTTAAAAATCCGCAAAGACCACGAGAGGTTCATGGGGCTGTGGGGTAGCTTGGTCCATCCTTCGCGGTTTGGGGCCGTGTGACCCCGGTTCAAATCCGGGCAGCCCCACCATTTTTATCGGCGACAAGACGGCCATTGCCGTCGAAAGCAAACCCAAAGATTTATAAATGCCCCATATTTCCTGAGACCCATGCCAGAAACCAGGAAGTTAGGATCCCAGAAGAGGTTCGGCACCCGGTACGGGCGGCGGAACAGGGAGGCTGTGGCCATCATCGAGCAAGAACAGCGTGCAACACATAAATGCCCGAAGTGCAACTACCTGAAAGTCCGGCGCATGGCGCTCGGCATCTGGGGATGCAGGAAGTGCGGGGCGAAATTCACAGCGAAGGCATACTCCATAACAAAATCAAAACTTATCGAGAAACATGAGTGAATACAAGTGCTTCTCCTGCAACAAGACGATCTCTGAGGCGAACATCAAGAAGAAGGTGCGCTGCATCTACTGCGGGTCCAAGATGATCTTCAAGAGCAGGATAACCATCACCAAGGTCAAAGCGCGATAAGGCGCCCACTACCCACCACCATGGCACGGGAAACAATCGTCCTCACCGACCCCTCCGGCCATAAGAAGAGCCTCTTGCTTTCGGAAGAGCTCCTGTTCAAGGATGCTGACCCGAGAATCACCTGCACTGCAGGCAATAAAAGCGACCTCATCATCACTATTGCAGGAAAAGACGAGAAGAGCATGAAAAAAGCAAGAACATCCATCCAAGCCACCATGACGATCTACGACAAAATAAAGGAGATGACAGATGCATGAAACAAGAGACTGAGCAGAAGATAGGGCAACTCCAGCTGATCGAGCAGAACCTCCAGAATTTCCTTGGCCAGAAGCAGCAGATCCAGTCCCAGCTCCTCGGGATAGAAAGTGCAGAGCGGGAACTGAAGGCGACGAAGAAGGCGTACAAGATCATCGGCAACATCATGATCAGCAAGGAGAAGGACGAGCTCGAGCAGGAATTGCGGGAGAAGCGCGAAAAGATAGAGCTCCGCCTAAAGACCATCGAAAAGCAGGAAGAGAAGAACAAGACACGGGTGAAAGAACTCCAGGAAGAAGTCATGAAAGACATCGAGCATGACGAGGAAACCCCGCCCCATGAACATGCGCACCCGCGAGGCCATAAACAGGAAGATTTATAAAATCAGCAGGGTACACCAATACAAAATGACGACCATCATGAAAAACACTGCGGACTTTTCCATGATCATTACCGCATTGCACGAGCTGCAGAATGATTCCGGTGTCACCAAGAACATCAAGATAAAGATTTCTGAAATGCTTTCAGCGCTCCGCGCAGGAGCAGATAATTCCCTCATCGCCAACAAGATGCTCGCCGAGCTCGAAGAGATATCCAATGACATCAATCTCCAACCCTTTGTGAGAACACAGCTCTATAACATATCGAGCATGCTTGAGACACTCTGAATGCCTTGCGAAAGCGCGTGCCCCTCCCTTCTGAACCCTTTCCATAACAGGAATATTTAAAAACATTCGCAGACATCTCTTCTCCATGGTCCTCAATGAGTCTGTAAAAATCCTGGAAAAGACATTCACTGTCCTCAATCCCACCATCAACCGCTTGGTCATCGCGCTCATCATCCTCTTCCTCGGCTTCATCATCGGAAGGATACTCGGCAAACTGCTCTTTCGCGCGCTGCGGGAGATCGATCTTGATGCGCAGACGAAAAAATGGCTGAAGATGCACATCCCCTTGGAGAAATTCCTCTCAAACCTCGTCTCCTACCTCATCTATTTCTTCGCCATCGTCCTGGCGCTCGACCAGCTCATGCTCATCTCCTTCATCCTCTACATGGTGTTAGGTGCTGTTTTCATAGCGCTGATCATGTCATTCCTCCTCTCGATAAAGGACTTCCTGCCGAATGCGATCAGCGGAATTCGCATCAAGAAGAAACGGCTGTTCCGCATCGGAGACCATATCTCCCTGAAATCAGTCGGAGGGACTGTAGAGAAGATCAGCATCCTCGACACGATGATCCTGACCAGCAAGGGAGACACGGTCTACATCCCAAATTCCCGCTTCAACCTCAAAGAATTAAAAGTGCGAAAGAAGAGGAAGATGGAAACCTAATGGCTCACCACGGTATTCCTGACCACAAAGCATTCAGCCTCATCAACTATTTTTGTGAAGCTTGACAGCAGGTTCCTGGCCTCCATGACTCCGACAGTCGCGGCCTTTTTCTCGTCAAAATCGACTTTCACATATTCCACCTTTGCATAGGTCTGGAACGCCATGAGCTTGGAAAAGACATGCTCATCTGAGATCTCGTACACGATACTGTTCTCGCGCACGCCACTCTCGCGTGCACGCTCCCGGATCAAGCCCCGCTGGCGCAGCTTCTGGAACGATTCAGGGAGCGGAGCATTCAGCTTGACTTTGGACTGGAGGTCTTCAAGAGAGAACGCCTTTTCCTGGAACGCCCGTTGCAGCAGAACAAGCTCGCTCTTTCCTAATCCTGAAAGGTCAGGGAGCTTCTTGGACTCGAACGTGTCAATGTTCGTGATGAGCTTGCCCTGCTCAAGCTCGACGAGGATATTGAATTTTATCCTGTTCTCCTCGCAGACGAACAGGACAGCAGGGACAAGGAGAGTCCTGATTTCCGCAGCAGGATCGCTCACGATCTTCAGGTCATTCGCAGAAATATTCGATATTATGACCGGAAGTAGCTCTTCTTTCCTGAATTCCTTGACCTTCTCAAGAAAACTCTCCTCATCCTTCCTCCTGATGACCTCGATGCCCTTACCGCCGTGCAAGGATTTCCTCGGCCTGACACTGACAAACAAAGGGATGTCTGTGATGCCGGTGATGATCGCTGTCCCGACAGCCAGGTTTTGGATCTCCTTTTCCACATCTCCAGTCAAGCCCTCCACACTGCCCGAGATCGCCTTGAGATCGTTCGGGTTGGTAACTTTCAGGATGATCTGAGTCGTGCACTGGCTCAGGACTGACTTGTCAATACGCGCAGGGCGCTGGGTGATCACGCACAGGCCGAGGCCGAACTTGCGGCCCTCGCTCGCGATATTCCTCAGGATCTTCGAGCTCTTCGCCTCTCCAAAGCTCCGTTCAGGGCAGAAATTATGGGCCTCTTCAATGACCAGGAAGAATGGAGGCAGCCTGTTCTTCTTGCGCAGCTCGAACAGGTCCTTGCACAGCTTGTACACGATTAGCTCCTGGATGTCCGGGTTGATGCCCCGCAAATTGATGATCGAGATTGTCCCTGACTTCAGGTATTGGCTGTACGGAATGCCAGAATCTGAAAAAATTCCGAGGCTGTGGAGATAGGAGATGATGTTGATGATGTTCCACTTCGCATTCGACTCTTCCTGCTCGAGCCTGAGCAGGATGTTGGGAAAGGTTATCCTCTCAAGATCCTTAAGCGCATTGTAGAGCACTCCCATCTGGTTGGCATTGATCTTCCCTGGCAATAATTCCAGAAGCTCCTGGCTCGTGAAATCATTCGGAAGGATGAGCGGCCTGACATTCGGATTCACCTTCGCATCCCCGAACTCCTGGACAGCATATTTTTTCGGCTTGATGCCGAATGCTGCCATGAACTTCACTTCATCCTTGCTTTTGTTCTCCTCAGCCATCGACGAGTACTCTCCATGCGGGTCAATGACGAGCAAGGGGATCTTCTTTTCCGCAATCTCCTCAAGCAAGACGCCGACAGTATAGGACTTGCCGCTGCCTGACTTTGCGAGGACAGCGATATGCTTGGTCAGGAGCTTGTTGATATCAAGGTTGATCCTGATGTCTTTGCCTTCCAACTTCCCGATGTAGGCGCCGGTCTTCGGATCCTCTATCTTCGTGACTTCCCTGATGAATTGGTCCTCAGCAAGCAGAATCTCGCTGTTCGATTCTATGGGACTGCCTATTGCCTTGATCTTTCCTGCCTCGTCTTTATAGCCGATGACCAGGCACTTTGCCATGAGCTCGTCGTCATTCCGCTCTATCTCGATAATCTGCGAGAGGATATTCCCGAAAGCAGGATGATGGACCTGGACATAATCGAACTTCCGTGCATCACCCTCTAGCTTGAACGAGAAATCATTCGTGGTAATACGACCAGACACCCGACCTAATAACATACCAGGTAGTGAGCGCGAGGACGTTTATATAGTTTTGGTCGTTTGAAGCCAGGTAATTTTCAAATATTCACTCTTGTTTTCCCGGTTTCTTTGGATGACCTCAGCATTATTTAATTACTATTGAATGGTAAAAAAACGAAAACTTTATAAACGAATTCTGTTTTCTCATTCCTGTTCCTAAATTTCAAATTTCCTTTACAGAGGAGGTCAGAATGGCACTTACTGATTTGATTAGTCCACAGGGAAGGTTGATTGATGTTGCTCAACAGGTTGATTTGTCTACTGTTCAGCATGCTGCTGAGATCATGAACGATCGCCGAACTCACGAAAAGTTAAGAAATATGTGGTTTTGGACTGCTGATTTTCCGTTGTACACTGTGAAAGATGGCAAAGCTGTCTTGCACATGGCTACTCGCGAGCATAATTTGTTATTCCAGCATCTTGATGAGGCAGTTTCGCAGTTACGGGAAAAGAACAATTATTTTCCGCCGGATGAGGATATCGGATCTGTCGTCGGTGCAAGTTCTACGCTCAAATTGCAGTTGTCAGAGCTTGACCTTAAAGAGCATACTGCTGAGTGGTCATATTTTGAAATCAACACGCGAGAACACGCCAGTTTAAATTCTTGCCAAAGGTCCTTTGCTGAAAGGGTTCATGGAAGAGGACAGGATTTTGTCCAGAATATGGAAATGCTTAATAGAGCAGGCATCAGCGTGACAAGAATCTACACTTTGAACCCTAAGTATGTCAAAGAAACATTGCAGAAAAAAAAGCCTCAGAGTCAGAGCCTTGCGCGGGCCTGTGCCCTTGACTGCTTCTACAGCGATTCCGGCTTCCTTGCCGACGGCAGGGGCGTGGGCAGCGGCCTTGGGCGCGTGCGTGGGGTACCAAAAGTCGGCGCAGCCGACGCGCAAAAAATCAGCCAATACGAAACTGCTCTGCAGACAGTTTTAGATAATGAGGAAGCAGTAATCAGTATCATGCAGAAGCAGCCTGCGTATGCGCAAAGAACACATGCACTTTTAGGAAACTACCTGAAAACTCTCACAAAACCATAAGATTTTTTAATGGGTTTCTCTTTCTCAACTCGTCTCAGCAGTTACCCCTTTATTTTTGTTTTGGGTAAGTGTTGGACTACACGCCCTTTTGCCAAGGCGCAACAAGGCGCCATGAAATTCAGCTGTGACACATGGCTTGCGGGCCATACGGCTGAAACAGCGGTGATGTCAGGGCAACAAGGGCTACACTTGCGCGGGCCTGTGCCCTTGACAGCTTCAACAACAATTCCAACTTCAATGCCAACAACAGGAACGTAGACAACAACAATAGGCGCGTGCGTGGAATAGCCCAACACGAGCTGGGACAACTCATGACCAAGCCAAGAGACTTATGGCAGGAGCTATGCGGCTATGAAAATCTCGAGAAAGCATGTCGCAAAGCACGGAAGGGAAAAACACTAAAACCGTATGTCATCCAGTTTGAAAAGAATCTAGAAAAAAACCTTCTACAATTGCAATCAGAGCTTCAGAGCAAGGCATACCTGCCAAAACCATTGGAGATATTCATTCTTCGCGATCCAAAGACCAGGAAGATCAGCAAATCTGACTTTCGAGACAGGGTCGTGCATCATGCCTTGTGCAATATCCTCGATCCGATTTTTGACAGATCGTTCATTTATGATTCCTATGCAAATCGTGTCGGCAAGGGAACACTCAAGGCTATTGAAAGATTTGAAGCCTTCAAGAGAAAAGCAACCCATAACT
>JAZDID010000019.1:0-21758 GCA_043805315.1 Nanobdellota archaeon | reverse complement strand
GAAGACCTTGTCCCTGTACTTGTCAAGCGGAACAGGAACGCCCCACTTCAAATCCCGAGTGATGCACCGCGGTTTCAATCCCTCTTTGAGCCATTTTTCAGCAGTCGTTATGGCATTATCAGGCCAGAATCCCTCGACTTTCCTCTTCTCGATCCATCTCTCCAAAGGCTTCTCGAGCTTGTCCAGCTCAAGGAACAGGTGCTCGCTCTCTTTCACTTCAGGTTTTGTGCCGCAGAGCTTGCACTTCGGATTGATAAGCTCGACAGCGTTCAACAGATGGCCACATTGCTCGCACTGGTCTCCCCGTGCGTTCGGATACGTGCAGCGGGGGCATTCTCCCTCGACGTAGCGGTCTGCAAGGAACTTCCGGTCCTTGGAACAATAGAGCTGCGCAAGCTTCTCTTCCTTGATAAAGCCGTTCTTGTGCAGCTTGAGGAATATCTCCTGGGTTATCTCCGTATGCTCTTGGGTTGTGGTCCTGCCGAAGATATCAAATGAAATGTTGAACCACGCATAAATATCCTTATGGATCGCGTAATACTTGTCGCAGATTTCCTGCGGAGTCAGGCCTTCCTCGATCGCCTTGGTCTCTGTCGCAGTGCCGTGCTCGTCAGTCCCGCAGACGTACAATGAGTCGTAGCCCTTCAGCTTGCAGTAGCGCGAGAATACGTCTGCAGAGAGCACGCAGCCGATGATATTTCCCAAATGCGGCACATTATTGACATAGGGCAGCGCGCTCGTGATGAGGATTCTCTTCCTTTTCTTTCCGTCATTTTCCATTCCTGTTTTTTTCGGTGTGAGTTTGACCAGTCCTCCGCAGCTCTCTGGTCGGAAGGTGTTACTGAATGTTTATAAACGTTTTGAAAAAAAGTCTGTCACTGTATAACAAGCGGTGTCTGACCATACAGACCAGTTCAGTGAAGAAACGAATGCCGCAAATGGTCAGTGATTTTTGTAACCTTTTTATAGCGATAACAATGCAAATATTTAAAAAGACGCTGCCATTTCTCCCATTCATGGACGATAGCAGAAAGCTTTGGCTCGATGCACTGCTGACACTTTCCCAGGACGAGCTGACCAATTGGCTTCTCAATCTTCAAACTACTGGCCATCCTTATCTCACCGAGCGCATTGTTGAAACTGAAGAGCAGCCGCCAATGTCTGCAGCAGAAAAACTGCTTCTAGAATTGAACACTCGGACACCATTGCCATACCTTCACATTCTTCGGGATCCCACAATAGCAGATGGCATCATGCCTGTTGACTATATCATCAACCTTTATGAAAAGTACCCTGTCCAGGTCGCCATGCGTGAAGATACTGAGGACCTCATGCTTGAGAATAGAATCACGCTTGCACGACGGCTGGTCAATTCTCTTGAGAAGCTCTGCGCTCCAGATTCTCCTCTTTGGAAACCGCCTTACAAAAACCTGCCTCTCGGCCCTTCTGGCCAGCACAACATCATCTGTCTTGGCCGCCAGAGTGAGAATGAACGAGTCTACACCGCACTCTGGAAATCCTATGACGCAGGACTTCTCGACAAGGAATACTGGAACATCCATCTGGGAACTGAGTTTCTTGACCGCTATGCCCAATGGTTCTCTGACCGCGTGAAGAGACAGTTCAGTTCAGAAGCGAAACCAGACGCTGATGAAACCAGTGCGCTGAAGGCAGACATGGAGAGACTATGGGAAACAGCGAAAAAACACCTGAATGAAGGCCAGGGAAAAGGGAATACCATTTCAGATCCAAGATTCATGATCTGCACTGTCGCACAGAATCTCATCGAGGCCGCATTCTCTTCTCGAAATCCTGAGCTCATCAGCATAGTTGACCGGTACTATACAAACAAGGAATTCGATGGACTTACCTATTATCCTCCTCTAAAACAACCACTTCATCTCCGAGTTCCAGCACCTTTGCAAAAGCTTTACGAACAACAGAAGAAAGAGTTGGACTCGTTTCTTGCAATGACAGGAAGAATCAGGAATTAAAGCTCAAGCATCCTCTCTTACCACTTCATTTTATTGAATACATAATCAAAATATTTAAAAGAGACAGCAGGATCCTGATCTCCATGAAAACAGAAACAGACATCTCTGAAGCGGTCACTGTGCTCTCAGACGACGAGCTGTCCGGGCTGCAGAAGAATGATCCAAAGCTCAAGCCAGCATCCATCCAGCACATCGACCAGTGCCTCAAGTTCTATTCCTCTGCCTATGAGCCAGACAAGGATGTGCGGGCAATCCTCGGCCAGCTGCGCTTCGGCCACAGCATCCGCGCCGCTGCAGAAAAGATGGAGTGCAACGCAATCTACTACCGCAGGCAGCCGATCTACTCGGACAATGGAAATGAAATCGAAGCGTGCGCGCTCGTGGAATTCTACAGGATAGAAAGATAAGATCGCTTGTCCAACGCCATCCTCTGATCTTGAAATCAGACTGCAAAGGCAACAGCACTGATTTTCGCCTGAAAATCCAAAACATTTAAATATCACTACTGAATCGTAACTATAAAATACACCTTTCTTTTACCAGAAAGGCCCCTGACAGGTGCACGCATGAGATTCAGAGCAAGAAAACAAGTTGATGAACGCCAAAGGCAACTTGACGAGTATAATAACCGATACAAGAAAAAGTGGATACACCTCCCCAAAATAATCACCGCTGCATGCATTGCTGGAATTTTTTTCTCCACTTATCTGCACATACAGAGAGACCGCAGTATTATTCAGCGCGCTGCGGCAAGCTACAACAGCCAGCAAACCAGCCAGTCTGGCCATCTCCAGTCTAGCCATCCTTTGATCGGCACGCTGCACTATGTTCAAGAGAGTACTGCGAGCACTGCTTCTCCTGAACGCGACAGCCTGAACATACTGCCCATATTGGCGAGCCAGGAACCACTCGCTTCTCGACTAGAACAGAAAGCGCATCCAGAGCCAACAGCCACAGACAGCACCTACCAGGCAGCACGCTTCACACGCTCCACTCAGAGACAGTCCATTGACCTTCTCGCTGATAACCTGCTGGTCAGGCCAAGCGAAAGCGCGGAGCTGACAAACGCAATCTCACCAGAGCCATTTCTCGTGCAGATGCCGGAAGCCATTGTTGAACGCAGTGTGCAGATCATGTCACCTTTCTTGGCAGACACGACAGAAACTCGCTGTACAGGCAACTTTAAACCAGCACCGGAAATGCGAACAGAAAAAAATATACCAGTACCAGTGACAGTACCAGTGACATATCACCCACGTGCGCAAGCATGTGCGAATCAAACCACCTTTTCTCATACTCCTGCTGCTGGAGAAGAGCTCGGCGCATTCCTTCTTGAAAGAATCAGAAACAGCAATGTGATCGTTCCCCAATCCGACGTGAATACTGTGTTATGGGGTGGCATGATCGACGGCCAACAGTATGCGGGCTGGGTTGAGAAGACAGGAAAACGGAACAACCTGCACATAAAAAAAGAACAGCCAAAAAACTATATTCTCCGCATCGGAGAGCCCTTCGCATATGATTTTGCCGACCTTCCTGAAAGGCTGCGTACTTTTCTGCCCAAAGGAACACAAGAGCAAGGAGCCGAAATTGTCATTGTCGACAGCGGCAGCACTGCATCAGAAACCCTTTGTGCCTATCTCTCGACAAAGAATGTGAAGCCAAAGAATATCCTTTACGGATTCATGGACGATGTGGCAAAAGACAGCGGATATACACAGTGGAAAGACCTCAACACCATTCCGGGAGGGACAAGGCTGACCATCACGCCGCAAACAAGGGAAAAGCACGTCGCCCGGGCACTCGAGCGTCCCACGCATGAGAACACTTTGGAAGATGTCATGCAGGCATACTATCCTCGCGCTACTGAACAACAGAAAGCAACATTCACTGAGAGCATGGAAGGCCTCAGCAGGCAAGCGCTCTCCGGCAGCAAAAAAGAGCTGAGGAGTGCATTGCACGACTCTGCGCTCTCTATATTAGACTTTTATACAGCTGTAGATGTATTCAGCCAAAGGGATGGCATTGAGACTCCGCAGGCAAAAGAGATCCATACGTACGTGACTGAAGAGCAATCCTACAAAAGCCTGGCAGAACGGCGCCTCGCAGGAGAAAAGGCAGCAGATATTCTACAGGAATGGAATGCGCAGCATAATGAGAAAAAATCATTGAGCTGGCTCTACAAAAAGACGAGCAAGCACATGTGAATTTTTCATTCTTTATACTTTGTTTTTGATTCAGAATGCTGTCAGTTTTCCGCCCTCATGAACGGAAAGAATATCACGTCGCGTATGCTTTGGGAATTCGTCAGCAGCATCACCACTCTGTCAACGCCGATGCCAATGCCTGATGTGGGTGGCATGCCATACTCGAGTGCGCGGATGAAGTCCTCGTCCAGAGGTTGGGCTTCCTCGTCACCTTGCTTCATCTTCTCTTTCTGCTGCTTCCAGTTATCCTTGAGGACTTGCGGGTCGTTCAGCTCTGAGTAGGCATTCCCTAATTCCCAGCCGTTGATGTAGGGCTCGAACCGTTCAACAAACCTTGGATCTGACTCTTTCTTCTTGCTCAAGGGGCTGGTGTCTGCAGGAAAATCATAAATGATGGTCGGCTGGATCAGGTGCTTCTCGACAGTCGTCTCGAATATCGCAGCGATCAATTCTCCCCAGATCATGCCTTCTTTGACTTCAGCGCCGGCTTCGCGCGCAATCTTCTTCAGCGTATGCAGGTCTGCCTCATCCTTAAGATCATGGCCGGAATGTTTCTTGATAGCGTCGAACATGGTCATCCGCTTCCACGGCGCCTTGACATCGATCTTCGTGCCCTGGTACTCGAAGGCAGTCGTGCCCAGCACGTTCTTTGCGACAAACTCGATCATCCTTTCGAAGGTGTCCATATTCTGCATATAATCAGCATAGGCGCACATGGTCTCCATCTGCAAAAACTCGGGGTTGTGCGTCCGGTCAATGCCCTCGTTCCTGAAATCTTGCGAGAACTCGAAGATCTTCTCATAGCCGCCGACGATCAGCCGCTTCAAATACATTTCATTGGAAATGCGCATGTACACGTCCATATTCAGCGCGTTCAGCTTTGACTTGAACGGCCGCGCGCTTGTCCCGCCGTAGATCGGCTGGAGGATAGGTGTCTCGACCTCGATGTAGCCTTCTTTGGTGAGGAATTCCCTGATGGCTGCGATGGTCTTGCTGCGCTTGATGAAAATCTCTTTCACCTCAGGATTCATGACCAAATCAAGATAGCGCATCCGATAGCGCAATTCCTGGTCCTGAAGGCCGTGGAACTTCTCAGGCAACGGCAGCAATGATTTGGTGAGCAATTTGAATTTCTTGACATACACAGTGATCTCGCCGGTCTTTGTGCAGAACACCTCGCCTTCAGCGCCGAGGAAATCCCCTACATCCAGTTTTTTCAAAATCTTATACTCTTGCTCCCCCAGGTCATCCTGCCTGAAAAACAGCTGGATCCTTCCTGTTGCGTCAAGAATGTGCGCAAAGGCTGCTTTTCCCATATCGCGGAAGCTCATCAGCCTCCCTGCCACAGCGACCTTGTCCTTGGTTTGCTCTTCCTTCTTGAGCTTCGCATGCCTCTCCTTGATCCCTGCAGCAGAATCCTTCTTCTTGAACAGTGAAGGGTAGGGATTGATACCTGCCTGCCGCAATTCCTCAATCTTCCTCAACCGCTCCTTGACCAACCTGTGCTCGTCATCCATCATACTACCCACATGAAAACAGTACAGGAAAAGAGAACAGCCTTATTTATAAAGTTTATGAGGAAAACCCGGGGAAAAAATTAAAAAATTTATAAATACACCTATATTCCTATCCTGCACAATGGAATGTGATCTTGAAGACCTCGCGCGCCAGAGACGGATAGATGAGATGACAGACTGGATAGCAGACACCAATGCCCTCATCGACACCTGGGCAGCACAAGACAGGAAAGCATTGGAATATGCACTGCAGCAAAGAGATAATTTTTTTGATCTAAACGGGTACGATTCCACACACTACATCTGATCCTGCTTCTCCAGAAAGAAATCCTACAGCATCTTCAGCTTCCCGGTAATCCGGTCGATCTTCCTGTCCTCGTCAGGACCAATGCCCATGCAGGTGATGGTCCCGCTCTTGACCTCAGTAAGGCCGGCATCGACGATGAGAGAGGTGACCAATCCTTCTTTCTGGCAGAGCCGCTCGAACTTGAGAAGCTCTTCCTCATCCTTGACCTTGAGCACGATCTTCTTCATGCCTTCAGCCTTCCATTTCTGGACAAGCCTCTTGTCAGACTCCATGACTGCGTCGATGACTGCATGGCCGACCTGGGCAGCGAGCTTTCCCTTGGACAATTTCAGGTCAGTGCGGACCAGGATGACTTGCTTGTAGGGCATAAGAAGCATACGAGACTGAATGCTTAAAAAGGTTGCGGTTTTCGCTTTAGGAACAAAACCAGACAGCTCTTTTCCCATGAACATTTAAAAATAACCCTGCATTCCTCCTCCATCATAAGCAGTTTGGAAAGAGAGCATGAATTCGGGAGAAGAACAGCTGTCCTTGGAAGAGCGGATTCAAGTGCTGGTGACCAAAATAACTCTGGATCAGAGTGATGTCCAGACCCGCCTTGATCTCATAGATGCATATATGTCCTGTACAACCCCTGAGCTGAAAAAGAGCCTCCAACTCTGTAAGGATGTATTGCAGCATGATAAGAATAACCTTGTCGCACTCTTCAGGCTGGAGAACATCCTTTTCTATCCTCAAACGCTGAAAAAGCACAATGCGTGCGTCGCAAAAATATACCAGGTCGGCGGCCGAGATCCTGGAGTGCTCAATGAGTTAGGAGTCAGGTTTGAACAAAGGGGATTTGCTGACATTGGAATCTTCTTTTATCAGAAAGCATTGGAGAGAGACCCTGTGCACTATCCTGCAATCCATAACCTGTCAAAATATTATTTCAGCCAGAAGAAATTTCAGCAGGCTAATGATTTATTGCGCAGCGCATACTTGCGAAGACTACAGATGACCGGCAGGCATCATCTCGGCTTCCTCCAGGATCTATTGCCTGTCTGCAATATGATCGGCGACACTCACGCAGCATTGCACTATGTGAGCATCCTGTTGGAATATTGCGATGCGCTCCCTGACGCACGGCAAACGTATGAAGCGATACCTGACATGTCAGGCCAGAAAAACTGGTTCCTCCACGAGAAAGCCATTTCCCTCAGCAGGCTTGGATTCTATAAGGAGTCAGCGCAGCTATTATTGCATCTTCTCGAAGAACAGGAAGGAGACCAGGAGATGACAGAGACCATATTGTCAAATCTGAGTGTCATCTATTCACACATGGGCGACAACAAGCGATTGAGGGAATATGCAGAGAAAGCCCTTCAGATAAATCCACAGCTTCCTGAACCTTATGACCATTTGGGCCTCATGCATGAACGACTCGGGAACTATGACATAGCAGAAGAATACTACAGAAAAGCATTGCTGTGCTCTCCCGACCATGCTGACTCATTGAACGGTCTCGGGAACATATTCCGCTACCGTGGGAATTTCGAACCAGCTGAAAAAATGTATCAAAAGGCTTTGCAGAGCCTTCCGCATTCCCGTAATGGAAATGTCGGTATGGTCTACGTCTCTTTATGGAAGAATGACCACCTCTCTGCGCTGGATTATCTCATCGCCGCCCTGAAAAGCAATTTCTCTACACCAGTGCCCCAAGATATCCTTCCGAAGATCATCACCGCGTTCAACGGCGTTGGCGGGCTTATCTCTTATCTTGAAGGACGCCTGACAGAAGAACCTTCGAATTTCTCCCTTCTCTTCCATCTCATCACCCTGTATGACTATTCCGGAAAGGACATACGCGAAGCCGCACTTGAGTCGCGGCTGCTCTCGCTTCTTGCAAAAGACACGAATCTTGAGAAACATCTCCAACCTCTTGAAGATAAGCATCCGGTGTCTTTGTTGTGCCTGAGCCCATTATCTGAGTATCTGTTCGTCCTGAAAGCGGCCAGAGCTGAAAGCCCTGCAAGCACCGCGCTTATTCATCAAGAAATGCAGTTGAAATATATCCATGATTCATACAAAGAATATTATGAGCAAAATATCAGCCCCCTTCCGGAACAACCCTTCATGAAAACATGCGCTCCTTTAGCTACCTTCAGGCACAATGATGTCATTTACCTTGTCATGAAACGGACAAAAGAGGAATCAGTCCACGAGTTCATCCAGTCAAGACTGCAATTCCCTTTCGACTACGCATTATCGGAGGATGAAAAAAAAGTGTCCAAGCATATGCAAAACAGGCATTGGACGATTTCGAACAAACAGACCATCTTAGTCTCCAAATTTCTCCTCACGCTGAATGAGCTTGTCAAGTTCCAGCATGTGCTCCGCATTGACAGACTCCCGCTCTATGCGCTTGAAAACATACCTGCTGTATCCTACGTAGAAGAAGTTGAACGTCGTCTTCTCAACAGGCTGGGGTGCAATAGGCATGAGAAGGCAGTGCTGGAGCTTGTTGAAGATTTGGAGGATCTGCTCGACCCTCACAAGGTCATCTGCCACTATGACATCCACGCCGGCAATTACATGACCGACGGCACGCTCATCGACCCGAAATTGCACATCGGCACCATGACGCATGACCTCAGCGCCCTGACTGTGGACCATAGGATTGCCATGGTGATTCCCTTTGCAGACTATCTGCGGGATCAGGCATTTCTCGAGATGAGGGAGTACAGGCCAGGTCTTGAGAGGGAAAGATTCCTGCATGACTTCCACACCACCCGCTTCCTCAACGCGCTCTTGAACCTGGGCAGCGTCAGCATCAAGCCGGATGAATTCAGCAAGAATGATCTGCTTTTCTATCTGGAAGAGGCAAGAAAAGAAGTCCGTCATCTCGAGAGACAGGGCCATCACCAGCTTGACGAGCAGCTCAGGAAATACTTCATGGCATTAGAGCCAGACAAGGACAGCATAAAGGCGATCCAGGAGTATTACTTCTCCTCCTGAACAAGGGCTTCCTCAGAGAGCTTCATCGACAACAGCGGCTTGAACACGTTGAAGAGCCTTTCATTGATATTGTACAGGTAGGCATACCTTGTCCGATGCTCTCCACGGGGGTACTCAAGCAGCTTCTCCAGCTTTTTCTTGATTTCCTTCCACGCCAGCTCGTACTCATTCGCTTTCTCTGGAGAGAACTTCTGCCAGAGGCTATGGAACTCCCTGATGTGCTGGTTAAGGTGCAGCATGATCTGGAAGAACTCCTTGGTCAAGCCCTTGGAGTCTTCCTGAATGAGCCTGAACAGCGCCTTGTACTCATCTCCCATGTTCTCGAGCTCGTTCACGATGAAATAGGTCATCACCCGCTGGACATGGGGAAGTTGATAGGACATGTTCAGAATCCTCCGCAGGTAATTCGAGAATCGGTTGATGGCGAGGTCCCGCTCGATGAGCGACTGCAACGCGTCGTACTGTTTGTTCTCCAAGACCGCATAGCCGTCGTCGACAACTGACTCGATGAGCAGGAATGTCCTGTTCATGAGCATGGGAAAATCCTCTTCAGATGCGATGGAAACCTCTTTGATAATGCACTTGTTCGCTGACTGCCTGACCATCTCAAAGCCGATGAGGTCCCTGATGTTGTTCTGGATGATTGCGAGCTGCTCAGGATTCTCGTATCGGATATGGATCTCGTCCACGCCAGCCTTGTAGAGCGCGCCGATAGACCTTCCCCCAGAAACTCCAAGGCGTGTCATGTCGATCATGACTGTCTTCCCTTTCTTGAGCTCTTTATCAGAAGGGGATATCTTCAGGATATTGTCAATGATCGTGAGCTCGATCTCATCCCCTTTCTTGATGTTCTGCTCCCTGGCCCACTTGCTCGGGAGGCTCACCATGAGGGTTGCCGGGCCGATCTTGCTGACCTTTCGCTTCATGTCCATTTCAGAAGGGAGACTTTTATTTAAATATTTCGCTTATATACTAATGTTATAATATGTTATTATAATATTATAAAAATGTTTATATATTTATTCGGTATAGGTGAATCTTATCCGGGACAAGCCGAAAAGCATTCCGAAAAAACAAGAAAAAACATAAAAAGTTCCGGCGGTGGTGAAATAAATGCAGTTGCTGCAATCCCAAAACAAAGACTTGCTGTTCATGACTTTCCTGCGCCAGAATGCGCGGGAGAAGCTTACCAGCATCAGCAAGAAAACAAGCATCCCTGTGACGACGCTTTTTGACAAGCTCAAGCTGATGGAGCAAGACGTGATCATCAAGCACACCTGCCTCCTGAACTTTGACAAGCTCGGCTATCACTGCAAGGCGAATATCCTCCTGAAAGCAGGGCGGGAGGCGAGGGAACTGCTGAAAGACCTGCTGCTGAAGTCAGAGAACGTGAATTCCCTGATGAAGATCAACAACGGCTTCGACTTCCTGGCGACTGTCATCTTCAGGGACATGAAAGAACTCAACGAGTACATGGAAGAGCTGGAGAAGAAGGCCGAGATCCTGGAAAAGCAAGTCTACTTTGTCATCGAAGAGATCGTGCAGGAGAAGTTCATGACGAATGACCTGTTCATTGCATGATATCTTTTTTATTATCTCAGTCCCCTGAAGCGGATTACCTGCATGGAAGTGGGACTAAAAATGATTTCATGTTTTTTATGTCCCACTCCTAATCCTTTTTGTCAAGTTTTTTCAGGGTAAAAACTTGCAGGGGAAGGGATTTGAACCCTTGGACCCACTAAGGGACAGGATTTCCTACGCTGTTCTTAAGTCCTGCGCGTTTAACCAGGCTTCGCTACCCCTGCGCGAATACTTAAAACACAAGGCTGTTTAAAAATGTTGTTGCACCTAAATTCTGAACCATTATCAAAAAACCGGTGCGCCTCTGGTGGCGGTGCGACGCTCGTTCTCAATAAACTTTCGAACGAGCTACGACCCACCCCGGATGGGGCGTCCCCCGGGTCTGCCTCAAACCAGAGGTTTGTGGCATGTCAGAAAACTTTGTTTTCAGACAGTCGCACGCCACCACGGCGCAGATTCGGCGGGGGATGCCCCCTTCGGGGTGCCGAATAGGGCACACGCAGCTTTAGGTGCAGTGTGCCCGTCTGCCGCCGTAGTGGTGGCGTGCAGTTTTGGTTTATCCAATTTCTTATTTATTCCATTGCGTGCCTTTTTCCAATCAAAATATTTTTATACTCTGTCCTCCAAAAACCAATTATGAACAGATACTGGAAAGGCAAGTTCATTTCCATCACGCTCTACGCCCTCATCCTGCTCTATATCGCCGACCCGATCATGCCGGTCAGGACAGCCATGCTCGCCTTCACGTTGGGATTTCTCATTATCCTCTCGTTTTTCATCTACAAGCTCGTCATGAAGAAAGTTGTGGAGCCGATGTATGCGCCGCCCTCTGAATATGACGACTCGACCGAGCTACGGGAGATATTGTTCGGGAAGTGAGTGCGTTGACGCCACTATTAAGTGATAATTTTAGAAAGATTTAAATATGCAGAGAGCATCCCTGCTCTATGTGATTGCAGATGAGCAGAACTGGACTGGTCTTTCAGGACAGGGAATGTGACATCACACTAATTCGGGATGCGCTTCCGGATTACTCTCTCGATGACACTCTGGCGTATGCACGCTTCTTTGAAAAGGAATTCGCACAACAAGGAGGTGAAATTGCAGACTATGTCGCGCATGGCCTGTCAGATGACATCAAAGGACTGGCAAGCCAGAAAGAACTTTCCACAGAAGAGGAAGTGCTTGGATTCCTGGAGATCGCCATCGGTGAGATGCTGCTCAACATGGTGCATCACGCGCGTCCAGAGGATGCAGGAAAAAAAATCAAGCTCTACTGCGACATCACGAGGACAGACTCTGGCAGGAATCTGATGACCATCGGAGTTGGCTGCGCAAGAAAAGGCATTGACCCGGAGAAGATAAGCATCTATGATTTCAAGGACATCCAGGAGAGCCTCTCGCGGAAGCGGCAGTACGGCTTCTCAATCCTCGCAACCATCTTCGACGAAATAGTCCTCTCACACTATCAAGACAGCAAGACAGGAGAACACTGGGGAGAAACCCGCTGCTCATTGCAGCTCTAATCCTTGAACAGCTTCTCGACCTTCTTGAAATCAGAATACGCGCTCCACCGCCGGTAGAACTCTTCCTTGTTGACCTTGAACTCGCGCAGATGCCTCGTCACTTCAATCATCTCAGCTGCAAAGAAATCCCGGTAACCATTGATCCTTCGAACAGTGTCACGAGAAAGCCTGACGTCATTCGTGTTCACCACTGCGCTTCTGCCTCTCTTGCCTGCCATGCAATCCCCGACATTCACCGCACTACTGGATTTTCCTCTCGAATTACCCATATTTAAAGCTTTCGATTCTGGTGTGGGAAAGAATATATTAATCGCGTAGAGAGGTCAAGGCAGGGAATTTCCCAACATCCCGCAGACGAAAAAGCCTGGCAAATTCCTCATTTTCGGAAAACTTCAGCTCAGCCGGGAAATTCTTATCTATCTTTTTATCTTTTAGTAGTAACAAATTGAAAAGATTTAAAAACCAAACAAGGATTCCATCTCTATACACATCACCAGTGACCATAACAAAATTATAAAGACAAATCCCAAAATGGAAACTCCACTCGTCATTCCGGATTACAGGATCATCATCCCGAACAGCACCTGGGTGAAAAAAGGAGAGCTCATACCAAGACCAGTCACAAAAGAGAAGGTTCCTTCTACAAGAATTATTCAACTTGTGAGATTCACCATTCCGACACAAGATGAAATTTTCAGACAGGTCAAAACAGGAGCACAAGAGTATCTGCAATGCTCTTCAGTGTATCAGGACCAAGATAAAGAAGGAGGCAGAGCTGGAACAATTCCCGGCCTTTTCACACATCTCCCTCGTGCAGATGTTCAACGCATAGCAGAAGGAGATGAGACTTTGCTGAAACATTTGAGAGATCATACGGTATTTGAGCCCTACCAGCCAGGATCCAATTACCTGCAGAACGAGAACGGGATACTCCCTGATGAGATCATAGAATGCAAGCATGACTTCTTGGCAACAAAAGGAGCCGCAGCTTACAGGACTCTCATGAAGGAAGCCGATATTTCTTTTTGGAGTTTGCTTGTGCGGCTCGACGACGCCTATGCATTGCCAGACCAGGGCAGACTCGAGCGCCTGTTGGAAGACACTGTTGAAAAAAGCGGTGTGTTCTCTGTATACGGGAATTTCGGCAACTATCAGGAGGTCATTGACCAGACCAGACTGCTCATGCGCACATTCCCTTCAGGGAAAAACGCCTGCCAAATCAGGAATGATTCCAAGCAGATCCTGAATGATCTGACCCTGCTTGCAGCCACAAACATGATTGTCTGCCAATATGCAAAACAGACGCTTGGCGGGATTTTCAGCCTGTTAAGCGGAATGACAGACAAAGACGACCAATTGTTTGGAAAACCTGGAAACACTATTAGGGGATATACTCCTCCTGGAGAATCCTGTCCGAACTAGAATGCATACATGACTTCTCAGAAATTGATGATCGCATTTTGATCACACTTGTTTGAGATTATCTTACAATATCTTACAAGTGTATTGAATACTCATCGCTATTCTTCTCTCTGCCCGGCCTCTTTCACCTGTTTGCTTTCTTCCCTCTCTATTCGCGCTTTCTCCTGCAGAGCTGCCTTCTTGGCCTTTTCCAGCTTCTGCACAAAAATATCCTGGGCATTCTGCAAGCCTTTGCTCACTGTCTGCAGCCCTTGCTCATATGCAGTGCTGATATCTGCGATCGTTTGCTCTGAAGGAGAAGTCAGCGGCGCATAGGATGAATCTGCTGTACAATACTGGTCTTCATAATCTTGGCGATCCATCCATCTTTCAGTCAAGAAAGTTTTTTCAAATGTCAAACCCTGGCTTGGCTCACGGTCAATATATGTTTCTACATGGGCTCGCTTGAGCTCTCTCACCAACTCTCCAAGCTCTCCGTCATATTCGACCTGGGGGTCCTTTTCCGGGCAAACCCAGTCATACGGGTATATCCTGACAGCAGAAGTATCTGCATTGAAAGACTCTTGAGTGAGCAGGTCAATCCGCCTCATGAGCGGAAGAACATTCCCTTTGTAGACCAGCAATGCCATCTGGCTTCCTGTCCTGCCAAGCGCAGGATTGAATTCCCCGCCTTTGTCAACATACACTGTCCTGTCCTTCTTTTTATCATAGACAGCAGCAACAGTCGCACCATATTCCTCATCAGGAAAAAATGCGATAGGCGTTGTCAGCTCTATCTGATCAAGCTCTTCACTCCAATAGCCGTCAAGGCTTTCCGGAGGAATAAGATATGCATTGATGCTCTGCATCACCTGCTCGAATACGCTTGCTGCAGTATCTGCCTGTGCAGGCTCCTGCGACTCTGCTCTTTCAGAAAACGAGAGCAAGGCAACAACTGCTGCCAAACCGACCAGTGCTTTCTTGATCATGGATACCTCCTCAGATGCTGTTGAATATCTGCGAATTATACGAACTACTAAAATGATTTATCCGGGAAAAAAACTTCCGAAGCATGCCTGCGCCTCCAGTCCAGGATTCACGACCTTTTCACGCAGAGCAATACCTGCTCTGTACCCTGTACGGCCCGTCATAATACCAGTCGCTGTTGCATCCGCCGTAGACCGGAGCCATGCTCCAGGAATAGAAGCCGCGGTTGTAAGAGCTGCCTGCATTGAAATTCCCACCTTGATAGCCAGTCGGATATGAGGGTGAAGGAGTGCTGACAAAATAGCCACCGGTGTATCGCGGCGCATAATAATTCGTCCCGCCAGTATAGACGTGATAGGCAGAGGTGCCTGTATACCTGACAGAAGGATTGTAATACTTGCCCGTGTAGTAATAATCAGCATACTGGTTGTAATACTGCTGGGCATGATATTGATTGTCATACCGGTAATCATACCTGTTCCCATACGAGAACTGGTTGTAATTGTATCCTGATATGATTGTGGCAAAAAGACTTATGAACAATGCTGCTGCAAGAGCAAGGAGTGTTTTTTTCATCGTATCCTCCATTAAGGTTTATTACTGGAGAGTAGTCTTTTTACATTTATAAACTTTGTGGTTTTTCTGGACAACATTTTTGAATACCGACGACTTCTCCTGTACTTCATGATACGAATCGGCAGCTCTGGCTACAGCTACGAGGACTGGAAAAAGCACTTCTACCCTCCCAACATCAAGCCTGCAGACATGCTCACCTTCTATGCCCAGTACTTTGACCTTGTCGAGATCAACACGTCATTCTACAACATCCCGCCACGCCAGATGCTCGAGCACATCCGCGAGAAAGTGCCCAACACATTCGAGTTCATTGTCAAGGTGTACAAGGGAATAACATATGACCAGGCAGGCAAGACTCCGGAAGAGACACAGCATTACATCGACGAGTTCAATGACGCGATCAGCACGCTTGTCGAGCACAACATGCTCTCCTGCCTCTTATTGCAGTTCCCCTACACGTTCAAATATGACGAAGACAACAAGAATTACCTCCTCAGCCTCAAAGAGAAATTCCCTGTCCCTCTGGTCATCGAGTTCAGGAATGTGGAATGGATCAACGAGGAAATATTCCTTTTCCTGGAGAAAAACAATATCGGCTATTGCTGCGTTGACGAGCCGAAAATCCGCGGCCTTGTCCCTCCTGTTGCACGAGTGACTTCTGAAATCGGCTATCTTCGCTTTCATGGCAGGAATCCGCAGAACTGGTTCCACCCGCCAACTCCTGCAGACCGGTACGATTACCTCTATACTGAAGAAGAGCTCATGGAATGGGTGCCGAAGATCAAGGCCATGGCAGACGCGAGCAAGAAATTCTTCGTGCTCTTCAACAACCACCCGCGAGGCCAGGCAGTCAAGAACGCAGCAATGCTCTCAAAGCTCCTGGAGCTGAAAGAGATCAACCTGCCTGACGAGAAAGACTATGATCCGGGATTGGGGAAGTTTATGTGACTGCACACTTCTCCATTCTTTTCTTTCAAAAATGAACAACTTATGAATGAATAACTTTAAATCCTGCTCTTGATTTCCCTGCATCATGCCTCTTCCTGACAAGCAAGACATCATGTACACTCTTATGTCCTATGGCTTCAAGTATGACGGAGAACTTGAAGGATGCCAGCATTTCCGAAAAGAAGGACGCCAGCTCGGTTTCCACATTAAACTCATATCCCCTGACACTGTCATCATCGGCAGCTACCTGATCAGGGATCCTTCATTATTCAAGAGCCCGGTGCGTGAAGAGAACATCGATGCCATACCGCTCTGCATGGTCTACAAAGTGAACCCGCTGGACAGCCTTCCTAATCTTCTGGGAATCATCAGAGAGACAACAGAAGGGATAGAGGGCGTCGAGAGAATACTTGAGGACGTGGAGGAGTGAGGCACTCATCTCTCTCTTTCAAGCTCATGTGTCTTATGTTGTCGCCGGCTTTTCAGCCTGTCGCGGCTGCCTGTTGAACATGACATTATAGTCGTTGACAAACCTGATGACATCAAACCGCGTTTCCGCATGTCTGCTGACGGTCCAATACCTTTCAAGACCAACGAGGTTCAAGAATGAAGCGAGATGATGCGGCTTCATCTTATTCTCTGCAAAGACAGGAATCAGCGAGTGCGGGAACTTATCCTCGCCAAGCACCGGAGCATACTCGTTAACAGTATCAGGTGTCGTTTCCCAAGATGTTTGAACCAAGGCGATCAAATCATCGACAGGCATGTGCGGCTCTTGGAGTTTACTGACATAATTAGTGACAACGCCGCTTGAGACTTTTTTCTCGATGACTGTCCTGATATCATCAGCATCATATCCTGCGTTCAGCAGGGCTGCGATAAGCTCAACCTTTCTCTCAATCTCCCCAAGCTGCTCGAATGCGTCAAAGCCCATCTTTGACTCGATTGCCTGGATTCTCTCGAATTCCCTGGTGGTTTTTCCTTCCCAGTTGAGTGGGTCTGCATACCTGAAGAACCGGACATCTCCGGGATAGGTCTGGAGGAACTCGTGCAGACAAAGGGAATATTTTTCTTTGCCTGTCTGTACGCGATACTTTTCTTTGGCCTGATCATATGCGAAACTCAATACAGTGAATTCAACCGCATTGTCAGTTTTCACAGAAAACAGCTCCACATGCGGTGTGTCAATGACGCAAGCCTTTGAGAGGATCTCTCCTGGGTCTGTCAGTTTATACATCTCGCGGACATATCGCATTGCTTCAGGGGATGGTCTTGGCTGTGCTCCCAATACTGTTTCCAACAGGCTGAAATCCTCACCCGCTGCTCTGAAATACTCTTTCATCTGCGGAATGGCTGCCTGTTCAACCAGATACTTGAACAGGAGAAGATCTGCCTGGATGAACTCCTTTGCCTTTCTGCCAAATACATCAAAAACCTTGTTTACGTCATCTTGAGAACAATTTTGAGCTGCTTCCATGGATGTCAAACCTAACCGCAGATATTCCCTCTGGTTCTCTGTCCTGTTCTTCGCATGCCAGAGCGCGATCTTCCAGTCATCAAAACCTTCAAGAATGCGTTGGTTCAGCAACTGGTTTGCCTCATTTGATTTTGGGTCAAGGGCGTCCAACGCCTCCTTGACAGAGAATCCTCGAAGAACCTTTGGCTCACCATATATTCTACCGCCGAAGAACTGCACATCTGCTTCTGTGGCATCAACGCCATACTTCTCTAATATCCTATGAAAAGAGTCAAGTATGTTATCTCTGAGGAAATACCAATGCCTTTTTTCATGAGGATAGACAGCATCCACAACCTCCTGCAATCCTTGGATCGAGAGCGGTATCTTGCACCAATAATCTGCCATTTCCTTGATCTCTCCTGATGTCTTCCTATCCAGCTCAAGAACAGTGATAGCTTGCTCAAGACGAGAAGGGCCTGACTCCGGAGTGCCGGGATAGTTGAGCTTTGTCAGCATTTCATCACCATGAGCGATGTCCTCTGGAGAATACTGCAGCGCCACCTGGATAGCTCTTCCAGGATCCTGATCATAGAGCTTTGCCAACTGCTCAAGATGCTGCTTGAACGCGTCAAACTCAGAAACCTTTTTATCAGTCGGTTCATTAGTTTTTCCTGCTGAACCTCCAAAGATTGATGAACAACTGCTTCCAGGCTCTTTCATCATTGGCATTTCTGCACCCCCGAATTCCAAGATAATTGACATCAGAATAGCCCGCTTGTATATAAATATTTCTCCTCATGACCATTACAGAATGAAGAAATCTGAGCAGCCTCTGCCGAGGATCGAACTCGGGACCTCGTGCTTACCAAGCACGCGCTCCACCACTGAGCTACAGAGGCATGCAGGAAGAAAACTCCAGATTGTTTTTAAATATTGGCATTATGAATTCAGGTAAAGTCAATTTTTCTCATCATTTTCTTTATGCGGGAGATGCACGCCACCACTACGGCGGCAGACGGACAAAAACTGCCTACAGCGTACAGAACCCAGCCAATCGATAGGCAGTTTTTGTCCTACGTGCCAGCCCGGAGGGCGCAACCCCAGGCATGTCTGCGCCGTGGTGGCGTGCGATGCGACGGGGGATGGCCCCTACGGGGTGTCGCATAGGACACAAACTACTTCATTCGGATTCACATTGAGAATGTAGTTTGTGTCCGTCGCACCGCCACCAAAGGCGCATAATTGAAAATAACATAGGCAATTAGTTTTCTATATCATTCCTTTTTTTAGAAAGACATATAAACAACCACGCCATCAGAAAATAAACAATTACAAAGAAAAACAAAGAAAATAAACAGTTTCAAACAGCTAACATTCGAGGTGATTCCATGTCATTGCGCTTTCCTGACAGCATGGACGAGGTTATCTATTTCACGAGAAGGCTAATTGGCTTGAAAGGCAAGGTCGTCTGCTGGGTCTTCAAAGAAGACTGCCCAAAGTGCAAGAAGGCAAAGATGGGCAAGCCAAAGGAGAACGGCAAGGTCAAGATCAGGGCAAAAGAGTATGTCTGCCCGAGTTGCAAGTATACTGTGGAAAAGGTTGCGTATGAAGACACCTTGACAGCCAGTATCCAGTACACCTGCCCGAAATGCGGAAATGCAGGAGAGCTTGAAGCGCCATTCAAGCGCAAATCAATCGAGGGAGTCAAGACCATCCGCGTACAATGCCAGAAATGCAAAGCGAACATCGACATCACCAAGAAGATGAAGTCCCCGAAGAAGAAAGGCGGTGAGGATATGGATGAGGATGAGTGATTAAGAGCTTTGCAGCTGTTATGTGTTCCATTTTCTTGTTGAAAAAACTATATGAAAAATCAACTCAAAGGTTCGCCTTGATCGACTCGATGCTCTTGGCAACCTCTTCTCCCTTCTTGGTCAACGTCAATACTTTCAGCCTTCCCTGCTTCTCAAACCCGATCAAGCCTGCTTTCTGCATCTCCTGCAATATCTTGACCACATGGGAATACGTGCAGTCAACCTGCTTTGCCAAGTTGCTGGCATACATGTCCGCATTCTTGTTCAAGAGGGATATGAGCATCATTGCTGGCTTTTCTCGCAGAAACACATTGAATATCTTTGATGTTTTCACCATAATCCCCCTGCAATATATGTTATTCGGTATATATGCTGTGAAATCTACTTTCCTTTATATATTTTTCGCTTTTTAAAATGCGGGAAAATCCCACGAAACACAATGTCCTTCTATCATCCCCGACGGAAAATATTATGATGTCCTTCCTTTATATATTTTTTGATTTTGCTTTTTTCCTACTTGAGGTTCATCTGGTTAACAGTCTGGACAATGTACGAACACCAGGAACGGATGTCATAGATGCGCTTCTTCATCTCAGCAAATGCATCCTCGTATTCCTTCTGTTCTTTCGCGCTCCTTTTTCCTTTCTGCTTCAATCGGTCATATGTCGCCTTGTATTCCACGAGTTGCCTCAGAGCCTCCTCCATGTCATGCACCTTATCATGGATATCATGATAGCCTTTGTCGAAATCAACCATCAAAACCACCTCGCGTAGACTGATTGCGTGTTGCTGATGCTGTACTGTCTTTCTTTATAAATTTTTAGCAAATATTTTCAAAAGGTAAGAATAACAAAATTTTTTAAACCCTTGCAGTTTATCACTCCCACGCCTCCATAGTCTAGCCTGGATAGGACGCGAGGTTGCGGACCTTGTAACCCGAGTTCAAATCTCGGTGGAGGCAGAAGCTGCCGGCAGCGGGCTGAGCAGAGCCTGCTGTGCAGCAGAAACCAGAAACCCTGATCATTTCCTTTTCTGAAGCCAAGACTTATAGTGGGTGACACAATTTTTTATCCATGCCTAAGTCGCCCACTATTACGAACTGACAACAATTGGATAACTTATTTTGTCAGTGAGTATAGATGAAAAATCCTGCCAAACCAACGGCAAGAAACAGCGCCGAATTCATGAGAAGAGTGAGAGACAGCTTCCTGAACCCAATATGCTTCTCAAGATAGGCACGATAGAGAGTGGATGCTGTTATGAAAAAGAAAATCATGATGAGCGAAGCGGCAAGGAAGAATGCAAGCTCGTCCTTGACAAAGAACGCAAGCACAATGCCCAGGACCATGGCAGAGAAGACATACCTGTTCACGACAAGCATCGCGATCACGAGCACAGCCAAGACCATGAATGGAATGATGTCGAACTGAAAGAAGAGGAAATAGATGATAAACAGGAGGATAATGACACTGCGCTCTGCAAAGCCGAAATATCTCTTTCCTGGCCTGAGCTCTTCAGCAGAGTTATGTGCGATGAGCAGGCCGACAAAACCTGCAATAGTCGTCAGGAGAAGGCTTATGAGATAGATAAGGAAATCCATGCTCCTGATGAGGACTCGCCATTTATTAATCTTTCGCGAACTGAGAGGATTTGATAACATCTTTGTGCAACCATGCACGACCGACCTCTCAGTGAATCGTATACGCCCGCCTCTCTCATTCTTTATCTGATTGTCCCCACCCACGGGGTATGGTGGGTGCCTCGGCCCTTTGAGGGCGAGGGGGAAGACGTGTGGAAAACATTTTTAAGCTCTGAAAAGAAGAAAAGGTGCGCGCGGCGTAGCGGGCGCACCTTTCTTTATGTTTAAGATAGCGTGAGCTATACCGCCAAGAGTATAAAAATTTTTCGTGAGGTGGTATAGAATGTTAAGACTGAAGATGTATTCGCATTCTGTGGGTCAGAATGCGTTTCATGTAGTGTTTAGGACCAAGTACAACTTGAAGTTTTTTCATCACGACATTTGTCGTGATGCACTGGTGGCGTATCTGGAAGAGGCCGCTCTTCGTTACCAGGTGGGTGTGTATGCCATGCAGGTCATGCCTGATCATGTGCATTTGTTTTTGGAGATGCCTCCGACAATGAGTCCTGCGCGTCTCGCGCAGTTGTTTAAAGGGTACACGAGCCGGAGGTTTTTCCTGCGCTTTGATGGATGGAGACGTTCTGTGGCTGCGGGACATGATGGCCCTCATTTATGGAGCAGGTGGCGGTTCTCAAGAAGCGTGGGAAACGTGAATGCAGGTGTCATTGATAATTACATCCGAAACAGCAGCCACAACCAGTTCGCGGTCTGTCGCGAAACGCAAACAATGCTCGTTCGAGAGCGGGGGTG
Organism: Nanobdellota archaeon; assembly: GCA_043805315.1. Lineage (GTDB taxonomy): Archaea > Nanobdellota > Nanobdellia > Woesearchaeales > JAHJEM01 > JAHJEM01. The sequence goes on along the minus strand of JAZDID010000019.1, from coordinate 55 downwards.
ACCGCGAAGCGGTCAGAATACCCCGCCTTTGAAGGCGGGGTTCCCCCGCTCGAGA
>JAZDID010000018.1:0-4278 GCA_043805315.1 Nanobdellota archaeon | reverse complement strand
TGTCTCCTTTTGAACGTCCCATCTTGCCGCCGATCCGTTCGATCATGACTTCGTCGTGCTCGTCAACTAATTTCGTGGCGCCGTCACCGGGTAAAAATGCGGTGATCTGCTTGCCGTTTTTGATGAGCTGCACGCGGACGCACTTTCGCATGGCAGAGTTGGGCTGTTTTGCCTCTAATTGGACTTTCTCGAGTACAATGCCATTGGCTTGTGAAGAGCCTTCAAGAGGGTCTGATTTCTTGGCATCGTCCATGTGCTTCTTGATATACCACTTGGAAAGCCACCTGCTATCGTGCCTTCTCTTTTTCAAGGACTTTCCAGCGTTCAGGCCATTGGCTTTCTTTGCCATACTGTTGAGATTTCCCGCGTCTTTTTAAAGGTTTCTGTTTTGAAAATCGGATTCTGGAGAGAACAGGGACAATTGAGGATGCCTGTGCACCACATAAACATTTATAAATTAAGTATGACTTCGTATGCGTATGAATGCCTTTATGAACAAGACACTCGAAACTATCCTGAATGCTGCTATAGACTTTCATGAACCTTTGACTGCGCTGGATGCGAAAAAAGGTGCAGTTGCAGGTGCGGCTGTCGGTTTAATCGTCTGCCCTTTAGTTTATGCAGCATATCCTGAGTTTCATGCATATGGGATTCCTTTGTTACTGCAAAGAACAGCATGGGAAGTCGCATATTTCACTTTATTCGGCGCAGCAGGCGGCTATTTCGTCCAGCATGTCAGCACTCCTGCTATTGACAAACTCCGCTCTCAATTGGACAGATTTGCTGTGACATACAAGAGAGATGTTGATGTGCGCTGAAAGATCATCTGATCCTTCTATCGCAAACTATTTAAACAATCCTCTTTCCTGAGAGTTTTAATAAAAAGGAAAAGGGTGGTTGTACCATGCAGAAAGCAGTTCTGAAAAATACATTCAGCCAGTCGAAAATCCAGCATAAACCAAATTCGACAAAACCAGAAAAATTCATCTACCAGTTCGACGAGTCAAAAAAGCCAACTGAGATGCAGGTCATCCTCGGAAACAAGGGAGCGCAGCTGGCAGAGATGACCAGGATAGGCTTGCCGGTTCCGAAAGGCTTCACCATCACCACTGCTGCCTGTGTCCATTTCTACAAGCAGGGCCAGAAATGGCCAGCAGGCCTTGACAAGGAGCTTTCAAAAAACCTTGCAGAGCTTGAGAAAAAGACAAAGAAACGATTCGGCGACAGCAAAAACCCCTTGCTCCTCTCGATCAGGAGCGGCTCTTATGTCTCCATGCCGGGCATGATGGATACCATATTGAACCTTGGCCTGAATGATGTCACAGTAGCAGGACTTGCAGAGTCTATGCAGAACAAGCGCGCTAGCTATGACTGCTACAGACGATTCTTGCAGATGTTTGGTGATGTTGTCATGGACGTGCCTCATGAAGATTTCGAGCACGCTCTTGAGAATGCAAAGCAGAGCAAAGGCTATACTTATGATACCCAGCTCACTGTGCAGGACTTGAAAGCGCTCACCAGTGCATACAAGGAAATCATCAGGAAGTCAGCTAAGAAAGACATTCCGCAGGATGTGCATGCGCAACTAAACATGGCCATTGATGCGGTCTTCAGGTCATGGAACACCAAGCGGGCAATCACCTACAGGAGAATCAACAGCCTTCCAGATGATGCAGGCACTGCAGTCAATGTCCAGGAGATGGTCTTCGGCAATCTCGGCGATGATTCTGCCACAGGGGTTTCGTTCACCAGGAATCCCTCAACAGGCGCGAAAGAATATTATGGCGAGTATCTCCTCAATGCCCAGGGAGAGGATGTGGTGGCTGGCATACGCACGCCGAAGAAGATCGTCGAGCTCAGGAAAGACCTGCCCAAAGCATATGCGGAATTGGAAAAGGTCTATCATATTTTAGAAAAGCATTACAAGGAGATCCAGGATTTTGAGTTCACCATCGAGAAAGGAAAGCTCTTCCTGCTCCAGACAAGGAACGGCAAGCGGACAGCACATGCGGCGATCAAGATCGCTGTTGACATGGAAAAAGAAGGATTGATCAACAAGAAGACCGCTGTCCTGCGTGTCAAGCCAGGTGAGCTTGATCAGGTCTTGCACAAGCAGCTCGATAGCATCGCAAAAAAGAAAGCAACGCTGCTGGCAAAAGGCCTTCCGGCAAGCCCTGGCGCAGCAGTCGGCAAAGTGGTCTTTACCGCAGAGGAAGCGCACGAGAAAGCCAAAGAGGGCATCCCAGTCATATTGGTCAGGACAGAGACCAGCCCTGAGGATATCGAAGGCATGAATGCTGCAAAAGGAATACTGACAGCACGGGGAGGCATGACCAGCCATGCAGCAGTTGTTGCGCGCGGCATGGGAAAGTGCTGTGTTGCAGGGTGCGAGGACATCATTGTGGATGAGAAAGCCAGGATTATCAAGACAAGAGGCAAGCAGCAAGTCATTAGTAAAGAGCATGAATGGCTTAGCTTGGACGGCAGTACTGGAGAAGTATTCCTGGGACAGGTTCCGCTTGTCGAGCCAACAATCTCAGGAGAGTTCGCAACCTTGATGAGCTGGGCTGACAGTTTCAGGAAATTGAAAGTCAGGACAAACGCGGACATTCCGAGAGATGCTGAAGTTGCCATGAAGTACGGCGCAGAAGGCATAGGGTTGTGCAGGACAGAGCACATGTTCTTTGAAGGAGAGCGGATAAAATATATGCGCCAGATGATCCTTGCAGATGACCTTGAAGGCAGAAAGAAAGCGTTAGGAAAGCTCCTTCCGTTCCAGAGAGATGACTTCATTGGATTGTTCAAGGCCATGAAAGGCAAATCTGTCACGATACGCCTCATTGACCCGCCATTGCACGAGTTCTTGCCGCAGGAAGAGAAGCACATCAAAGAGATCTCAGCAGAGACAGGAGTTCCAGTTGCAAGGCTCAAGGAGAAGATCGCGAGCCTGCACGAGTTCAATCCCATGCTCGGGCATAGGGGGTGCAGATTGACAATCACCTATCCTGAGATTGCTGAGATGCAGGTCAGGGCTATCCTCAGCGCAGCCATCGCAGTCAAGAAGCAGGGAATGAAAGTGCTGCCAGAGATTATGGTTCCCTTGGTCGGACATACCAACGAGCTTAAGATCATGAAAGAGCTTATTCTCAGGGTTGGCAAAGAGGTCATGCAGGAAGAGAAAACAACAATCGAGTACATGATCGGCACGATGATCGAAGTGCCCAGAGGAGCATTGACTGCTGACGAGATTGCCTTGGATGCAGAGTTCTTCAGCTTTGGCACCAATGACCTGACCCAGATGACATTCGGCTTTTCCAGGGATGATGCAGGAAAGTTCTTAGGAGAGTATGTTGACAAGAAAATACTTCCCAAAGACCCCTTCCAAGTGCTTGATGAGCAGGGTGTCGGATTGCTCATGAAGATGGCTGTCGAGAAAGGCAGGTCTGTCAAGAAGAACCTGAAAATCGGCATCTGCGGAGAGCACGGCGGAAATCCACAGACAATCATGTTCTGCCACAAAGTGGGATTGGATTATGTCTCGTGCAGTCCGTATAGAGTGCCGATAGCGAGATTGGCTGCTGCGCATGCGGCACTGAAGAAAGAATAAGTGAAGTATATTGTAACTATCTTCTTTTCTTCATAATGTTTTTTAAATATTATGAGCCTCTGGTGGCGGTGCGACGCTCGTTCTCGGTAGACCTTCGAACGAGCTACGACCCACCCCGTAGGGGTCATCCCCCGGGTCGTCGCACGCCACCACGGCGCAGACTGGACTGGGGATGATTTGCAAACTGCAGGTTTGTAAATTACCACCAATTACTATTGGTGAGTATGCCCTCCGGGCTGTTCAGTAGGACAAAACTGCTTCTCTCGAAATTCCCCCAAATGCAGTTTTTGGCCGTCTGCCACCGTGATGGTGGCGTGCAGTTTCAGAAGAAAGCATGCCGTTCGACTTTTCTAAAGCAAGAATCAGATGAGACTGTTAAATGCTGTCTTCAAATCACCCGTATCTCCTTCAACCCGTCAAAGTATTTCCGCACCACATTCTCGTACTCGCGCAGGTTCTGCGCCCTGCTGCCGATCATGAGCCCTTTGGTCTTTGTATCCGGCCCAACAACTGTCACCAGGCCGTCCTCTTCGCGGATATCCTTCACCCGAAGTGGTGCCATGAGATTCACGATGAATTGCACCATGTCTGCGTTGAACTCGACTATCTTTATCTTCTTGTTCAATATCTGCTCAAGCCGCTCGACATTGAACTTGTTCCTTCCCAATGCC
>JAZDID010000017.1:0-18625 GCA_043805315.1 Nanobdellota archaeon | reverse complement strand
ATATCCAGCATGACACCTGAGCCTGCCTCAGCCTTGTTAAACACAGTGATTGTGTTTGAATAAGCAGATGTTCCTGGTCTTACTGTGCCGAAATCCACTGGCAGTCCATTGAAGTCTAGCTGGACTGTTGGGTTGAAGAACCAGAACTCATTCTCAGCAAAGTGTGCTATCTGTCCATCAAGATCCTCAACATTGGCAACGATCCAGAACTGGCCGTGCATGTTTGGAACCTCTGTAGGAGTTCCCAAAACATCAACTATCTTGGTTGGTGGCTCGACTGTCAATGTGCATGTATAATATGCCATTGTGTTTGACTCGAATGCTATCAATTTCTCTTCACCAATCATTGCGTTGCAGCTTGGATCCCAGGTTCCTGCGCCTATTAGATCGCAGTTTGCCTCAATCTCTTTACCGTTGCCCTGTGTTGAGCCGACTGTGACAAAAACATCCTTGACTTTCTCAATTCCGTTCTTGTCCATAACCAACACTTTCCAGGAGACCTGCTCGCCCTCAAAGGCGTAGCTGTTGATCCTCTCAACAAGTGTCTGTCCGTCGCCTGATGTTCTTCCTGGCTCGACACCATCGTCCCAGACGAGTCTGCTGTCGCACATCCAGATCAATGGCTTAAATGGCTCTGTGCTCACTGAGATGCCGATGCCTTGTCCTGTCTCTATTGCAAATGCTGCAGGCATCACGAGAGCCAAAGCAACCAATATTGCCAAAATTCTTCTCATCTTTTTTACCTCCATCTTGTTTTATCTATCTTCTTTTTTCGTCTTTTTTCTCCCGTTGCCGGGACTGGTTCCCCCCTACTAGCAAGGGAAAACCACCCTACTTGTTGAGATAGGGCCTACTCAACAACAAATCATGACGATTTGTTGTGTCATGTTGAAATGACCATGAATAAGAGTGAAAGAGTGCTTCGCCTAGTCCTGGATTAATCTATAAAGATAGTATAACTCCTCCTGTAAGCGATTGTTCTCAACCACCCTTTTTAACCCCCTCATCAACTATTCTTTATTATTCAAAGATAAAAACTTATTATGATTCAAAAGTGGTATAACCTATATATACTTTGTTGGGCTGGGAAATATATGAAACATCACAGAAAATCCGGTTCATGACCGATTGGTTGCAAAATAGAATAATTTTGTTTTGGCGACTGAGAAATTCAAGAGATTAGGTTTCGTAAAATCCAGTCGTGACAAAATCGGTTATAAAAAGATTCTTCAGAAATTCTGTTTTTGTTTATAAATGAGGGATTTAGCTTAAAAACAGAGGAAAATAATCATATTCGCTCAGGAATCACATTTCATCGCAATTTCTTTCAGGCCAATTACCTGTTTTTGGATAACAGATAAGATTTTATCATCCAATTCGCTATTGACAAGCTTCATTTTAGCAACAAATGTTCTCGCGTTGTTAACCACAAGATTTGTCTCTTTGTAATTTATAGAGATTCCATACTGGACTGCTTCTCTTGCCTGTTTTGCTTTCCAGAGGTAATCGATGTATCGTTCATCGATGGTTATTGCTTCAAGCTTATCCTTCTTTTCCTTTAATTCATTGAATTTTTTAATCATATCATTGCTTATGTGCTCGCCGAAAAAGTATTCCAGGACTGCTACGGTTGTGGCATGGTCTTTGCTCTCTAACCCTATTCTTGAAAGCAGTGCAAGGGCAGAATGGTACATGGCATAATACGCAGTGATGATAACCCAATCTTCGTGCCCAAGTTTGCTAAGGTCTGTCATCACAATCAGGTTATGGTCTGCTTTTTTCAGATGCCCGTCAGCCAGATAATCATTTGATTTTGCTATTCTCAGTCCCCTTTCTTTATCCGGCCTTTTCATTGATTTTATGAGCATGTCTTTTGCTTTCATTTTCTGAACACCTGCCTGACAAAATCTTCTACGCCATACAGTATGTGATGATTGCTTATAACTTCCTTGATTATGGTTTTGTCTTTCTGCTTTTTGAAATCACCTGGGGTCATGATTATTGGGTTTAGCTCTTTCCCGTATTTCGCATAAATCTCTTTTGCTATTTTCTCAGTACTCATGTTATTCTTGCCTATCAGCATAATATCAATGTCGCTTTCCTTTGTTGCTGTGCCTTTCGAATAAGAGCCGAACAAAACAACGGAAAGGGTGTTCAAATTTGTTTTAACTGATTGAATGAAATCCTCCAATATTAGCTTTAATTCCTTATTCTTAGTGTAAAGCTCACTTTTTTTTTCAAGCTCACTTAACTGGATTAAGGTTAAGGTTTTTTCATTATCCAGATTTAACGAGCATAAATAGGCTTTTCCAGCCCTTGCCTTGGTGATTACTTCGTCTTTGGTCAGCCTGCTGACAGTCCTATGAACAAAGGAATAATATTCCTCCGTAAATTTTGAGATCTCATTTATCGTGAATCTTTTGTCCGGATTTCTTGCAAGCAGGTCCACTATTTTCAGCTCTATTTTCATGTTATCACCTTCTGTGATAATATTATCACTATTAGTGATATATAAATCTTTCGCTAACTTTCCCGTAAATCCTTTAATTTCTCTCTTTGCGCTAGAACCGATCTCCACCATTTTCCCAACATCAGGAAAATGGTCTGCAACTATTCGCTCTGCATTTTTACAGGATTCTTTTTCTTTTCTCTTTTTCTGGTTTATCAAGATAATTTTCTGGGGTTAGCACCTCTTCGCCTGACTCTATCTCGAGATTTTTTCTGGCGTCGCCGGCGATTTTTCCGCCTTTTCTTGCCACAGCTTTATTCTCAACGAAACCTTGAGCGTCTTTGCCTCTTGCAATCTTTGTGGTGGATGCTTCGCCAAGCATAGTGAAGATAAGCTCCAGGTCATTCATGTGGTCTCTCAGATTCTCTCTTTTCAGTCCTTTAAGCTGTTTGTACTCCTCAACTGTCTTGCCGAAGGTCGCCTTGCTTATCTCATTAGTAAGGATGGCAAATTCACTATCTTGGGTAACCTCCCGATTTTTCCATTCATCTGTGAGCTCCTGGCGGACAACTATGCCCCTAACTCTTTTCTCAATCCATTCATCAGAATAGCCCTTGGCCCTGTACAGCTCTTTCATCCGCTTTTGGGCAAGCTCCGGATCCTGAATTTCCTGTACTCTTTCATAACCAACCTGTGCCAGCCAGAGCTTGAAGGGCTCTGCCTTTGGAGAGGGGATTGATTGGATAATCCTGAACGCACCTTCTGTGTTGACACAGTTTGTTTCCCTTTTCTTGCCATCTAGAGCAAGAAGCTCAAGGGGGGTACAAATTGTACCCCAGTTCGCATTCAGAACAGGATCACGGCTTCGCATCTTCTTGACATATTGTTTAGGATCGGCGCTGTCGGTAAGGACTGAGATAATGTCAAAAATAGAGAACCACCACTCATTATTGTGCCAAGTTCTCCTGATATTCTTTCCTTGAAAGACCACGATAGCGTTATTTGTATCCATTTCCTTCACCTCATATAAATTTATATTGGGCATGTGATTTGTTAATTTCAGTTGACAGATGCTCACTTAGGTTAACATAGCAAGCATATCTGGTGAGCATGATATCTTCAATTTCCCTTTCTGCTTCAGAACCTATCCTGACCATTTTGCTAACGTCAGCAAAATGGTCTGCAACTATCTGCTCTGCATTTTCATAGGATTCTTTTTCTTTTCTCTTTTTCTGGAGCATCTAAATAGTTCTCTTTGCTCATGACTGGTTTTTTTGTTTTGCTTTCTAGTTCGAGTTTTGCTTTTTTCGCTACATTTCCACCTTCTCTTGACACTTTTTTGTGTTCGCTGAATGTGTGCGGGTTTTTTACTCTCTCAATTTCTGTTGTTGATGCCTCTCCAAGCATTGTGAATATCAGTTCCAAATCTCTCATATGGTCTCTGAGATTCTCCGTAGTAAGTCCTTTGAAATTCTTATATTCCGCAGGGGTCATTCCAAAAGTGGCTTTTGATATCTCAGCAGTCAATATCGCAAAATCTCCCTGGCCTACAACACTTCTCTTTTTCCATTCATCCGTTAAATCTTGCCTGACCGCAATGCCTCTTAAGCGCTTATCTATCCATGATTTTGAGTATCCTTTCTGCTCATAGAGCTCCTTCATGCGCTCCTGGGCCAACTCAGGGTTTTCAATTTCTAAAACGCGCTCATATCCCACCCTCGCCAGCCATCTTTTGAACGGCTCTGCTTTCTTTGAAGGGATCGACTGGATAAGCCGAAAGGCGCTTTCAGTATTGACACAATTAAGGTTTTGCGGACCGCCAGGCGTGTCAAATCTAAGGGGGGTGACAATCTGTCCCCACCCTTCATTAAACCCCTCATCCCTCTTCCTCAGCTTTTTTAAATAGTCTGAGGGGTTAACCGAGTCAGTGAGAACACTCACTATGTCATGTACTACGAAATACCATTGGTTATCATGCCATTTCCTTCTGATTCTTTTTCCCTGAAACACAGCAATTGCGTGATGAGTGTTCATGTTCCCTCCTTTTTAATCATCCGGAAAGTAAATTGCGTTGAAGCAGGCATCGCACATCCCTGCATGCCAGTCCTTATTATGCGCAGAGATTTTGTTTTTACATTTTTTGCAGTTGTGATTCATCTCCTCATCATGCTTCATGTGGAAAGTTCGCATTTTAGCCTTTCTATCTCCTGAACTCATGGGTTCAGCGAAAAACCCTTTTGACCAGATACTGTCTTCCTCAATATCCTCTCCGTTCAGTGTTTTTTGGGGCATGTGAGAACCTCTTATCTCATAATTTAAACTGATAGAGCCAGCCTTGCTTTTTTCCTGGCACGATTTTCCTAATATTTTCCTTCAGTTCTTTCTCAGTTAATCCTGAAGCGACAACAGCGTTCACAAGAACAGCAAAATATCCTTTAACGCCATTTGCCTTCAGGCTTTTTTTAATGTCTCGAGAAACTATGGCTGCTTCTTCCTGATAGTAAATCGCTTCCAGTTCAGGAGATTTCTTCTTTAATTTTTCAATTTCTTTAAAATATCTATCGCGGTTATCCTGCGTCTTGAAATAAAACCGAAGCATATCTTCATCAGAATTCTTCTTTTCGATAATTTGAACATCAAGTGAAGTAATAATTCCATACTTTTGGATTGCCGCCTCTGTTTCAACTTTTAATGATGACCTCATTCCGCCGCCAAAAGAGACTTGGTAGGGAAAAAATATTCCTTCATAAATGATTTTTCCTTTGAATGGAAGCAAGCGTATCTTCATCATGACTGGTGCAAAACCATTAAACTTTTCTGAAAAGGAATCAGTAATTCCCAAAACCCCATACACTTTCTGCTCTTTTGAGCTTAAGAGCAAAGCATGCTCTTTTGTGTGCTTCACCAGGAAGAATTTCCCTTCTTTCGAGACCTTCCATGAAGAAATTATGTTGAGTTCCTCTGAATTGAAATGTTCAGGATTTTCCTTTATGAAAGATTCCATGATCTGAGAATCTTTGGAAAACATTTTTTCTCGTAGAGGCACTGTTTTCTCAATGTCATGCTTGAAAAATGCTTCCTTCGTTGGGCAATTCTTCATTACCTGTACTGTGCTATTTGCATAGAACAGCAAGGCATCCATTAGCTTGTGAAACAGCTTTGCATCAGGCGGTGAAAGCCTTGCCATCGAGTTCTCATGTGGTATTTTCATCTTAGACCATTCCTGATGACCTTCTTTTCTGGTTCGGTGATACAGTACAGTCTATAAACTCATTCATCAATCACCCAATCATTGCTAACTGCATATACTTATAAATATTCTTGTTTTTATCATTCAAATTACTTTATTCAGGAAAAAGATATTGGTTTGATGACCAACTGAACTGTTGAGTTCATTCCGTTATTGAAAACCTGTATTTTAAATCATTAAACAGGGGGATAACCGTTGTCTCTCTGACAATTTCAAATGTATCTTTTAATTCAGAGACAAAGGAGTGGCATTTCTCGATATTCTCCTCTGCGACCTCGATCTCCCAGTCCCAGCTTCCTAGGCATTTCAACCAGTGCACGACAGCGGTGTGGGTCTTGAAATAATAGAGCAGTCTTTGTATTTTAATCTCATTCGTGGTTTGGAGCTTGATGAGAATTCGAAAGAAGCTTTCCCCGAATGCTCCCCGTTTGAGCACCATTCGTGAGCCAAGGAAGATGTGCTCTTGCCGCAACCGCTTTAAACGGTAAGATATAACTTTCCGTGAGACTCCTATCCCCCGCTCTATGTCAGTGCTCATGCTTCTTCCATGATCTGACAGGAATGAGAGGATTTTCAGGTCTACACTGTCCACGTCAGGCTTTTTTTCATCTGATGAGAAGATCCACTCTGGGACGTTCTCGTCTTTCGATGGCAAGATGAATTTCCTGCTATACTGCCTCAGCTCTGTAATGATCGAGATGTCTTTCATGATGATGTAAGCCCCATATCGATTCATGATGTCATCCAATATACTCTGGAATTTTCTATTTGTCTTTTCGACAATTCCAATGATGAGGTCATAGTCGCCTCCTGTGAGGGAAATCTGCCCCACTTGGCTGACAGTATTCAAGTATTCAAGAAACTCTTGTTTTATTCCAGAAGGCATGCGGTGAAGCCTGAGGTAAATCCTAAAAAGTTGGAAATCAAGATTATAGACATTGATGATTCCATAGTATCCCTTGAGTGTGCCTTTTTTTTCAAGCTGTTTTATCCTATAAGCTGCAACCTCTGATGAAACCCCTACCTTTTTTGCTAGTCGGTTTAGAGGGAGCTGGGCATCAAGGTCGAGCTCGTGTAGTATTCTGCTATCTTTCTTATCCAGATAACTCTGCATTTTTTCATTTTAGACTTATTTAATATATAAAAGTTTCCATTTATTAAAAAAAATAATAAGAAGTTTTATTATATGGGTCATATATAAGAGATTCAATAAGAAAATCAGAAAAAAAGAGGTAAATATGAAACCAACAAAATCCTTGACTGGTATGTTAAAGAAAGCAATGATCCTGACTATTGCAGGCGGAGGATTGGCATTGCTTATACATCAGCTGCCTGAAGCGAGCCCAAATGATTTTATCAGATACGCAGGTGAGAATCAGGGAAACCACATAGTTCACGTCATCCATGCAAACCACAGAGGAAATTTCGGGGATGCTGTTCTCACATTCGGACCTGGCGGCGAGTTCATCAGTATGAATGACCTGAGCTATAGCGATGGCATCAGCTATGGAGATAAACTCATCGATATCGTCCGCAACACAGATTTTCCTGCCAATGTGGAGCTTTCAGGAATGAACCAGTATGCGGTCGGCGTGTATGACTCGCTTCAAAGCAATCAGCACTATTGAAATAATATTTATCTATCACTAACCAAAAAAGCAATATTTATAAACCAAAAACCTTCTGGAACAGGTATGGTTGATAAAAGAGGCGAGTCTGTCCTAAATAGGAAGCTATTCAAGGAGGTTTTCTTAAAGCGCATCCATTACCTCATGACCAAGCGGCTCGTCACTGAGAAAGAGGCCTACAACCTGATCAAGGATTTCTTCAAGGAATACCTGCACTTGGACTATGAGTTCACCGAACAGGAATTGCAGGACGAGCTGAAGAAAGTCTATCTTCCGAATGATGTACGGAAGAAACTGAACAGCCTGCTGAATGACATCTTCAGGGTCGAGTACACAGAGAAGCAGCTCGAGGATGAAAAGCTCAGGGAACACCTGCGGGAGTTCAGGAAGATCATCGACATTCTCGTCGGAGAGGAACAGCAGGACCATGTGCTCGTGAAAATCCTCCGCAAAGTCATCCCCGGCATGAAATCACTCGAAGAGCAGGAAGAATACATCACCAAGCAGGCAGAGCAGGCACGGCGGCAGCGGGAAGAAGAGATGAACGCGCTCGCGCAAAAACAGGCAGAGCAGGCGTTTAGTGCAGTCGATTCTGTCATCATAGACCAACCAAAGCAGGCGAGCAGGCAAGAGCATGAAAAGAAAACCGATACAAAAAACCAAGACACCGCGCTTCCCACTCCTAAAACCATGACAGAGAAGCAGGTCATGCGCAAGACCATCGTCGACCCGGACCTGAACATCGAAAAAGAGATCAAGAAAGTTTCCCGGCAGGAGCTGGAGAATGTGAAAAAGATCAACAAGCTCATCGCAGAGATCAACGCGCTCCTGAACCAGAAGCCAACAGGAGCAGCAAGGCTTCGGATAAAGAAGCTGTACCAGGACCTTCTCGCGCTCTACGAGAGCCTCCAGGAAGAGACCAAGGCCGAACACTACCTTTTGATCAGCGAGATCTACAGGAAGCTTGCTGACAATGGAAAGGAAAAGCCATACTCCGGAAATCGGAAAGACGCTGAGAAAAAACCGGAGAAGAAAAAAGAGCCGGAGAACATACAGGTGAAAAAAGGACCAGCGAAGAAAAAATAATCCAAATTCTCATTTCAAGCTCTTCAATTCCTCTATCTCCTTCCTCTTGAACACGATCAGGATGAGCTCAAGCAGGATCACGAGAATGCCGATGATGAACGCCGCTATTTTCAGATAGTTCTTATTGATCTTCTCATAAAGCATGACTGTCACCGACGTCTTCCGGGGATTCTGCAATTCTTCCTGCCGCTGCATCTGGTTGATCAGGTATTTGCAGCCGTTGACGACACTGTCCACCATGTTCAATGCGTCCTGGTAATTGTTATTCTGGTACGCAGTCTCTGCCTTAGTCAAGAGCTCATTCAGCTCCAGGCATTCCTGGTTCGCGGTGAGGATATCCTTTGCAAACACCACCTTCACTTCAACCTCCCTGCCTATGCTTGACTGCTCGATGCTGTTCACATAGATTGTTCCGGTGTCAGAGAATGAAGGCGAAGATACTGTCGCGACCACCTGAATCTCATACGGGCCATAGCCACGGTAATTCGCGACCGTCAACTCGGTGATGAATTCCTCCCCGACTTGTAATGCATTGATATTGGTCTCGGAAAAATTGAGCCCTACCTCAGAATTGTTTGTGTAGGCTGCAAGGTTGATGCCGGTCAACGAGGTGTTCCAGTTGTTCTTGATAATGATTGGGATGCGCATGGTCTTGTTCTCATAGATGATCACCCTTCCCGGCACGACAATCTCGACTGGCTTGGGCACAGGAACATCCCGATTCTGGGGAATGACAATCGTCCTCTTGATATCCCCTCCACCGCCGCTCGTCGAGGCTGCCACAGACGTGGACGCTGCCACAGGCACTGCAGACACGTCTATCCGCACCTGGTTGCTGATCACTGCAGCGCTCTCTTCGTCAGTCGCCGTGAAGTTCACTAGACAGAACCCCACCAGAACTGGCTTGATCGTGAGCGATGCATTGGCGATGGTCAATGTCGCGACAGAACAGGTCGGCACAGTCACGGCAAGGCTGAAGCTCTCGTTCGGGTCAGTGGTATTGTCCCGTATCAGGTTATTGGCATTCAGGTCGTCATCAGGGTCAAGGATCCTCTGAGCGCCGTCGTAATAGCCGAAGTAACTGTTGAAGGTGGTCGTGGTATTGATCGAACTCGACCCGGTGAAGTTCAGAAGCAGGTTGAGCAGCTGCGGAGGCCTGTTGGCATTCGCTATCGAGATGTTCCAGACAAACGAGGTGTTGCTCTGGAAATTATCCCGAACAACCAAGGTGATGTTCGTCTTTCCCGCATCATGAAATCCAAAATAGATCTCGTAGCTGACATTTCCTGTGGCATTCACGGTCTTGTTCAATGACCCGTTCCGGTACCAAGCATAGCTGAGGTTTGCCAGAGTGCTATCATGGTCATAGACAGAGGCATTGAAGGTCACGGTGGTGTTCTCAGTGAAGTTGAGGTTCGTCCAGTGATTCGGGAAAAGCGAGGCGTTCTCCCAGTCATAGACAGTCCGTACAAGCGAAGAGTTGTAATACGGCATGACACGGGAGATGTTCGGGCTCGCAGACCTGTTATAGACTGTGAAGTTGACAACCTCCCAATCCACAACACCCGCATTGTCCCTGACCGAGAAATTGATGGAATAGTTACCGTCGACAGAGTCATTCAAAGTAGTGTTGAGGACAGCGGTCGTGCTGTTAACTTTTGTGATGTTGAAGAGGTCAGTGTGCGGGCCTGAGAGGATGACCACATTGAACGTAAGGTTGTCATTGAACCGCAGGTCATAGTCAGTTGCGCTGATGTTGATCAGGAGCGGGATGCCTTCCATGACAGTCCCGAGGCTGATGTTGTCAGACACATTATCAAAATTCATGTCAAAGAACGGCGCGTCATTAGTGTTGTTGATCGCGAACGTGAAAGTCTCATTGTCTTCTGCACCCACCCGGTCAGAGACATTGACAAAGATCGACCAGTTGCCGACCATGTCCTCAGTAGGCGTGAAGTTCACGCGGCTGGCAGTCACATTGGAATAAGAGAGAGGGAAGTACGTGCTGTCATTGCTCCTGAACGTGAGGTTCTCGCCAGCGTCAGGGTCCACTGCAGTGACGAGAATAGTACAGAGCACGTCTTCTGCGCAGGAGATGTTGCCGATGCTGTCCAGGACAGGGATGGTATTGTTTGTGATCTGGATATGGAGGTCCTGCGAGTAGGTCAAGAGGCCCAGGTCAGTCACCGTCACCTTGACCGTATGGTTGCTGATGAGCGAGACGTTCGTGTCAAATTGGATAAGCCCTGAAACGCTGTTGATGGGAAACAAGGTGTTGTTTGTCGTATAGGTCAGGGTGTCGTTCTCATAGGTGAGCATATCAATGTCTGTCGCATTGACCTTGTAGCGGAACTGCACACCCATATAGCCGGTGAGGTTGCTCACATTGATGCCTGCCGTATTGCTGCTCTCATTGCTCGAATTGTAAATGAGCGGGTAATCATTGCTGTTGATGATGTTGAAGAAGACCACCTGGGAATCAGAGGTCTTACCGTCTGTCACAGAAAAGGTCACCCACCTGCAGACCACATGCGAGTTGTTCAGCTGAAGATTGACCCGGGCAGAGCCGTTGTTGCTGCTGTTCAGCGTCGTCAATGTCCAGGGGTTCGGGAGCGAGCAGTTTGTGCTCAGGTTGAACGTGAGGTTGTCAGGATCGACGTCAGTGGCGTTGATGGTCAGAGAGAGGTTGCCGGACTGGTTCTGGACACCGGTCTGGTCTGCAATAGCTGCGAGGACAGGATCATGGTTGATCATCCGTATGTCAAGATTGAACGAGCGCGTCATGTTGACTGTGACATTGCTGATATCATAGATCGTCACATTGACTGTATGGTTCCCGCCGTCGGTGAATGCAGGGGCTGCGCCGGCATAGTTGAACGTGATATTCGCGGTCGTGTTGCTCACCCAGACGAGCGTCAGGTTCGGAAGTGTGGTTGCGGAGAGGGAGAAGTTAAAGGTGTTGTTCTCCTCATCAGTCCCGGTTATCAGATAGACAAACGCAGTCTCCTCATACGCGGTCTGATTCGCGAGCGAGGGGCTGAAGTACGGCGGGTCATTGACTGCAATGATCCAGTAGGTTACCCTGATGGCGTTGCTCCCGCTATTGCCGTCAATGACAACAACATCCATGGTGTGGTTGCCGATCTGGCTCTGGGTCGGCGTGAAATTGATTGCGCCGGTATCCTGGTTGATCGTGAACAGGTCGGCTGTGAAGTTGTTGTCATTCGAGAACCAGGTGAGCGTGTCATTTTCCGGATCAGTGGCTGTCGCGACTGTGTAATAATTGACGTCCTCAAGGACAGAGACATTCTCCAGGGGAGTGATGCGCGGGTTGGCATTGGAAATGTTCACGTTCACCGACGATGTGTAATTCTCGGTCTGGTTGTAGAGGATGACTGTGCAGTTCCAGATATGGCTTCTCCGCACGACCCCTCCGGGAATCCCCAACGGCGTTGAGCAGACCGTATTGTTGACGCAGCTGATTTCATTCTCGCTCTGGTAGAGCGTGCTGCCGTTGTACCAGGAGACGTTCGCCTGCAACGATCCCGCACCAAAGGGGATCCAGGTGCAGTTCAAGGAGTCGTTAGTCGCGGCGCCTGACGGCGTGATGCTCGGACCAGAGGAGAGGGAGAGCGCAGAGACAAGATACACGAGTCCGGCGATGAAGAAGCAGAGGAAGAGCAATCTGAAGATCTCTGATTTCACTCCTTTCTCAGTCCAGTTGTACGCTGTTTTCCTCTTCATGGTATTCCTTTCTTCCCTTTCTCACCACGTGTGCTGCCCTGATCAACAGATGATTCGAGGATCATGATGACGAGTCCCTTGAGGTGGATTCCTTTGAGCGTTGCCACTATCTTCAGCTCCTTGTGCAGCTTCTCCGGAATCTCAATATTGATATTCGCCATGTCTTGTTGTTTCTCCTGGAACTATCTGTGCTGCGCTTTCAGCCCCAGCTTCTTGAGCTCGGAAGAATCTTTGGCGTATTCTTCCAGCAGCTCGATGATGTGATCCTTGAGCGTTTCGTCCTTAATGACACTGGCCAGCTTGAGCTGCCGGTGCATCTCATCAGGTATCTTCATGTTGATGTTCACCATCTGATCACCCATTTTTCCTGTTGATTTTATCAATGAACGACGCATTCGCATGGCGCGTGAATCTTTGGCTGAGAATGCGGATGATATTCTCCTTGAGCGACATGTCCCGCAGGACAGAATCAAGCTTGAGCCTCTGGTGGAGCTCGTCAGGGATCTCGATGTTGATGCGAACCATAGACAGTCTCTTCAGCGATAAGTTAGCTAAGTTAGCTAAGTTTGATAATTTCATTCATATAGTTACGTTAGTGATTCTTTGGGCGGGTGGTTTAAATAGTTTACGATTGAGAGCCAGGTCACACGGCGTGGTCTTCTCATTGTCTCGTTTTGCAGACAGATGTATTGTGATGCAATCCTCACAGGTAATCATCGAAATCAAACAGAAAAAAGGAAAAATGGATATTGCAGGATTCAGTCTAGTGTCGTCTCTTTCAGCGTAATCAGGTCATACAGGCGCTTGACATCCTCATACACGCGAACCTGCTCTTCATTCGGTAGGCCATAATACAAAGTGAGAAGGTCTGCATACTTGCTTTTCGCGATACTGACCTCTTCGAACTGGAGCACTACCAGGATGTTTGAGATGAGCTCGTACGCCTGCTCAAGAGTCGGCCTGCTCTTGTCAATCTCCTTCTCCTGGTACTCGCGCCAGGCATCATTGACATCATGCTTGGAGGTGAACAGGATGATAAGCCGAAGCTCTTCCATAAGCTTCCTGATGCTGGAATGCCTGATAGACACGTCACCAAACTCGATCTTGTTGATCTCTTTTGCATACGAGGTGAGGATGTCCTTCAAGAGCTTCCGGTGTTTCCTTGCAGTGATATGATCATATAACTCCTTGTAGAAGAATTCCTTGTTCATGCCAAAGGCGCGGATATAGTAGTCACGGCTGATGCTGATGAACTTCAAGGCGACATCCTTCAAGGGCATGGTCGCAAGATCCCCTTCCAGTTGGGAGATACTCTTCAAGAGGTGCTCCTTTGCCTTAGGATCCAGGAGGATTGCCTTCTTCTTCATGGTTGCCAATGACTCCTGGATGTGCTTGGAAAAATTCCTGAGCTGTTTCCTGTAGGCAAGAGTCAGGAGCAAGAGGATGAGGAATATAGGAAAGATGAATGCAAGATAGAACAGCAAGCCTCTGGCCTGGGCAAACAAGGGCGCCTGGATTTCTGCGCAGGGAGGACAGACCCCACCGCAGTCAACACCTACCTCATTCTGATTATTAATCCTGTCTTGGCAGCTTCCGCACGGCCCGCACATGCCTCCGCAGTCCACGCCTTTCTCATCCTGGTTCAGGAGCCCATCAAAGCAGGTCGGAGAGACATACCAGTCAAAGGCGATAAGATTATTAGATGAGGAAAGTATTTTCCTGGTGACCATCGAGGAATTGAGCATGGTCAAGTCGGTCGCATTGAATTCCAGGCTATACAACGCGTAGATGCCATTATAGTTCGCAGAATAGAGGATGTGCTTCTTGTCCCTGCTGAACAAGGGAAAAAGCTCGTTGCTGTTCGGCGAGTTCGTGAGCTGCAGCCGCGTCGAATCATTCAGGCTGACCATCCACAAGTCAGATTGCCTGCCGTCAGAGGTGAAGTAGACAAGCATGGTGCCATCTGAGGAGAATTTCGGCGCGTAGAGGCTGAGATCAGGATCCTCGAACGTGAAAAGCACCTCTCCATTCTTATCGACGATAAAGATCTTCGACCGCTCCCCAAGAAGGACATTGCCGAAGATGTAGCTCTCCAGGCGCTTGATATAATATTTCCGTGAGAAGTCAAGGGTGAAATTCGCTATGCTGAACGCGATCATCCTTCCATTCGGCAATGCATCCAGGGAGAACACCGGAAACTGGACAGGGATTTCCTCTGACTGGTTCTGGCCAAATTCCTGATACAGCAACAGGTTTGCGGCATCAGCAGGCACTGAGGCGGAGGCGTTCGCCATATCGCGCATTTTTGCATAATAGATACCTTGTTGGCCTACACTCACTGAAAAGGCAGACTCATTGGATGTTTCCTGGGTAACTAAAGGAAAAACCTTCGCAGTGATGCGCGAGGCATTGAACTGCGAGGTATTGGTCGCGTTTTGCGCAGCCTTCAAAACACTCTCATTCTCATTCTCCATGCTGGTCAGATAGGTAAGATCTACACGCCAAATGTCCTGGCTTTTAACATAATACGCCTGGCTTGCATTCATCGTGAACTCTCCAAAAGGCAGAGAATACGAGGCAGTATCGATCAGCGCAGCCTGCTTCGTGACTGTGTTCCAAACAGACAAGTTCCAGGATAATGACTGGCTCTGGCTTTCTCGATCAGTCCGGGCTTGAGCAGACAGATTACTCGTGTCGTTCTGCTGGACAATGGAGCTCCTGTCTTCAGCAAAAAGGATGTTTGAGATGATGCAGGGCTCACAGGAACCGCCGCAGTCAATGTTCACCTCATTGCCATTGCGAACGCCATCAGTGCAGCTCGGGCAGACAGGGCATGGGCCGCCGCAGTCAACATCCTCTTCATTGGAATCCAATATGCCATTATGGCATTGCGCGATATAATCGCATTCCCTGAACATGAACAAGATTCCTTCCTTGCACCCCATCCGGTCAAAGCACTTCCTGCGCTGCGTGTTGTCCTTCTCACAAGGTTCCCAGTCCAGACAATCCATCTTCGTCTTGCAGGTTGTGGAGGATCCTGCACCACCTCCTGCTCCGCTTCCTGTTCCTGTACCGGGCTGGCTTGGAGTCAAAGGGAGAACGCATTTCAGAAGCACGGCATTGCTGTCTGCAGACTGGTTTAAGATGTCTGTGGCTGTGAAAATGATATATTCCTCTGCAGGACAAGTCAAGGGGGTGATGACGACCATGCTGTCGCCGGCAATCGAGATCGTGAAGTACGAGGTCAATGTGCTCGTGAACGTGAGCGCGTCGCTGTCAGGATCATAAAAGTAGTCGTTCAGGAAGAACGCCTGGAGCTGGATCTCTTTCAAGAGCGTCTCGTCAGGGAGGGGCGTTCTCAGGACAGGCCTGTCATTCACATTCGCCACCTCGAAATTAAACAGCCTTCCCACTCCGCCGTCATTGCATTTCAGATCATCAATGCTGATGTTTGCAGTGTGATTGCCTACATCATCCTGGATCGGGGTAAGGCTGATCACTCCTCCGGCAGTAATGTTGAACACAGTTCTGTTCGTGGTAAAATTTGAGCGGAAGACGAAGGAATCATTGTCAGAGTCATTCCCGGTGACGACACAGGCGTATGGCGTGTTCTGGGTCATGTTAGGCGAGCAGTTGAAGCTCATGACAGGAGGGGCATTGATGCAGAACGACATGCGACCTACATTCTCTGTGGCTTTGCCAGTCATGACATCGCGGGTCTGCAGGAACAAGAAGATATTCAGGGAAATAGTCAGGAAAACAAAGAGGAATGTCAGGATGGTCAGCAAAAGATTAGCCATATATCTAGCCATGAATACCGATTTTCAGGAATGAGGTATATATATTTTACTAAAATCTCAAAATAAACCAAACAAAAAGAGAAACATGTTCATGCTACTGCGCTGGTGAAGGTCAGGTTGTCATTCCTGTATCCTGTCGCGCTATTAGACTGGCAGATGGTCACATTAAAAGCCACATTGATGCTGTCATTCGCGTCCTGCCAGCTCAGGCTCGTGCACACATTCTGTGCCGCACCAGTCAGGTTCGTCCACGCACTCGTGATCGCACTCAACGCACACGACGAACTAGAATCGTTCTGATTCACCGTGAACTGGTACCAATTATGATCCTCAGAACTACAATTACCGATAAAATTCGACCAATTCCGCTGCACTGACGTCACCGTCACAGTCTCAATCACATTCCCATCATTCTGAACCACAATCTTACTCGTCTGGTTCGGATTCACAACATTATTCATAGTCGGAGACCAACTCCCATTCACCCAACAATTATTCAAATTACCACCCCACGTCCCAGTCGCATTACTCGTCAGGGTGGCGAAGCTGCAGATAGCCCCTCGCGAGGAGTTTACCACACCAATGCCAAAATCCACCGTCGCATTCACAATAGAAATATCAGTCGCAGACAAAATAGTAAGATTCACCAAACCAACCTGCGACGCTGCTAAACCTGTTGGTGCAGTAATGGGCGCTTTTGCTAACTTGAGATTGGAAAGGGTGTAGATGCTGATGAACTGCCCTACAACAGAAAAGAGGACTGCGCCGATAATGAGCAGGGCTAAGGTCTTATTCGAAACCATGGTTCCTATCTTTGAAGAAGGTTATATTTAAGTGTTTCTGTTGTTCAGGATTATTTTTCAGCTTTTCCTGAAAAAGAATACTTCCAGAATGCCGTCGTATTTCCCTACCGGCCCTTCTCCTGGATCTATGGTCACGCTCAGGTTCATGGTTTCACCAGGCTGGAAAATATAGGTTGGATAGGACAGGCCGACAAAACGCGAGATGTTCCCATTTACTACGACCATGCTTTTTATCGGGAATGCGTTATTGTTGGAGATCGTGATGCGCTTCTCAGCATAGCCGCCGAGGGGGACATGGCCGAAGTTCAGATAGGTGGTGTTCACGTCAAATCCGAGCAGGTTCTGGTCAGTGATCTCAAGATTCATCAAGACGATCTTCTTCTCGATGAGCGTGCTGAAATGCAGCTTGAAATACAAGAGCGTCGTGAGGAATGAGGCGAGAAAGAACAAGAGGATGATGAGCAGGATGAGATGGGTGCGTTTCATTTTCTTTCAGTCATTCTTTTGGCGGGGAAAAAGGGTTACGGAATCATCTCTCTTCAGGTCATGGGCGGTCGGACTGGTGCGAAAGCCTTCGCTGGCTGCTTTCTTTTCAAGAACAGGAGCAGGATGGCAATAAGGATGACGAGGAGCACGATGACGATGATGAGGAGCGTGCTGAGGCTTACGGTGAACGCGGATGGCTTTTGGAGCTCTGTTGGCACTTCTGACACGGTTTCAGCCAAAGCTCCGTCCTTGATCTCGATCGTCCCTTCTTCGACAGTCCTTCCGTTCTCATAATTCAGGTGCATCTTGATCGGATATGTTCCATAATCCAAGCCTGTGGTGTCGAAATAGCCCAGCAACGTCTGCTGCTGCCAGGGTCCGATGTCTGCGCTGATGGTCTTGAAACTCGTCAGGAGGTTGCCGAACTGGTCAGAGACAAAGATTTCAGCATACATGCCCTGCAGAGGATTGTTCCAGCCAGACTCGACAGTGATCTGCATCTTGTTGATCGCATCCTTGACAAACTCTTTCGGATACTCAATCACTTTGACGTACTTGTTGCCGATCCTGAATGTGGCATTGAACTCTGTGACATTCTCCTTGCCCCAAAAGAGGACTGCATGCGCACGGTATTCTCCTGGCTTGTAGTTGGTGGTGTTCAATATCCCTATGAGATTGTCGGCGGCAGTGGATTTTATGGTCTTCTCTTCTGTGCGGACCACATCAAGCACGAAATTTTCTGGAGAGATGACTTCCACCTTTCCTTTGGCAGGCAGGTCATGGTCAGCGAGGTTGTGGACTGAAAAACTGAAATGGATGGACTCATTGATGTTGCCGTTCGGCGCTTCAAAACTGACCCTGGCGCAATCATGTGGGCAGAGGACAACTATCGTGATGCGCGCTTCTGAGGCTGTTTTCACTCCCACCATGCCTCCGCCAAGATTCTGGGTCTCCCGCGCACCTACGCGAATTTCATGAAATCCAGGAATATCAATCTTTTCAGGGAGGGAAAGATGGGCAGAGATCGGCATTAAGGCTCCTGAAGGAACATTCCTGTCGATTGTATGGTCAAGCGTGACATACGGAGTCAAGTCAACCAAAGAATCATCGAGCATGCGCACGTACATCTCATAATCCTGCGTAAATCCCGCGTTCGTCGCATAATAATAAAAAAAATCCTTTGTCAGGTTTGGGCTGAAATAGAGCTGGTCTTTCAACGTCGGAGCTCGAAGGCCCATTCCTATGGAGAAAGGTGTCAAAAGGAGCGTCAAGAATAAGAAGTGGAAAAGAAATAATATTCTCTTTTTCATAATGAGATAAATAAAAGTTGGCCTATTTATAATTTGTCTTTTTTAAGATAATCCCCTTCATGCTGCTGC
>JAZDID010000016.1:0-6644 GCA_043805315.1 Nanobdellota archaeon | reverse complement strand
GGGAGAAAGCCAAGATCGTGAGGGTTGACAAGGCAAAAGAGGAAGTGGTTGTCGAGCTCCTGGAGGCTGCAGTCCCTATTCCCATCACAGTCAAGATGGACGCGGTCAAGGTGATCAGGAGAGACACCAAAGAGGAAGAGCGGGACTAAGAACACCACACTGTCAGTTGTACTGTCACTTTTGTCACGTTCGTCTCAATCAAACAGGACATTTAGGGGGGAGAGTCATGAAAAAGCCAACGCACCTAACGCATCTATCATTTTATGACAATGCACAGAAGCTCTTGCACAATGCATTCACTCACTGCAAGGTTTCTGAGAATGCAAAGAATGTTATGAAGCAGCCGAAGAGGATTCTTGAGTTCTCGATCCCAGTGAAGATGGACAATGGCAGGATAGAAGTATTCACTGCATACCGGGTGCAGTACAATGACGCAAGAGGCCCGTTCAAAGGAGGGATTAGGTATCATCCTGAAGTGAACCTTGATGAGGTCAAGGCGCTCGCATTGCTCATGGCAGTCAAATGCGCGGTTGTCAATATCCCGCTAGGCGGAGGAAAAGGCGGCGTCATTGTTGATCCAAAAAAGCTCTCGCAGAAAGAGCTTGAACAGCTCAGCAGGGGGCTATGTGCGCGGAGCCTTCGAGATCCTCGGGCCGAACATTGACATCCCTGCGCCTGACGTGTACACGAACAGCCAGGTCATGGCCTGGATGAGCGATGAATACAATATCCTGGCAAGAAAACAGCTTCCTGGCTTCATCACCGGAAAGCCGTTGAGCATCGGCGGCAGCCTCGGCAGGGATGACGCGACTGCCAAAGGCGGATTCTATGTGATCATGGAAGCAGTGAAGCAGCTCAGGATGATGCCTGAAGAGATCACGGTCGCTGTGCAGGGATTCGGGAACGCGGGCTATCACATCGCGAAATTCCTGCATGAGGAAGGATTCAGTATCGTCGGCCTGAGCGATTCCCAGGGAGGAATCTACCAGCCAAAGGGATTGGATCCTGAAGCAGCATACAGGCTCAAGCACAAGCTCGGCTCATTGCAGAAAGGAGCAGCGCAGCTCGGCACTGGCACGAAAAAGATCACCAATAAGGAACTTCTTGAGCTTGACGTTGACCTGCTGGTCCCTGCAGCGCTGGAGAGCCAGATCACAGCGCAGAATGCCCATCGGATCAAGGCGAACATCATCGCAGAGCTCGCGAACGGGCCCACCACAATCGAGGCAGACGCTGTCCTGAAGAAAAAAGGGGTCATGGTGATCCCGGACATCCTCGCGAACGCCGGCGGCGTAACAGTGAGCTATTTCGAATGGGTGCAGAACAACCAGGGCTATTATTGGACTCAGGAAGAAGTCTCTAGCCGGCTGAAGGAGATCATGACGCAGGAGTTCAAGACGATCTACGAGCTTTCCCTGGAGAAAAAGTTCGACCTGCGGACAGCAGCGCTCGTGCTTGCTGTGCAGCGGATCGCAGAAGCAGTCGAGGCAAAGCTGTAACGTTGTATTAGACAACCAAAAAGTTCAGATATATCTTATGAGTTATATCATACAACATGTAGAAGAAATAAAGAGAAATAGAAATAGTACGAAAAATTACGAAAATGTATAGATCTCCGCAAGCGCAGGCTGCAATGCCTCTTTCTCAACAGGATGCCTGCAGGTGTCTGCGATCAGCTCTGAGACAGGCACAGAAAGGTCCTGGTGGGTGATTACAGCCAAGCTGGCATGTTCCAGGTTCCATTCTTTCGTGTAACATTCAAGGCTAAAATCAGCATAGGTTGAGTTGATCCGCAAAAGCGTGGCTTTAGGAAAGTTCGGCCGCTCAACCACTCTCTGCCCACCATCAAGTATGAATTCCAAAGGGAGATCCTCATGCTCCAACTGTGGCCCTGGGCTGATGAGCTTGATGCCTAAGAATTCTTTTTCAACATCAGCAGGCTTGAAGTTTCCCTGCATGAGGATTTGGTAGAACTGCGCAAGCCTTCTCACATAGTCTTCCTTGGTACTCTGCAGGGAAACAAACCAGGATACACTTGCATAGTCCTCGTATTTGTCAGAGAAAAAAATCTTTTTCCTATCTCCATCTGATACCCCATGAATCCTGATATACCAGGGATAATCATCTTCATCCAATATCGGAAATTTTTCAAGTGAAATCCGGGTTGCCATTTCAGAATGAGAAATATTCATATATTTTTAAATGTGCTCATTTGAAATTCCGCACGAGCTCTTTCACGCATTTTCCCATCTCTGACGTAGTGTCCTGAAGAGTTCAGGCTGATCGCTGCTGACTCTCACAATATCATCTATTGTGCTCGTCAATGCCTGGCTAAAATCCCTGCTATAATCATGCCCGTGTACGTGATCTAATTCATGCAAATAAGTCGACAATGCCTTATTGAAGGGGAGTTTCATGTCCTCTCTCGACATCCAAACGTATGTACTGCAATAATTCCCGCGCAAGATGCTTTTCTCTTGCTCTTGTCCAAATATCCAAATATCTTTCTTTCCTTTATCAACTGCTTTTGCTGCCTCGTACAATATTTGCATCCTCTTCTCTTCTTTCGGAGTTGGATCAAGGCGCTGGTGCGCTGCCATCTGGGCATATTTTTCTGCGACTGTCTTCATACCAATCTGTGAAAAGGAGTGGTTGCAGACGATGTAGCCTTGTGCCTGCATGCTATCCTCAATAGTTCCTATGCAGGATATTGAAAATGCGACGTACTTATCGTCAAATTGCATTTTTTTACCATTTCTTTCTAGCGTTTGGATGGTCTTCTCCATGATTTTCGGGCCAATCTTTTTTTCGAATCCTGAGGTTTCAGTCCAGATCGGTTCAAGCGCATAAAGCACTCTTTCAAGCTCGCCACTCGGAGTCTTCTCTACTAATTTAGGTATGACAAGATCAATGAGCTCTTGCCTTGTGACCAGGCCTCTGTCACGATCCTTTCTCAGAGCAGTATTACTTGATATCCAGACTGACACATATTCAAGAGTGTTCCATGCCTCTCTGTCCATATGGCGACGTTGGCCTGCGACGTAGAGGTTCCCATTCGAGTTTCCAAGAAACTTAAAGCCACCAATATTTGGATTGTCTAATGTGGGCTGTTGGAAATCAGGATTTTCAGAGTGGTAAAAGAGGTTTTTAGCATCTGTAAACGCTTGAGCCTTTTTCCGGTCATTGGTTCTGAATTCGATCAGATTGCCAGCAAGTTTTTCTGGCGTGTGAGTGACAGTTGCGTACAGCCCTTTTCTCCTCTCCACATACTCACCTTCAGGCATCTCTTCGAGTGTAAAATCCACTGTCCAGTCTTCAGATGCGAACCTAACTTGAGAGAACTTGTAATCCCTGAGAAGCACGAGTGCAAGGACTTTTGCTCCTTCACCGATACCTCCTGCTGAGAACTCCTCATTCTCTTTTGTTGTTCCACCGAGATGCAAAAGCCTTCTGAAGTCATACGTGGCATGGTTTTGGATGCGAATCACATACTCTTTTGATCCCTCTTGGGAAATGTTGACAGAGACGCCGTCTAATGTATGATTGTTTCCATCGAAAAAGTTCTGCAATGTGTCGCGTGCGGCTTTTTCTAAAGTCCAGGAAACACCATATGTATCTAGGATACCTAGGTACTTCCTTATGGATTGGGTAGAAGAATACTCTTGTAGTAAAGTATCTAATGTGGGTAGAGGTTTTCTTTGTCTAAATATGTTTAAAAGTGAAGGCATGAGCGTATAAAAATAACACTTATTTATAAATCTTTCGTTTTTTATCACTACCTAGTAGTTATTTTATGTTAGGAGAAATCCCGCACCAGCTCCTTCACTCCTGCTGCCAGCTCGTCCACATCCTCTGCAGTGTTGTAGAAATACAGCGATGCGCGCACAGAGCCCTGGAATCCCCGCGCATTGAACCATGAATGCACGCAGTGCGCACCTGAACGCACCATGACATTCCTTGATTCGTTGAGGATCATGGCTGCGTTGTGCGGATCCATATTCTTGAGCATGAAATTGAAGATGCTTCCCCGCAGCTTGGGATCGCGAGGGCCGATGAGAAGGATCTCTTTCTTGTCGAGCAAGAGAGAAAGAGCGTCAGTCAGGCGCTTGTTCAGTGCATACTCATGCTGCGCAATCGCAGCGAATCCGATCTTGTTCAGGTAGCGGCACGCCTCTGCGAGACCGATGATGCCGCTGTAATGCTGCAGTCCAGCCTCAAACCGGTGCGGAAGATCTTCCCACACCTGTGTGTTGTACGTTGTATCCGTGACTGTCTCGCCGCCGACGAGAAAGGGATTTAGTTTTTCAAGGAGCGCCTCTTTGCCGTAGAGCACGCCAATCCCAGAAGGGCCGCACATCTTATGCCCGGAGAACACGAGGAAATCCGCATCGAGCTTCCGCACGTCTGTCTTCTGGTGCGGGACGTACTGAGCAGCGTCTAACAGTATGAGGATCTTCTCTGCATGGCAGCGCTTGATGATGTCTTTCGCAGGGATCGTGACGCCGTCGAGGTTCGCAGTCAGGCCGAATGCAACCATACGGACCTTTCCTGCATTCTCCCTCAATACAGCGTCGAACGCTCTCATGTCAAAGAGGTTCTCGCTTGTGGTCTTCACGATCTTGTGCACGACCCCTTTCTTCGCGAGCAGCTGCCAGGGGATGAGATTGGAGTTATGCTCCTTGTCCAGGGTCAGGACGACATCCCCTCTATTGAAATTGAACGAGCTGGCGACGAGGTTTATGCCCTCGGTCGTATTTTTGGTGAAGATGATCTCGCTTGCCTTTTTCGCGTTGATGAACTTCCTGACCTCTTCGCGTGCTTTCTCGACCTCTGCAGTCACGCGCTTTCCCAGCGTATGGTAGCTTCGTCCGGCGCAGGCAGGATATTCATTATAATACTCATTGATCTTGTTGATGACCTGCAGAGGGCGGAGGCTCATGCAGGCGCTGTCCAGGTAATGGATAGGCTCAGTCTTCTTGCTGGGCTTCTTGTCCACACTCTTCAAGAGGACTGGAAAATCCCGGCGTATGTTCTCAACAATGAATGCCATTCTGGAATCAATTATCAGATAGGGATTAATAAATGTTATTAATCAGCAAGATAAAAACCCGAAAAAACCCTGCTCGCCACGCAAATCTCCTCTTTCTAACAGCATCACTCTTGCAGGAGCTGCACTGCCTGCGCATACAAAAGAGAAAAGGCCTCGTTCTTCTGGAAGTATTTTTCGACTGCATCATTGACGTGAACCAACAGCCCTTTCTCGAGACAGCCATATTCTCGCGCAAGACAGCTGAGTTCTCTCGGCCAGTGCTCTGGATTGCGCATGCTCTTGGGCTGGATGTCATTGCCGTATTCTTTCGCATACACGTATGGGATGCGTATCGGCCCAGGAAAAAGCTCAGGCTTGAAAGCAGGATGATCCAAAGAATGCTTTTCAATCCAGCAATATTTCCTGACAGGAAGCAGGATAGTCCCTGGTTTCAGGTCAAATGCAAGAGCTGAAGACAACTTCCCCAGCATAAGCACAATATCAAGATCATACGTCTCGCACGCACCTTCATCAGTGAAGGGCGCATTGTACAGATACTCATTTTTCTGGACAACAAGGATGGTGCTCCCTTCTTTTCCCTGCACCAGATTTTCCAATGCTCGCAACTGCTGTTCCGCCTGCCCTAAGGAACGGGCATCTTGATGATGGGCATCATGATAAAACACGAAATCCCTGATCCGGTCGCCTGTGGATTCTCCTGCAAGAATCCTTTTTCTCAAAGAAGCAAGAACAGCCTCTCTTTTCACAGGCATATCTTGCCGTATACCCTGCTGTGCAGTCATCCGCAGATAAAAGTCCATGTCAGATTCAAGGCTCATGCTGTGTACACCAGGAAGGGAAAGCTTCCGGATATTAAATAATTTTTCCTTAGTGACTATACTTTTTTTTCTTTCGTGAGAATATTCATTCCAGAACTTGCTCATTCCAGTACGCGTATCTTCCCGTTCTCTTCGACCAATCCGCCGAGACGCACAAGGTCATTCACATATTCTTCCTTGAACCTCTTGAGCAGGACAATCGCGTCCACCTCACCCTGTTTCCTCACAAACAAGACGATGTCGTCATACGCCTTCTGCTTCTTATCAAGGGCTTTTCTCTCCTTCTCTCTCCGCGCCTGCGCCTTCGTGTCTATCACTGTGGGCTCTCTTCCTGGCTTTCCCTTGTGGCTGACAAACTCCTCCACAGCATTGATATGCTTGCAGATGCCCTTGATCCTCTGCATACGGAAGACATACTCAGGACACGAGCAGGTCTTCTCCTCAAGATCCACGAAATAAAACACGCCAGGCCTGTGCTCTGACTCGACCTTGAACTTATCTTTGAGAGGGATGATGCGCATGGAGAAACCAATAGCTTTTACATATTTAAAGCTTGTTATGAATCCTTCTTCAGCTCTTCCTGTATCGCCTTGTCAAACCTCTTGAATGATTTCGGCCCGACAAAGGTCTGGTTGTTGATAAAAAAGGTCGGCGTGCCATAGATCCCTGAAATCCGGCCGTTCTCAAGCTGGCGCAGCACGACTGCTTTTGTCTCATTTTCGTCCCAGCATTGCGGGAACCTGCCAAGATCAAGGCTGAGGTTGTGCGCGACAGCC
>JAZDID010000015.1:0-17759 GCA_043805315.1 Nanobdellota archaeon | reverse complement strand
AGGATCAAGAGGTTCAAACAAGATTGCCTGGTCATCGCGCCGCACCCGTATTATTGTAATCCGCTCCTGTTTTTTTTCAAGAACAGCCTGCATGAGAAACTGAAGCAGAACATTGATGCCTTTGACGCAATCGAATTCTCCCACTTTTATTGGAGAGCGTATAATCCGAACAAAAAAGCAGTGGAAATCGCAAAGGAATGCCAGAAGACAATTATCGGCAATGGAGATGTCCACAGGCTGTACCAGTTCAACTATACCTACAGCATGATTGACGCTGAAAAAAATATCGAGAGGATATTTTCTGCACTACGCGCTGGAAACGTGAAACTGGTCACGCAGGAGCTGCCATTCCACACATTCCTCTGGCTTGCAATCCTGAACATGCTCTCGTTAACGTAAGATTTATAAACAATATTCCCTCCAAGTTTCTCTTATGGCAAAGCCGCCAAAGCTCGGCCTCAGGCCAGGCAATGAACGGGACATTCTCGCTGCGAGATGGGAGATCGAGCACGAAGAAGTCTTCCACCTCAAGAACCTCTACAAAGTCATGTTCGAGTGGCTGCTGGAAGAAGGATACAGTGACATGTTCATCAAGGGCAACAATAATTTCGAGAACCTCTACTATGAGCGGATCCTCCAGGGAGGCGACAAGGAGCACCATATCTGGTGGCGCTGCCAGCTTGTTCCCAGCGACAACGGCTATTACCGCTATGTGCTGAAGATCGACTTCCAGACCCTGACCATGGGGACAAAAGAGATCATGCACCAGGGCATGAAGTTCAAGACCTATGAAGGAGACCTGATTCTCAGATGCGAGGCATGGATCCAGCTCGACTACAAGAATGAATGGGAAAACCACTGGCTGCTCAAGTATTTTGACGAAGCCTATCGGAAACGGCTGTACAAGAAGAATGTGGAGATCTACAAGCAGGATCTCTACAACACTGCCTACAGGCTCCAGACATTTGTCAAGGAATTCCTGATGCTCAAGAGCCCGATCGAGATGCCCCATCCCTTCCACCCGCAGAAAGGGATTTGAATAGCTTTATAAAACGCGTATTCTTTCCAAGAGGGCATGAAAGAGCTTGTCGACTTTCTCTCGAAAAATCTGGTAGCGGAAAAAAAAGAGCCTGAAAAGAACATCAACCAGGAACTGTTCCATTATTGGAAAAAAGTAAGCCAGGAAAACTCGTTCCTTTTTATTGACGGCGGAAACCTCGCCTTGTTCGAGTCCTCAGGCATAGCAGTGCACGTCATCAGGGTGGCCGCAGTCCTGTATGACCGTGAGCAGAGGAAACGGGTGTTCAAGAAGGAATTCTATTCCTGCGTCTTCGCCAAAAGCTCAGGTTTCGAGACCAGGACGTTTCCAGCGCAGGCATACTGCAATTTCAGCATCGGGCTGCATGACCAGGAGCTCGCGCTGCCTGGGAAAAAGGTCGATATCAGCAGCATCAATCCGCTCATGAGGCGGCTCGCAGAGCTCTCTTTCTGCCGCGAGCTCCTGAGCAAGGCAGGGTGCATTGTCCTTGACGGCAGCCTTGAAACAGCGTATAACAAAGAGAAAGAGCTCATGATCCTGCTGAAAGAAGAGGCAGCCAGGCAGGGGAAGGCAGTCTTTGCCCTGTCAAAGACCATGAAGATGCTCGGTGAGAGACGGGAATTCCTGCAGCAATTGCGGAAACAGGAAGGAACCTGGGCCTATCCCTTGCGCAGCCCTGAATCCTATAAGACGTGGATTATCCGGCTCCATAAGAAGGCAAAGTACCTCTTCAGGCTTGACTCATGCAGCGACGCCATCGATGAAACGCTCTCAACACTTGAAATGCTCTCAAAAGATCCTGTCTTTCCTGGCTATCCCTATTCCCTTATTCTCGCAGACAGGCTTGCCCGCGTATCCAAGCAGGAAGCAGGAATGCTTCGGACACAGTTCATGGCCAGGATGAAAGGGAAATGGAAAGACCTAGAATTGGAAGAGAAAGAGATCAACGCGCACGCAGTGCTGGACAGGATCAGTTAGGGTAATCAGATGATCAGCTAAAATCATTTGAGGTATTGCATCGCCTCTTCAGGCGTCCTACTGTCAAAGATTATCGACTTCAATGCCTTGCTCAATGAATACGGTTTCTCATTTTTCCAGATGTGCGGCCCAACCACGACACCTGCAGCGCCGGTCTTCATGATATCAAATGCCTGCCTGAGGAAATAGTCAGTCTCCATCTTCAGGTCAGAGGTGACCAGGACTTGGGAACGGCCAGCGCACTTCACAATCCACTTGAACGCCTCTAATTCACTATTATACTTGAGCTTCACAAAATCAGCACCCAACTCCAGGCCGACTCGCGCGCTGTAGGCAAGGATTTCAGTGCCTAATTCATTCTGGACCTGCGGCCCTCGCGGATACATGTAGGCGATGACCGGAATGCCATACTCGTGCGCCTGCTCAACTATTTTTCCGAATTCCTGGAAGATCTCTGGCTCGTTCGGGCTGCCGTCATAGATCGTGTAGCCGACTGCACTCGCCCCTAATTTTATGGCGCGCTCGACAGTGCAGGTCTGCTTTGACAAGGGAAAGGTCTGGGGGATGCTGGTCTTTGAATTGAGTTTTATTATCAATGGCACGTCAGTATAGACAGAATTGTAGTATTTCTGCGCGACTCCTGGAGTCAGGATGATGCCGGTGTACTCCCCTTCCAAGGCAATATCCAGGACATATTGCGGGTCGATGTTCTTCAGGTTCATGGATAACGGGCCGTGCTCGATGCCATAATCATAGCTCAGAATCATGGCTTTCTTATTCCTGAGAACCTTATCCATGTTGACCATAGCCACATGCTCACCTCTCCAGCTACTGTGCAGGTGGTATTTAAAAAGTTTGCTGTTGGGGAAAGGGGTATGAAGTTTTCAGAATTACGCAATAACCTTAATTTTTTCCTTTTCTGCTCTTTTCTTCAGCTCATCCAAAGTCAAGAGGTCGTAGATCTCGATCAGCTTATTTATCTTTTCATTGCGCATATTAAGCTTGAAGAGTTTCGCCTTGCCAATAATCCTAGTTGGCACGATGATCTGATTCTGTATCAACGAATTCCACATCCTGTAGAGTGTTGCCCTTC
Source organism: Nanobdellota archaeon (assembly GCA_043805315.1). Lineage (GTDB taxonomy): Archaea > Nanobdellota > Nanobdellia > Woesearchaeales > JAHJEM01 > JAHJEM01. Next base: position 14,649 of record JAZDID010000015.1, on the reverse strand, counting down.
CGATGCCTGAATTATTTGCCATGTCAGTGATGGAGAAGTCAAGCTCTCGCTCTGTCAAGAGGTAATCAAGTATTTTCATCATCGGCGAGTCTCCCATGAATTCCTGGAATGATGATTTCTCTTTGTTCATCATATCTGGTGTGAAGCAGTTCTCTTATTTAAATGTTTCCATTTTGAGACAATATCGTATCAAGATTGGAATAATCGCTGATAGCTTAATAAATTGACTCTGGCGGCAAGCAATCATGTTAACTGTAGAAGACATCAAAGCACGCATCATCAGAAAGCTTGTCCAATGGAAAAATGGGGCGGAGCGCACACCGAAAACATCCTCAAAGGCTTGCCTGCGCACCTGCGAGGCGAGAAAATCACCAAGCAGGCACTGAAAGAGCTGGAAAAAGCAGGATGGATCATTCCGATGATGAAGACCAAGGAAATACATTATTCTCTAAATCCGAGAAAGGCAGAGGAGATATTGAGGTTTTATGAGAAGTATTGCACAAAGAATGAAGATTAAACACCAGGTATATTAATTGTAAATCCTTATTCAGCTCTATGCCAATCCCTCCATTCTTCAGGAAAGAGAAGAAAGACAAGGATAAACATCCAGCCCCCCCAGGCCAGCACCTGGATTCTGGGAAGTGCGGGGCTATCATAACAGGGATAAGAGGAATGGAGGAAGAGGAGCGGTACTCGTGAGAATTCAAATCCGAAAAATCAACGATAAAGAATTTAAAGGATTACCTTTCACTGGTCAGCATGCAAAACTCACTGGAGCACGTGGTTGATTTCGCAGCATTAGACAGGCTCTCCTATGAAGAGGCAGAACAGCAATTGCTGCTTTTGGTAAGCTCGACAGAGCGGTCGGTCATTCTCAGGATCCCAGACAACGCACGCACCTTTGGAAAGTTCGAGCTCATCCTCACCATGCTCCTCTTACACTCTGCACGGCATGATTACCTGCTCAGGAGCAGTCAGGCAATCTATGACAAGTGCAGGCGGATGGTCTCTGAGAGGTATCTCTCCGGAGATTACATCCATGGCTACCGGTTCAACCCATCCAGGAAGGTATGAATGATTGCGGTGACTTTCCTATAAAGAACAATTCTTTGATTTCTTTTGAGAGCAAGAAGCGCATAGTCATCAGTGCTTTGATGAGGAAATTCACATTATGCTTAGGCTTTGCCAGCGCTCCCAAACAGTACCATCCGCCGCTTCACGATCTCGTACACGAGCTTCTTCCCGTTTCCGAGGAAGCTGCGCAGGTCGATCTCTTTCGGATTCTCTTTGAATGACTGGCGGATGCCTGCCATGAATGCGATGCGCAGGTCAGTGTCGCAGTTGACCTTGTTGATGCCGTTCTTGACAGCCTGCGAGATCATCTCATCGCTCACGCCTGCAGCGCCTTCAAGCTTGGCACCGTACTTTGTTGCGATGGCCACCATATCTTTATAGACACCGGATGCGCCGTGCAATACGATAGGCATCTTGAGTTTTCCTTTTATCAATTTCAACCGCTCAATGTCTATTTTGGATTCACCCTTAAACTTGAAAGCACCATGGCTTGTGCCGATCGCGATCGCAAGAGAATAACAGCCGGTCTTTTTCACGAAATCAACTGCTTGTGCAGGGTCAGTGTACTTGTTCTCTGTTGCGCTGACGTCATCCTCGACACCTGCGAGCACGCCTAATTCTGCTTCGACACTGACTCCTCTCCACCGGCAATACCTGACTATCTCCTTGGTGTTCTTCACATTCTCTTCATAGGAAAGGCCTGAGCCATCATACATCACAGAAGTCCAGCCCTTGTCAACTGCAGCCTTGATCAGGCCAAGGTCCTTGCCATGGTCGACATGCAGCGCAATAGGGATGTCCCTGTATTCTTCAGCTGCCGCCTTGGCAAGGCTGTGCAGGAAGCTCATGCCTGCGTACTTGATAGCTCCCTCTGATGTGGCGATGATGACCGGGCTTTTTGTCTCTTTGGCAGCCTGCATGATTGCCTGCAAGACTTCCATGTTCAAGAAGTTGAACGCGCCGACAGCATAGTTCTCTCTATTCGCCTTGTCAAGAAGCTTTTTTCCAGAAACAAGCATGATCTTCCCTCTTTTTTCCTATAGTCTCTTTTTCCTAATCTTCCGCTTATCCTTCCTTACCAGTTCCAGGGCCTTCTTCCTGTTCGGAATGACATATTTTGGGCCATAGCCCTGGATGACTGACTCTGCGTTGTTGAACGCGAGCCTGATCGCGAACAGGATGTCTTTCTTCATGATAAGACCTGCGACAAATCCTGACGCGAACGCATCACCTGCGCCTGTCGTCTCATTGACTTTCACTTTTTTCGGCAAGGCAGAATATATTGTCTTCTCATGCAGGATGTGCGCGCCGTTCTTGCCATCAGTGATGACAACAATCTTCGGGCCTGCCTCACGCAGCTTTTTCAAGAGATACTCTTCCTCTCCATTGCCGATGATTTTCTGCGCCTCTTCCTTGTTCAGGATGAGGATGTCTGTGTTCTTCAAGACCTTTCGCATATAATAATAGCCTTTCTCTGCCTGATAGTTGCTGGGGTTGAATGCGAACAGAATATTGTTCTTCTTGGTCCATTCAGAGAGCTTCTCGAGAGCGAAAAATCCTGGCTCAAGCACGCTGGAGGAGTAGATGCATTTTGTCCTGAGATTCTTAAGCTTGAGCTGCTTGAAATCGACCTTGTCAGAGGCGTCGCGGTAGACGAGGATTGTCCTGTCCTCCTCAATGCTGTCCAGGATGATGGAGTAATTTGTCTTCGCTTCAATCACTGTGCCGATGAAGTCAATCCTGTTCTTCTTCATCAAGGCAAGGATGTTCCTGCCGTTCTCATCATTCCCCACTGTTCCCATATAGCCGGTCTTCAGGCCGAGGTTGGCAAACGTGAGTGCAGTGTTCGTGCCTCCGCCGCCGATCTGGAATTCTAAATCTGTGATGAGTATCTTGCTGCCTAAGGGATAGGCGATGAGCTCTTCCTGGTTATGCGTTGTCTTGATCTTAATAAGTTCAGACTCTGATTTCGCGAATACATCCAAGGTAGCAGAACCGATAGTAATGATATCAAATTTCTTGGGCATGCAGGAGATTGAATATGCGTTGTTTAAAAAGTTAGTGCTTCTGAACGACGCTGACATTTTTTTGAAAAGAATGCGGAAACCCCCTTTAAGATATAGGTGAAAACGAGGAAAAAGGCAAGATTTTTATGCTCATCTCTCCCACACATCTTCATGGGCATCCTTGACCTCTTCAGGAAAAAAATACCAGTACCAGAAACGGTATTTACTCCTAGTCGTGAAGCGAAAGGCAGCTGGCAGGCATTCGAGTCAAAGCTCCTGCACAAGAGCCTCATTCTGCTCGTTGTCGGCAGGCGCGGCTCTGGCAAGACCAGCCTGGGTTTTCGGATGCTTGAGCTTTTCCACTGGAAGACCAAAAAGAAGTGCCATGTGCTGGGATATGAGCGCGTGCACTTGCCTTCCTGGATCAAGAAAGTGAACGCTGTGGAAGATGCGCGCATGAACTCAGTTGTCCTCATAGACGAGGGCGCACTTGCGTTCTCTGCACGCGAGCCGATGCGCGACGTGAATAAAACAATAGGAAAGATCATGGCAGTCGCCAGGCATAGAGGGCTGACGTTGATCTTCATCTCACAGAGCTCTGCGATGATAGATGTGAATGTGCTCAGGCTTGTCGATGTGCTGCTGCTCAAAGAACCTTCTTTATTGCAGGCAAAGTTCGAGCGGAAAGCTCTCAGAGAGATCTACGATGATGTGCGCGATAGCTTCAAAAACCTAGAAAAATCCGAACAACATGTCTTTGTCTATGACGACGACTTCCAAGGATTAGTGCAGTATGGCTTGCCATTGTTCTGGAAAGATGAAGTGAGCAGGAGCTATAAGAACGTGTAAAAAATCTCTTATTTTTTTCTCGTCATCTCATTATAAATCTTGTTCGGCTCTTCGCAGGATATTTTTAAGCAGGGTAAGCTAGGATTCCTTTCGTACTCGATGTACGCCGGGAGATTTTTCGCCTGTGCCCAGAGCATACTCTCATAGCCGATGATGACATTCTCAACAAGGCAGCCAATCTCCCTGGGATTAAAGTCAAATTTTTTCATGCCTTCTGTCCTCCTGAAATCGAGCAGGTAGAGGTTCGTTTCCCTGTCTTTCTCAGTCCCCACTTTCCAGCCCATGAACTTGGTGACATGCGGGAATGAGACTGCAATGACTGCCGGGCTATCCAAGGTCTTGGCGAGAGTGCCTATGTCAAAGGCAACTGCATCACTAGAAAGGAGGCTATTCGCCCATTCTGTAGGTGAAGGGTTTTCCCTGCCTCTGATGCTCGCAAAGTAGAGAATGGTTGCCTGGTCAGGAGTAATCAGCTTCCTGATCTGAAGAATGTGACCTTCATATGGAAGAGTGATTTTTGGCCGCATACAGTATTATGAGTAGAACTCGTATATAAATCTTTCGTTTTTTATTACTATTTAATGGTTATTTTTTAAGCTTGAAGAAGTCTGTTCTATCGCCAGCCATCAAAGCAGCCCGCAACACATATAAATCTATTTCGACTTTCGAGTGGTGATGAACCAGATTCATACGCCCGGCAACAAAGAGATAGACTATGCCAAACTCCAGCTGTACAACGCCTACTATTCCCGGCACAAGGAATTGTTCAGGAAGAACGCGCAGGACTACTGGTTCTTTGCGCGACGGTTTGCCGAGAAAGGCGTCGAAGACTGGATCTACTACCACACAGAAATCCTGGAAATCACGAAGCGCAGTGACGGGCTGGAAGATATCATAAGATGAACCTTTCCAGTTCAGTGTTCAGGAATGCTTGTCTTCTTGGTGCTGCCAGCCAGTCAGGACATATTTTTAATTTTTTTCTTTGATAAATATGTTCTTATGGAAGAGTTTTAGTACTCCCCGATCCTCTTCTGCCCCACTGCAGTCTTGAGGCGTTGCGGCGGGTGGATATCTCTGTAAGAAAATCCCCAGTCCAAGAGCATCTTCAAGGCGTTCGAGGAGATAGACGGCGCTGCAAGAATACCGCGTACTCGGGAAAGGCCTTTGGCTTTCATGATCATCTCCACATATCTGCGTAATTGGGTGACTGCGCCGAAATCAGCCCTATATCTCTTGCACTCAACAACTACAAGGACATTGCTTTTGTCATAGCCAAACAAATCTATGAATCCGTACTTGGTATGCTCTTCCCGAGACAAGGGCTTGAAGCCCTCTTCAATAAGCTCTGGATGCGCATACAGATGGTCTGACATGTCCTTCTCAGTGCCGTCCAATTGGATCTTCTGCTGGTCTTTCTGCGAGACTGTGTTGTAGAAATGGACATGGTTGATCTTGAGCTTGAGATATTCTTTCAGGCCAGGGTTCTCGCTCTGGAGATAGACGCCAGAATCGTCCTTGATGATTCTATGCGTGGTCTCAGCCTTCATGTAATTGACCGGCGCGCTGCCAGACGGCTGGTGAATAATGAGCGTCTGGTCTGGCTTGATAATGACCAGCCGGTCGCCTTCAGGAAGATAGCTGACTGCCCTGCCGGTATAGTTGATCTCACAATTTGAAGAGAAGACAATGGTCTCGCCTTTCTTGATGGCATCATTGAGCTTGTCGATGAAGTCTTGCATCAAAAGAAGGGAATAGAATGCGGTTTTTAAGTTTTGTTGAAAAAACGACGATATGTTCCTGAAAACCAATAATTTTATATACAAAAAGAGCCGAAAGAACCCAGTCAAGAGAAAACAATGGAATACACCAAAACCCTGCGGAATATCAACAGAGCAGACGTGCTTCTCGTCGGTATGCGCGCGATCACTCTTTCAATACTCCATGAGAACAGGCTGCCCATGCCCTTGTCTTTTGTCATCACCAGCCATTGCCTGGAGAAGTTCCTCGAGGACAACGAGCTGAAGGAAAAGGCCGAGCAGGTTCTTGTGCGGCAAGAAAATCCTGAGGCTGCTGACCAGGAAATCGCAGGGCTTTTCCTTGCAGCAGTATTCTCTGACGAGATTGCAGAAGAGCTTGGCGAAGCCTATGAAAGCCTGAATATGGGAGACGAGTCAGGGAGCGCGAGCATGCTGGTGAAAAAGGCAGAAGAGCCCAATCTCATGCTCATCCCTTCTCTGGATTATCCTCAAGATCCTGAAGAAAGCACGAAGATTATCAGGGCAATGGCTGGAAAGAAACAATTTCTTGACTCATTGAAAACCTGCTTTGGCCTGCTGTTCACCAGTGCTGCGCATGACTTCCGGGAGAATGCCGGCGTCACGGCTTTCAAGGCAGGAGTCATTGTCCAGCGCATGATCGATGAGGAGATCTCTGGAGAAGCATATGTACAGGATGACAACGAAATCCTGATCAAGGCCTATGCAGGCATCTACAATCCGGAAAACAAGTCAGAAAAAGATATCTTTATCGTCAGCAGAAACTACATCAACATCACCTCTGCAAAAGTCGTGCATCAGGACTTCAAGCTGGTCAGGGACGAGCGCGAGATCATCTCGTATCCCTTGAAAGAGCGCGGGTCACGGCAGAAGGCGAATGACAAAGAGGTCATCGAGCTCGCACGGATCGGCAAGAGGGCTGCCATGATCCTTGAGCAGAAAGTGAGTTGTGTCATGGGCCTGAAACGCGAGAAGGCCTACCTGTTTTTCTGCGACGAACTTCCCAGCCCTGAAAAGATAAAGGAGGCGGCTGAGGCAAAAGAATCAATAAAAGAACAGCCCAGCTATCCTGCAGAAGCTGACCTCGGCAGAAGGCATGTCATCCTTTCCGGACCTGAAGAAGAGCAGGACGAGCATGCTGAAATCAGCCAAGAGCCTGAGGAGATGATCCACGCCAGTGCAGCAGAAGTTCCTCAAGGGCTTGCGCAGGCATTTGAAATCAGCCTCGAAGACACCAAACAGGCCTCTGAGAGCGGGAAAGAGGATAATTTTATCATCACTATTCCAGAAGAGGAGACCAGGCAGGAAGAACCGCACGGGCAGGCAGCGCAGTTCGAGGAAAAGATCGACAAGCAAATGATATTGGACAATTCCATGCAAGAGTTCAACAAGCTCATCCTCAATGCAAGCATGATCATCACGAACGCTCTGCAGGAGAAATACCTGACTATCCAGGGCGATGAACCAGGCTCTTTTCTCAACATGATCAAGGCGCTCGAGAAAACCCGAAGCATCCCCTGCAAGAAGGAGATTTTATTGATTGAGAAGCTAAAAGACAAGTTTTTAAAAGAACCTGGCGCACTCACGCTGCAAGAGATCCAGTTTTCCATGGAGACCGCCAAAAAATTCCTCCAGGAGTTCAGATGAAACCGTTCACAGAGCTGCTCAAGAGAAAAGAGAACATCCTCACAATCGAGATCAATGACGAGGAGATCGACGGGCAGATCGCGCGGCTCATCCTGGAGTCAGAGAAGACTGTCCGGGAACTTCAAACTGCGTTGAAACTGGATGACATCTCGTCAAAAGACGCTGCAACGCTGGAGCTCCTGCAGATATTCGAGAAAATCGCAGACAAGGTGGGCGTCCTCATTTCAGACATCAAGAAGATACGGCTTAAGGAACTGCAGGAGAAGAGGTATGTCCGCATCTCTGACGAGCAGTACCTGCTGGACAAGATCAGCCAGCTCGGAGCCATCCGCGAGAGCCTGAACAGCCTCCTGGAGATCATGCGCGAGAACCCCAGCGACCAGGATTATGAGACCGGCGTTCTCGACCAGGTCTTCGCGAACCTCAACAGGATGATCGACAGCATGAACAAGATCAAGGCTGACGACAACCAGCTCAGGCACCTCTACGAGCAGCTCAAGGGCTAATTTCTTTCGAGGAGCAGGATGTTCTTTGACAATGTCCTATGCAGGTAATATGAGAATGCATGGATGATTCTCCATCGCGTGCCTTTCAAGACCCTTCTGGAGTTGATGAAATCAGGGAAGATCACAATCATCTTCCTGGTGAGCTGCTCTGCATTCCTGACAAATGCCGCATATGTCTGATACACATTATCCACCTTCGAGTTCCTGCCATAGGGAAGGTCAGTGATGATTGCCTCTACCCTTTTCGTGATGGTGAGGGCGTCACCGACGTGAAGCGCATAGGTCTTGATGCCATAATGCTCCAGGTTCATCTGTGCCCGCCTGATCATGATCGGATCAAGGTCAATTCCTTCAACGTGTATGCCTAACAAGCCCCCTTCGATCAGGATGCCGCCGCTGCCGCAGAACGGGTCAAGAAAAGATTTCGGGTTGAGCAGATTGATGAGGCAGCGCGCCAGGCGAGGATGCAGGGATGTCGGGTGAGGCGCAGGCCTGTGGTGGGATTTTCTCGACGAGAAATTCTCTGTGTTCTTCCAGAGCAGCGTGGTGAAGAAATACGCGTGGTCAGAAAGGATAAGGAAGTACTGTGTACGGGCGTTCCGCAAGTCTACTTTCGGGTTTTTTAGTTTTCCATACATGATGCCTGCGATGCCCTTTTCCGTCAATCCTGCTTTTGTCAAACGCTGTTTTGTTAAATGCTGTTTTGTTACCTGCTGTTGCGAATAATCAAGGATGCGGAAGGAGAAGGAATCCCTGTACACCTTGTTGCAGTCAAACCGGTTCAGCCGTTCTATGAACCTCTCCGGCGAAATGGCGGAAAAGAGGACAGAAAACACGGCTTTTGTGTAGGCCAGCCGAGAATAATCCATTTGCTTATCAACGAGCAAGAGATTATGCACTCGCACATACTTACTAATAGTTCCGAATAACAAAACCTCTTGTGAACTCAAATCAAGATATTCTTTTGAAAGGACATAAAGATAGTTTGCCATAACATTTAAAAATGAATAGTGCTAAATTTAAAAAATGGTTGATTTTATACGTGCAGACCTGCATTTCCATCCTAATTTTGGCTCTTCCACAGATTCCCAGAAGGCAGTCAGGATCCTTGAGAACTGCATACGATATGACCTGAACGCCCTTCTCATCTCAGAGCACGTCTATAAAAATCCGCGGGAGTCCTTCACCTTGATCTACGCAACACAGCAGAAGCTCATCCAGAGTAACCTCCCTCAATATCAGAAATTGAAGAGCCTGTTTGTCTTCCCGGCAGCAGAATATATCACCATGGAAGGCTCAGAGATGCTCCTGTTCCATGACACCGTGTATGGAGATCCCCAGGCGATCAAGACAATCATCTATGAGATAGACGAGGCATTCATCAGGAACCCATTCAAATATACGGTTATTGAAATCGTCGATATCGCAAAGAAATATGGTTTTGCCATCTCAGCACCTCACCCGTTCGGTTCAGCATCAGGAGGCATCAAGTTTCTTGGAAAAACACCGGAAGGCAGGCACAGATTGTCCCAAATCATCCAGAACAGGAGAATAGGAATCGAGATACTCAATGCAGGGTTTGACGATCTTGTCATAGTCATGAAAAAGCTCGGGATAAGGAATGATCTTCTCGAAAATGTCAGCGAAACCCCTGCATCATTGCTCAAAGATGCACAGGCGAAATTCGTCACTGGCGGCAGCGACGCCCACACTCCTGAAACCATGGGATCTGGCATCGCAATACCTTTCCACGGCGAGCTGACACGGGAAAAAGTTTACAACGCCATTATCAACAACAACACTGCAACTATCTTCAGGGCGAAAAAAGGTTTTCTTGGAAGAATGCAGTCCATCCAAGGCAGCTTGAAAGCATTAAAAATAACCCTTGGTGAAGTCGCCACAGAGAACAATATCAAAAAATCGCTTGTGAAGGCAAAACAGGATATTTTAGAAGCGTACACGCGAGCCTATGAGGCAGCATTGCCTATTGAAGATATCATCAAGATCAAGGCGCTCTTTCCAGGACAGAACATGATGCTCCTGCTCTCCTCGAGCCAGCAGCAAAGGATAAAAAACGCGCTTGAGCAGAAAAAGCAGGATGCTATTGAAAATTATGTAAGAGCCTTTGAAGCAGGATTGCCAGTAGAGGAAATCAAGAAGATATGCATGACTATCAAGATACTCCACCCAAAGCAGAATCTTCTCATGCTCCTTTCAGTCCAGCAGAGAGAACGCATCCAGAATGCATTAGAACAGAACTCCCTCACGTCTGCACAGCGCGAGCTTATGAAAATGCAATACCGAGAGGATACAAAAAGTAGTTCTTGAAGTTGCATACTTTTTTCAAAGCACAAATCATCCATATTATCCTTCAATATGGAAAACAATAACAACAAAATATTTAAATCCCTCCTGCCCGGAAATGCATATGCCCCGCGGACGCCCGACCTTTTCCCAGGTACGCCAGAACATGGTGGAGATCCTCTATCACATGGGACGCGGCTACGGCTATGAGATCTACAAGGCATACAAGGAAATATTCCCGAGCGTCACCCTGCGGCTCATGTATTACCATCTGAAGAAAGGGGTCTTTCTGAAGGAATTCAAGGTCCAGAAGGTGATCAAGGAAGAGGGCGAGTACTCCTGGGGAAACACTGCAGAAAAGGTCTATTACCTGCTCGGAGAAAACGCAAGGCCGCAGCTCGACAAGCGAGTCAAAGAATACTTCGCGGCAAGGGTTGAAAAGCAAAGCCAGAAGAAGCGCGCTCTTGCGCAGGCATAAGATGAAGCACTATCTCCGCACGCTCAATGACATCATCTTCAGGCCAAAGCATTTTTTTGCCCACATCTCGCACCAGGGAATCAAGGAGCCGTTGAAATTCCTTGTCTTTCTCTCCTTGTTCACCCAATTCTTCCTGGTGTTCGCTTTTTTGAAATCAGCAAAGCCTCTCTCCCTGGAAAAATACGGCATCCCGCTTACCTACACACCACATCTCACCTTCCTCACCTTTGCCTTTTTCTATGTGTTCGCGCTCATCGCAGTCGTGTTCTACAATTTCCTGAGGCCGTCAATAACGCATTTCTTTGTCAAGCTCTTCAACCAGCATGCACGGTTCAAGGACACCTACAAGGCAATCATCTACAGCAACACACCAGCAGCCATCACTCTACCGTTCTATCTTATCATCGTCGCATTGGGATTCAGTGCAGCCCTCTTCAAAAAGCCATTCCTGCTCATCCTGCTTATCATCTCACTCATCTTCTGGCTTGGCGCAGAATCCTACGCAATCTACCTGCACATCATGTCCATCAGCAGGCTGCAGAACATCTCCTGGATCAAGAGCCTGCTCTGCGTGTATATATTTCCGACGCTTGTCTTCGTGATCCTTGAAGTCATCACATTCGGCACGATCCTTGCAGTCAGCTTCAACTCATTAAAAGCCATGGACCTGCTGGGTCTTAGCTAATCCTTCTTTATCCTCTTCAGAAATCCCATCAAGGCATACGCCTCACGCTTGGTCAGGAATGATATTCTTGCAAGTCTTTTCCTATTGTTTTTCTGAACATGTTTTCATATCTCTTCTCTTTTTTTGAGACACAACTCTGCATTATTTCTTTTTCCGTGTTGCATCTTTCATTATCTCAATTATCCTCATGTCTTCGAAAGAAAGAAATTCAAGTTTTTCGTATCTTGACATACTTATCCTCCGTTCCTGGTAATAGGGAAGAACATCTTTGGATGGCAAAAGGATAATTTTTGCTTTTTGATTCCATTGCACAGTGTGTGTTCCACTATATGTGCATGTCACTTTCTTTTTCCCTTTCGCGTCCACGAAATATTTTTGTATTTTTTCGGGCAATGCAGCACATATCTCATGCGTGATGGTAAAGGACTCCCTTGTCTTATGAAAATCAGTATTCACTCCTAAAGGAGATTTGTATTCAAGAGAACCAAATGCAATTCCCCACAGTTTTATATGCCCCTCTCGAATCTCTGTTTCAAAGTTCATTTTTTCCCTACGAATAATCTGTTCAAGCTCACTTTTTCTCAAATAAGGAATACCCCCGGAACTACCCCAGGAACCCGTATGAACATACCAAGCTCGTCCAGTGTCATACGCCTCTTCAAAATGTTTCATTTGATCTGGGGCTAATGAAGAAGCAAGCGAAGAAAGAATCGAATTGAGATCCTCGACGTTATATGTTCCTTGAATGGGCGAGATTACATACTCAGAATCACAAGGAAATGCGTATGTCCACTTCACTTTTGTGCCTTCAATATCTCCGACAAAGGGGTTCGCTGATTGAATATCCCGCTTGATGATCTCTATGCCCGTATTTCCTTGCAATATTGCATCGATTTTGTCAACAAGCATCTTCTCCATTGTCGATCACCATAGCCGGGAAATGATGTAATACGCACCAACGCCGCTCAAGGCCAGATTAGCAAGAACGGCAGGGACAATGACACATGTACAAAATTCCTCACCGTACAGGGGTAGGGAATGCCCGAATAGTGTTTCAAAAGTCCTGTCTTCAACCTTTTCAATTCCGTCATCTATCCGATCGCACAAGTCCTTATACACTCTTCCAAGTTTTGATTCGGTTTTGTTCATTCTTTAGATAAAAGTCGTAATCTTGCTTCTTTAAACTCGTCTGACATTAATGTTCTTTCGTAGATTTTCTTCACCAGATCTCTAGTTTTGTCAACAATTGATTCGCGATATCCCTTAACAAGATTGTCCAGCAATGAACCCCAGTTGCGCATTTCTTCTTCATCTAATCTTGTCTTTTCCACAGCAAACCTGCGAACACTTGGAAGAGCGTGGAGTTTGGTGACGACTTCATCAATAGTCTCATACTGTGTCGAAACACGTGCATCATGCAGAAAAGGAGGAACAGACATAGTTAAGAAAAAATCCAATGAGAAGAGAACACCATCTGCGAAAAGAGCAAACTCGAGGCGGGAAACAGGCATATATTCCGTGACAATTAACACAAGCTCATATTCCTTCGGAGATGAATGGACAACGCAAGCCGCCTTTCTGAAGATATCCGTATCATATCCTTCTTGCCTCATTTTTTTGATAACTCCACGATTTTGTCAAGAGACTTTAGGACTAATCCTTGGAATTCGTTCAAGGTCGGCCTTTTTCTCCATACGTGAGGAATTGCTTGATATTCCTCAGTAGTATGATAATTCGTATGGATGATGGGAAATTCTCCAGAAGAAGGCGTAAAGATTTTATATAATTGTACTCTTCTCGTTGCATTATCCATTAATCGAGATAGTTTCATTTCCCTATCTCTATCCTTAATACACGCGCCGATAATTCTCGTAAAATCATTCGCAGTAAGTTCGTCCGAAGAACCCTCGAGAGAAGGACGGACAGGACATCCGTACAAGCCAAAGGTTTCATTAAAAGTGACTTCAAGATAACATTCCAGGGATCTATCTGGTTCTTTTATTCGGTTAGGTATTTCATTAAAATACAGACCCTCCATCGACATAGAAGTATCATGCCCTATCCAGTGAGACTCATGGCTGAAAAAAAGAATGGATTCACTTTCAGATAAGGAAGCAAGGAGCAGTAAGTCAAGATTTGTCTTATGATTTTGCATCATCTCATACCGTGTATAATAAAAGGCACCGATCATATTCTTATCCCTCGCATTGTAATAAAGTGTATTGATAACTACTTAGAAATGAGTATATAATTTAATATAATAATACATATGACAAATATTTTTGTCGAAATGAAAATATTTATAAATAATAGTTAATTTCGTCATTATTGATGAAGCTTGACAAGTACGACTGGAAAATCCTCAACGAGCTGGACAAGAATTCCCGGCAGAGCGATGCAGACATAGGAAGAAAGGTCCGCCTGTCAAAGCAGGTCGTGAATTACAGGATCAAGCGCCTGCAAAATGAACAAATCATACTCTCCTTCTTCACGCACATCAATACAACAAAGCTCGGCTATGCGATCCACAAAGTCTACATTCAATATGCGAGAATCAATCAAGAAAAAGAGAAGGAGATTTTGGATTTCCTCAACAGACAACCTGACGTCATCTGGGCAGTCACCTGCAACGGCGCATGCGACCTCATGTTCGGAATAGCATCGAAGAAAATAGAAGACTTTGATTCCGCCCTGACGAGATTCATGGACAAGTTCAGCGAATACATCGCCCACAGGGACATATCAGTCTTCAACAAGGCACAGCTGCACCACAGAAAATGGCTGATGAATGACAAGAACATCACCGCGTGGCCTCTTGGGGGACTTCTGGAAGAAAACATCCTCGATAAAATAGACAATATTATCATAAACTGCCTTGCTCAAGACGCCCGAATGCCCCTCACCTCCATAGCAAAAGCAGCGAAAACCTCGAGCCCGCTCATTCTCCAACGGCTGAGAAAGCTCGAGAAAAAAGGGATTATCGAAGGATACCGTCTTAATATCAACAGGGAAAAATTAGGTATTACATATTGCAAAGCATTCATCTATTATGATCACAAGACGAGCGAGAAAGAACGACGCTTGATTTCGTATTCTTCCTTGCTCCCTGAAATCGTTGGTATATCACAAAGCATTGGTCCCTGGGATTTGGAACTGGAGTTGGAAGTCAGGGACAATAGAAGACTCTTCGCCATCCTAAAAGAGATCAAAAACACGCATGAAATCGTGAGAAACATCCAAACATGCACGATAGAAAAAGAATCAGGACTAAGCTTCATCCCAAACAAGATATCGCCAGCTGACATGTAGGAGGATTGAAAGATTC
>JAZDID010000014.1:0-9379 GCA_043805315.1 Nanobdellota archaeon | reverse complement strand
TTATCATCGAGAAAACCGTAACCAAATTTGGCACAGGAGCAAAACTAGACTGCCCAAAAGAATACCTCGGCAGAAAAACGTACATCCTCATAAGAAAAAAATAAGATGTGGGTAAAGGTCAGGGGTTGCCCCCTCCGGGGTACCCAGTAGGGCACACGCAGCTTTAGCTGCAGGGTACCCGTCTGCCGCCGTGGTGGTGGCGTGCGGTGTCAGAACGTCAATCGAAAACCGACCACCCCCAGTCAAAGACTGGAGGCATGCTCGCCCTTCGGGCTCGGGTCGGTTTTCTCGGACTATTCATTTTCCACTCGATGATTTCATCGAGCGAATAACCACCATTCAAAGAATGGTAGAAAACGAATATTTTACAATCAAACGTGCATGTTCAAAAGAAAATTAAATAGAAAAAGAAAAAAAAGAAATTTACGCATCCACCAGCCCTTTCTCTTCCACATTGAAGACGCACTCGCCGTCTGGGAATGCAGGGCTGTCCACGAGCTTTGCCACGCGCGTGCCTTTCTTCCCTTTTCGCAGGTAGATCCTGAACGTGGAGTTGTGCGCGACAATGTGCCCGCCGATTGCCTCTGTGGGGTCTCCGAAGAACATGTCTGGCTTTGCCATGACCTGGTTGGTGACATACACGACAAGGTTGTTTATGTCTGCCAAACGCGAGAGGACATGCATGTGCTTGTTGAGCTTCTGCTGCCGTTCAGCAAGTGTTCCGCGGCCGATGAATTCTGCGCGGAAGTGCGCGGTCAAGGAATCAACAATCACGACCTTTATCTTACAGCCTTGGTTGATTAAATCCTGGACTTTTTCAGCAAGCAGCATCTGATGGTCTGAATTAAATGCTCGAGCGTACTTGATGTTCTTGAGCACTGGTGTCGGGTCAATACCTTGGCCTTTGGCCATCTGGATAATTCTTTCAGGCCTGAAGGTGTTTTCAGTATCTATATAGACAGCCATTGCTTCAGGGTCATCAACCTGGCAGTTCACCGCGAGCTGGTGCGCTATCTGGGTCTTGCTTGAGCCGTATTGGCCAAAGCATTCGGTTATGGCTGCTGATTCAAAGCCTCCGCCCATGAGCGTGTCGAAGTTCTGGCTTCCTGTCTTGATCTTGAACACGTTCTCTCGTCGTTGCAAGAGCTCTTCTCCTGACAAGAATCCCATGTCCAGCATGTCCCGCGCACTATTTATCATCTTGCGCGCGACTGCCTCTGAGACTCCTGCTATCTCGACAAGCTCTCCTGGCGTCGCGACTGCGATGGCCATCATGTTGTCGTAGCCTGATTCTTTGAGCTTTTCAGCTGTTGCTGCGCCTACTCCTGGCAGATTTTCCAGGTCTTTCTCTTTTGTTTTCATGATCACAACCACTTTTTGTTTCATGGTATCACCTTTTGGTTTATAAATGTTAAGAGGATATGACATCCTCTTCTGTCACTGACAGGCTTTCTGTCAGCGCCAGGTACTCGTATGCTTTGTCAAGGACAAGGCTTGCTTTTGGCAGGTCATTCAATCGTAAAGAACTCGTGGTCTGCCAGGCATTGTTCTTGTCTTTGTAGCTGCGCTCGAACGAGACCGTCTTGTAGGTGACGCTCTTGCCGTCAGAGTCTTTGCCCTGGTTCTGCCATATGGTCGCGCTGACTGCGCCTGCCCTGAATTTCTTTTCAGGCAGGTTTTTCTCTTTGTCTGTATATGTGTTTTTTTTGTATGTGTCCATTTGTACCATCCTCCATTGCTTTCGCGTTTTGTTTCAACATCCCCTTAGATTATGGAAAATTGCTTTTCCCAGGGATGGGATTCTGGTAACCATGATAGTGGATCTCCCAAAATAGGCAGCTTTTGATGCTGCCATGGGAGTGGGGATAAGTTTTTTGCAAATTGATTGATACCAACCCTTAAGGGCTGTGCGGTTTATAAACCTCACACGCAGTTGTCCAGTGGCTTTGGTGTCCAGTGGCTGGTCATGATTGGAGAATTCGGGTGTTATGGACAGTAATGAAAATGTTTTAGAAAGAATGGAAAGCGTCCGAAGATTCCGGAAAATAAATTATCACTTTTTAGGGCCCTGCACGCCGGGCATGAATACCTGTTTGGGCTCAGAGGAAATGATAACAGACTCGTAGCCTCTGATGAGTTCGCTGTGCGCCTCTTGCAGTTCAGCCATAATCCTGTAATACTGCTCGAAATTTTCGACTTCCATCTCGAGCTCAAGGTCCCATGGTCCGAGGGTGAGCACTGCATTGATGATGTGCGGGTGGTATTTGCAGGCAGTCATGATCGCCTGCTTTCTTTGTGGCGTCACGTTCTTAAAGGTGATGAACGCCTTGCAGGTCTCATAGTGAAGAAGCTTCGGATTCAATGCATACTTGTAGCCGATAATGATTTTGCGGCGCTCAAGCTCTCTTAACCGATAGCGAGCGACAGTGAGTGATGTGCCTGTCTTTTTCGCAAGGTCCACGAGTTTTATCCTGGAATTTGATGCCAGAGCACGAAGAATTGCGATATCATGATCATCAACAGCAATCTGTGGCGTATTCTTGCCTTCACCCATCTCCACAGGCTCTCCTTTCTCTTCGAGAAGCCATTTCCTATTCCATTGCCACATCTCTTTGGTGATCGTCAACTGTTTCTCATGGATATTCTGGCTGAACGTGTTGAGAAGATTGTCCAGGAAATGAGCGACGTCATGGATACTCTGCACCCATATCGCGATGATCATATCCCACCTGCCCTGGCAATTGCCGATCCAATAGACATTGGCATCCCTGAGAAGATAGTCTTGCAGCTCGTCATGCCGTTGCCGGGTCATGTCTTGAAGCTTGAGATAGATCTTATAGGATTGATAGCCGAGCCGGTACACAGAAACAACAGTCTGGAATCGCAGAATATATCCACGAGCTACGAGGTTGTTCAGCCTGTGGAAGACGACTTCTTTGGAAAGGCGTATTTTCTTGCCGAGTTTTGTCAAGCTCATCCTGCTGTTCTTGTCAAGCTCATAGAGAAGCCTTCTGTCTTTGAGGTCAAGTACATCCTTGTTCATTATACAACATAATGCTAATTTCTATATAAATTTTACTAATTTGTTAAAAATATTAATGGAAATATTTAATAATATATAATACTATTAAGAAGTAGTAAAAATAAAGAGGTGAAGAAAATGAAGCAACTCGAAATACTCGTCGTGGAAGACAGCCCAATACACCAAGAGGCCGCGAGAGAGCAATTAGGAACGTGCCATAACGTAACAGTCGTTGGAAGTTTTGATGAAGCAATGGATAAACTAGAGAGATCTAGGCAATCTGAAAGATATTATTCATTAGTATCTCAAAGCAAGGCCTTGGAATGCTTGTTGTATAGATACAAAAAGGGATCTGAGGAACGTGCTCAGATAAGCAAACAATTAAACGAACTTGGGGATGAGATGGAGAAAGAAATTGAATTATTTCAAAAACCCAACAGATATGAGGTCATGCTGATTGACTTGATGCTTCCACAAGGAAGAGGGGAATGCCAATCAGATACGACAAACGCTGGAGAAATTCAGTCATTTGGATATGCATTAGCATTAATCGCCGGCAAATATGGAATTCCAAATATCGGGGTTGTGACTGATGGAAACCATCACAAGGGGGCGATGATATATGCAATGGATTTTTTGGGCTGTTTCAATCCTTATCAGAAACCGCTTCGAATTGGAGAGGGTAAGGTTTTTTTCTCAACTCAGGAGAATGATGTATCTGAAACTGGTCATAAAAACTGGAAAAAGGTCGTAGATGCCTTGACCGGAGAAGAATAATAAAGGAGGCAGATGACAATGAAACAAAACGAAATCAACATCGAAGAAGTGCTCAGAAATCTTCAAGAAGAGCTGAGCGAAGAAGGGCGGAGAATGCCCTGTAAATATATGCGCCAAAAATCAGATCGCAGAGAGTATGAATATTTGGAGGAAAAGTACGGGGCGCGCGGAGAGTATGAGAGTCTGGATGATATGTACAAGACGCAAGTCCAAAACACCAAAAGATGGGCAGAGGAGGATGCAACGCTTAGGGATAGAGGTGCACAATTAGGTAAAGCAATAAGGTATGCTGGATTAATCAGCTGGATTCTCTCGGATACAAAAAGGAGTGATGCTGAGAAGGGTATCATTGAGAGAGCTTATCATATGCACATCTCCCAAATCTACAATCAGGCGTATGATGCCAGCGCTGTGAATTACCCGGAGAGAAGATCGTATAAGAGAGAAGAATGGAGCGGCTACTGGGATTGAATGTCTTCATCCCTGCAGAAAGAACGCAAAAGGAAGGATGAACATGAAACAAGGCGAAATCAACATGGATGTGCTCGTCAGGAACCTCAGGCACTCGAATGACTTCCAGAACAGGATAGACTGGGCTCTGCGAGTTGCAGAAAAGGTAGTTTTGGAAAGTGCACCACTTGAAAAATACCTGAAGTCTGTGAAAGATGAGTTCTACCACTCCATGACCCGCTGGGTAGAAGAACGTTATCGTAGTGATGAGGAACGCGGTGCATGCAGAAGCGAGTCAATGTTACTTGCATTCTATGCAGCGGAATATGGGAGAGAAATCTATCAGTTGAAGGTGATGGAACTCGAGGATGTACAGATGAAAAAAGCGAGTAAAACGTAAAAAAGTTTAAATACCCTCAACATTTCAGAAGGCGCATGGGCTGCGCAATCACCGACCTCCTTGTCGCGAAAGAGCTTTCCCTGGAAGATCTCTCTGGAAAGATCCTCGCTGTCGACGCATTCAACCAGCTCTACATGTTCCTTTCCACGATCAGACAACGTGACGGAAGCTTGCTCATGGATTCCAAAGGAGAAATAACTTCACATTTGTCAGGATTGTTCTTCAGGTTCAGCAAGCTCATGCAGTCAGGATTGCGGTTTGTCTTTGTCTTTGACGGCAAGGTTCCTGACTTGAAGAAAAAAGAGCGCCAGAGGCGGGCAAAGCTCAAGCATGAGGCGCAGAAAGAGTTTGAGAAAGCAGCTGCTGCAGAGGATGTTGTAGGTATGCGCAAGTACGCTGCGCGGACCTCCCAATTGACTTCAGAGATGCGGGAAGAAGCTATCTTATTGATTAAAGCAATGGGCATTCCTATTGTCCAAGCGCAGGGAGAAGGAGAAGCCCAGGCAGCATATCTGGTCAAGAAAGGCCAGGCATATGCCATCATGAGCCAGGATGCAGATTCCCTGCTTTTTGGCAGCCCAAAAGTTGTCAAGAACCTCTCTGTAACAAAAAGGAAAAAGCAGCCTTCTGCATTGGCCTACCAGACCATCACACCAGAGATCATCTCCTTGCAGGAAAACTTGAAAGTGCTGGGAATCACGAATGACCAGCTCATCTGCTTAGGCATGCTGGTTGGCACTGATTACAATATTGGCGGGATCAAAGGAATCGGCCCGAAAAACGCATTGAAGCTCGTCAAAGAATATCCGCATGATTTTGACAAATTATTTAAGGAAGTAAAATGGGATGACCAGTACGAGTATTCCTGGAAAGAAGTATTCAGCCTTTTCAAGGATTGCCCGGTGAGCGAGGAGTATGCCCTGGATTGGGAAGCTCCGGATTGGGACAAGGTCAAGGAAGTGCTTGTGGAAAAGCACGAATTCGGATTAGAACGGGTGGAAGAGGTCAGGAAATCGTTTGAAAAAGCCGCCCAGCTCACCAGACAGAGGGGATTAGGAGAGTTTTTCAGGTGAGCGCATGAATTACAAGGTGATGATTTTTTTGATTATTGCATTGGGAGGAATTTATCTTTTAGGTCAAGGTCTTACTGGCATGGTTGTGTATTCCCAGAGCTGCTGCCTCTCAGGCCCTGGATGTGATCCTGATAATCAATGCAGGGTTTCCTCTGTGCAGAATGTACCGGAATTCGATGCCGGCCTGCTTCTCTCAACTGCAGGCAGTATTGTCCTTATCGCATCCCTGATTCTGATCCTGCAGGAATACAAGAAAGAGCAGAAAAAACAAGCGATGGAAAAGGGATTTTAAAATACATTTATAAGCACGTCCTTTTTCTTTTTTCTCATGCTGGCGATACGCGTGCCGTTGAAGAAAGCCCAGGCAGTCAAGGAAGAGTTAATGGAGAGGCAGCTTCTTGATAAAGACCATTCCCTCAAAAAAGACCACACGTACATTTATTTTCCTGTGAAAAAGAGATTCCAGAGCCCATACACGTTCAAAGAGGTGCAGGGACTTTCTGTCCATGAAAAAAAGTCGTTTGAGGATTCGCTCCGGCAAATGCTGACAAAGGCCGAATTGCAGAGACTCAAAACAGCGTATGACATCATCGGCGACATTGCCATTCTCGAGGTTGACAGGGAATTGCGGAAAAAGGAGAAGCTCATCGCCGACCTCTTATTGAAGTTCCACAAGAGCATCAAGACTGTCCTGCGGAAAGATGGCGGGCATGCAGGAGCATTTCGGACCCAGCAGATGGCCTTTCTCGCAGGAGAGGACAAGCGGGAGACGGTCCACAAGGAGAACAGCGTACAACTTCTTCTTGACGTGGAAAAGGTTTATTTCTCGCCGAGATTAGGCACTGAGCGCTTGCGCATCGCCCGGCAGGTGAAGCCTGGTGAGAAGATCCTGGTGATGTTCTCTGGCTGCGCACCCTATCCCTGCGTGATCGGAAAGCTTGCACAGCCGAAAAAGATTGTGGCTATCGAGATCAATCCAGTCGGCCATACGTATGCTATCGAGAATGTCATGCTGAACAGGCTGCGGAACATCCAGCTCATCAACGGAGACGTAAAAAAGATAGTTCCTGCATTGCAGGAGAAGTTCGACCGGATCCTCATGCCCTTGCCAAAGAGCGCAGAGGATTTCCTGGATGTTGCCTTGGCATGCGCGAAGAAAGGCACGATCATCCATTTTTATGACTTCCAGAAAGAGGAAGAGTTTAAGAAATCTGTTGCAAAGATAGAAAACGCGTGCAAGATTGCCAGGAAAAAGTGCAAAATCCTTGCTATCGTCAAGTGCGGCCAGCACGCGCCGTACACGTTTAGGGTGTGCGTGGATTTTGTCGTAAATTAACTTCTTTCAAGGTTGTAACAGGACAAGATTTAAATACTACTTTAAAATAGCTACAGCATGCCGATGGATGTTCCGAGGAAGAAACGCGAAGAAGCCTGCCTAATGCATGGAGACCTCGAGTCGCTGGCAAAAGTCGCTGACGAGATTCTGAGTGCAAAGGCAGCTATTGAGAAGGACAGGCCTTATCTGAGAATCCGTCCCTCCTATATTCTGCCACGGTGCACGTTCAAAGAATTATCAGAGCAGCCATTTCCGCATGCACGCTTTTATTCCCCACAGGCAGGCGAAGTCCATATTGTAGGCATCTATGTGAATAATATCAGCGTGTTTCCAGTTGAGGAGAAAGAAATCATGACCTTTAAGGGAGCTGAGATCACCAAAGAGGCATTGGTCAGACAGGTGGGCGGATTCATAGAAGAGCACGAGGGATTAGTACAGCTGCTCAAGGACATCCACTGCGTTCCCAGCCTTCCGGAAACCTACTGCGAGATCAGGCATGATCTGAGAGGGAAAGGAAACAATTTTTATCTGCTGCACCTGATGCGGAAAAGGGCAGATAATCATGCGCTGGATGAAAACGTCTTCAATCCTTATGGAAAGTATTTTGCTGCTGACTTAAGGAATGCGGGAAAGTTCGGCTTTGGTTACAAACTCGTCAGCTTTCCTCCTTGTGATTGGGATGAATCCGGGCTTGACATCAGCATCACAGATGTCTCTCTTGTCCCACAGACAGTCTTCAAAAACATCGTTGACGGATTCTTTAGTGTTCCTGATGCACCTCAGTAAATCCTGCAGCAACAGTTTTTGTCTGTGAAAAATCCGTCATGTTTAAAAACCGGAAGTCTTTCTTTTCCTTGCGTGCACGATGATGATGTGAACACCAAAGCTCTGCTGGAAACAGCGATGGCTGTCGGAAGTAACTCCTGAGTGCACGCAATCTATTTTTTAGACTTTTTTTATAATCCTCAATATTAAAAAAGGCGGCAGACGGATTTTCTGCGGAAAATCCTGCGCACCACCCCGGAGGGGGCGTCCCCCGGTGCGCCTGCGCCAACAAAATAAGGTAAAAAGAGTAATGAGATTTGATGAGAAAAGTTTTATCCATACATCTGCAGATATTCCTTCCCTTCCCGGTCTTCTTCCTGCGAGACTTTCTTGATCGCGTCAGAGAAATCCTGCTGTGTCACGAACGTCCTTTTTTCCCTGATGGCCTGGTAGCCTGCTTCTGTGCAGACCGCCTTGATCTCAGCGCCTGAGAAATCCTGCATCCGGTTAATAAGCAGGGTAATATCGATGGCAGTATCGAGGCTCATCCTGCGTGTGTGGATAGTGAATATCTGCCTGATGCCTTCCTGGTCAGGATTCGTGATCTTGATCAGCCTGTCCAGCCTGCCTGGCCTGAGGATGGCAGGGTCAAGGATGTCGATCCTGTTTGTCGAGCCGATGATCTTCACATTCCCGAGGGGCTTGAACCCGTCGATTTCAGCGAGGAATTGCATGAATGTCCGCTGCACCTCGCGCTCTCCTGACGTTCCCAAATCCACTCTGCGCGCAGCAAGCGCGTCAATCTCGTCAATAAAGACTATCGAGGGCGCTTTCTGCTTTGCAAGCTCGAAGATCTCTTTCACGAGCTTGGCGCCTTCTCCGATGAATTTCTGCACAAGCTCTGAGCCGACAACCTGGATAAAGCACGAGTTTGTTGATGCAGCGACTGCCTTTGCCAATAATGTCTTGCCGTTTCCTGGAGGCCCGTGCAGGAGGATCCCTTTTGGAGGATCAATGCCAACCTGGTGGAATAATTCTGGATGCTTTATCGGAAGTTCGACGACTTCGATGATCTCTTCTTTCTGTTTTACCAATCCGCCGATATCGTTCCATGCTGTTGTCGGTTTCTCCAAAATGACGAATTGTTCAACATTGAATTTCCGGTGGCTCCTCAGCTTTTCCACCACAGTCAGGTTTTTCTGCTCTATCGCGACTGTATCTCCGGGTTTCAGGTTCTTTATCGTGGATGCGACCTCTACAAGGAATTTGTTGCCGTTCGGTATCCTGATGACTGCATTAGTGCTGACCAGGTCTGTCACTTCTGCAAGCATGAGCGCAGGAGTCCGGTATTTGTCCACTTCGTTTTTGAGCTGGGAAATCGTTTCCCTCAGCAGCCTGTTCTCGTCGTGGATGTCTTGGCTTGGTGCATTGAAGGAATAAGAACTTGTGTCAAGGCGTTCCTTCGAGCTCATGAAAAAGGGGATGCATTACTCCTATTTAAACCTTTGGGATGAAATTTTTTTATAGTTATCAGAAAATAGTAAAAAAAGTTTGCG
>JAZDID010000013.1:0-18108 GCA_043805315.1 Nanobdellota archaeon | reverse complement strand
TTATCATCGAGAAAACCGTAACCAAATTTGGCACAGGAGCAAAACTAGACTGCCCAAAAGAATACCTCGGCAGAAAAACGTACATCCTCATAAGAAAAAAATAAGATGTGGGTAAAGGTCAGGGGTTGCCCCCTCCGGGGTGCCGAGTAGCTCATCCGAAGCTTTAGTGAGGATGAGCGTCGCACCGCCACCACCAGTGCATTCAATAGATAAGAAGAGAATTTATTATCACCGATAAGTTAGCTGCGCCCCTAAAAAACTGAGACAAATTGCAATACTGAAAATCGAACACTTTTTAAACCCTCGCAAAATCCTTTCTCCTGCCTTGAGATGTGGGCGATGGCTTGCCTGAATCAAGGCCTAAGAACATAATAATGGAGGCTGACAATATGGGTTATCTCAAATATGTGCGGCAGACCTGGAAAAGGCCGAAAGAGACTCTTGGACCGCTCTGGAAAGAACGGCTTATTCTCTGGAGAAAAGAACCCGTCACAATACGGATTGAGCATCCGACACGGATTGACCGTGCACGCTCTTTAGGCTACAAAGCCAAGCAGGGATATATTCTTGTCAGGCAGCGGGTTAAGCGGGGAGGAAAGATGCGCCCGGATATCAAGGGCGGCAGGCGTTCAGCACATTCCTACCAACGCAAGGTCCAGCGCCTGAATTACCAGCGCATTGCAGAAGATCGCTGCCAGAAGAAATTCCCGAACCTGGAAGTGCTCAACAGTTATTGGGTTGCCAAGGACGGCGTCTATTACTGGTTTGAGATCCTGCTCGTGGACAAGTTCCATCCGGCAATAAAGAGTGATGAGCGGATATCCTGGATGCTGCACCATAAAGACAGGGTCG
This sequence comes from Nanobdellota archaeon, assembly GCA_043805315.1. Taxonomy (GTDB): domain Archaea; phylum Nanobdellota; class Nanobdellia; order Woesearchaeales; family JAHJEM01; genus JAHJEM01. The sequence goes on along the minus strand of JAZDID010000013.1, from coordinate 17,256 downwards.
GCAGGGGATTGACTGCTGCAGGAAAGCGCGCTCGCGGGTTGCTCAGGAAAGGCAAAGGCGCTGAGAAGGTCAGGCCGAGCAGACGGGCGAACCTAAGGCTGCACTAAAGCATGACCACGCCAGAGTGGAAATTATACAAATATTTTTAAATTCCATTCTTTTTCTTTCTTTTTCATACTGGAGGTGCTTACGCTATGGCACGAAAAAAGTTACAGGGTATTGTTGGAACATTGAGCAGCATTGTACTCATATCAGGCTTGTACGCCTGCTCAGGCCAAGGGAAAGCCGGGCATGCAGCACAGGTCCAGAGCAAACCTGACTCTGTCGAAGTGGCAGGAAAAAAGGTGCCGGCAACACTTGCAAAATACTGCAAGGAAAATAACATTCCATTGGAAACAGCAGTTGCATTTGACACGAGGTTCTGGTACAACCCTGAGGGAAACATACATTTCCAGGAATTCAGCTTTTTGAAAAGGCTCACTGACGCAGGCGTGCCGCCAGACTCTGCCAACGCGTATGGAAGATTCAATGCATGGATTGTGGATCATCTTTGGAGAGCAGGTATATCACCTACGGACGCACGTGCCATCGCAAAAGAATACACAGAAAATGATTTAGATAATATATCTACCATAGCCGCGGTGTACAACGCGCGCAAAGCCACACCCAGAGCAGACAAGTACATCAGGGCAATCGGAATCGACAAGTCCCACTACATCCCTGACCTGGTCAAGCAGCACTTCACCATCGCGATGTGGAATGAGTTTGACAACAGATTTGATGGATACACCAGGCTGGATCTTCACGCAATGGGAATAGACGGAAAGACTGCCAACAAGTATGATAGGGAATTCAGAGATTGGGAAGTGACAAAGCTGTGCAACTCAGGAATCACACCTGAAGAGGCGAACAGGCTGAATGCACTGAATAAGAAGGAAGGAACGGAAATCTCATGCGAAGACATCATCAACTTCCACGAGAAAGGCATCACGTATGAAAAGGTAGTGGAACACATTGAGGATGCGCAGCTTGACAGAATGATTACAACAGAGTGAGCTTTTTCCTTTTTTTATTTATTTTAATACTCTTCAATGATAATACTATTCTAAATAAAAAATTGTGTATAAAAGAATCTTACTTCTCAATAAACAGGTAATGCTTCTCGTTTCCCGTGATCTCCAGGATGATCCTGCGCACAATGATCTTCTGCGGCTCTGGCAGGAGCTTGACGCGCTTCTTGATGTCGTCAAAGCTCGTGAAGGGTTCCTGTTTTCTTGCTTCGATGATCTCCCACATGTGCTTCTTGCCTACGCCAGGGAGGAGCTCTATCGTGTGCATGCGCGTGCTCAGGGGCTGGGCCTTGTTGATGAACTCGATGAAGCGCTCGCTGTTCTTGTTCACCACCTGCTCGATGACATGCTCTAATTCAGCGCGTGCTGTATGGGTGAGCTTGTCATAGCTGATCTTGCCGTTGATATGGTGTATCTTGTCCCGTTTCTGGTCTCCGATATAGACCTCTTCATAGGGCTGGAGAAAGATGCCTTTTTTCGGCACTAATTCAAGTAAAGTAAAATTCTCTTTTCCCATGGCCTGCGCTATCGCTGTCTTCTGATGGATTGGCCGGGAATCAAACGGATAGCCATTCGGCAGGAAGTCTAGGACTACTACGTATTCTTCTTTCTTGCGCATACCCTATTCCTCCAACTACTGAAATCTCCTTCTTGAATGTTTCTTATGCGCGCTAGTATATATATTTTACGCATAAAGGCAAAGTCAACTCGCACGTGTTGTCGATTGTGCCCACCCCCCATCCCCCTCCAACCACCCTTGGATGTGCGTAACAATTCTTCGACACTGTTGGCAGTTGGCTGGGTTCTGTGCGCAGTTGTCCCCACCTGCCATCATTGAACAAGTTCAATGGGGCATAGTCGAGAACCTCGACAGGGTTTGGACAAGGTCCAAACTTTGTGCATAGTCCAAACCATCCCTCACCACCCACCCCTGACAAATCAAGAAAACGATGAATCAGATGGATAGATTGACAAGAATCGCTCAACAAAAATATACAACAATAGAGAATACTTATTCCTTCCCTTTCTCTTTCTTCTCTTCCTTCTTTTCCTGCTTTTCTTCCTTCTTGTCCTCTTTTTTCTTCTTCTGATAGTTCTCGAGGATGTCCACGATCTTCTTCAGGTTCTCGTTCGTGATGGTCAATGAATAGCCTTGCAGGACAACTTTCAATTGTCCGACTGTCCTGGGCATGATGTCGATGATCTTGTGGATGTAGATGTCCTTGAACCGTGGGATGCTCAGCTTGCTGATCTTGGCATAGATCTCGTCAGCCTCTTTCATGCTCAGGCTGGTGAACTGCTGGCAGTATTCATCTGTCTTGTTGCCCCTAATGTCCAGCTCAGTGTCCCTCTTCTTGATCTTCGCCAACTCCTCGCGCAATTGCACAAGGTTCATGGGTGATTTCTCAACAGTTTCTGTCATGCGTATGTTCCTCTCTTAGGCTTTTTTCACTTGCTGGAGATGGACAGGATGGACAATGACCTTCTTCATCTTCCCTCCATCCCTGATCTGCACTTCATAGCAATAGCCGATTTTCTTGAGCACTTCCCCGTGCTTTCCATGGAATCGCCGGAAATAGGTCCCTTTCTGGTAGCCAGGCTCGACTTTCAGCACCACTTTCTCTCCTGGCGAGAATTCTGTCAGGAACTTGGTGATTGGCAGCTTTCCCTTTGTCTTGATGTGCTTCTTATAGATATCCCGGGTCTTTCTTCGTTCTCCGCCGATTCGCTTTGTCATGCATTTGGAAGAAACAGGTGGTTTATAAATGTTGTTGAAACACAAATTTTTGCAAAAAATTTGATAAAAAGCATTAGGAGTGGGACATAAAAACATAAATTCCTTTTAGTCCCACTTCCATGCATGTAACCCGTGAATCTATAGGCATACATGTGCTGAACATGCTTAGACCTGTCATTCTTTATCTATTAAAATATTCACTTAGAAGTAGTTTAAAAAATAAACATTTATAAATTCATCAGGATTTCTTAACAGTTATGAGCATCCGTGATATCATCAAGAAAGAATTGGCTGACAACACAGGCATTTCCTATGTAATGCAGTCGTATGGGCTCGTGGATGGTCATCCGGTATTCTGTACTCCTGTTAAAGGTTTATTCAGCACGCGAAGCGTTGTAAGTTCTTATCTGATTGCCCCTAAATCCGGAATTTACACTGCTGAGGGCTTGAATGAGTTCATGACGGGACTCATCATACAGGTTCAACCTAATAAAACGCTTGAATTTTCAGAAGAGCAGGGGAATCTCACGTATGGACACTTGGAGTTTTCCTGCATCCTGGGAACTGAAACGGTCACGGTGACAAGGGAACCTCAATTTGTTGCTCGCGAAGAAATGTGGAAAAGGGGATGGTCTGAATCCATGACCACGTGCACGCTTGATTTGGTTATTGTAAACCAAATTTTGATCTGCCCTTTTCCGAACGAGCATATCAGATATGAGATATCTATTGGTGCCATGTCTTCATCGCGGATTGACAGGAATACGTTAGAACGATTCAAGCATGCAGCGGTTGCATGAAAATTTTTACCTGAAAAACTAGTTTTCCACAAAATATTTAATCTATCCTCAGCCTCTTTCTGCTATGCCCACTGAACCGATTCCCAATCGAGAGAAGATTATGGTCAAGCCAGCCTTCATCGAACGCTACAGGCAGCTCCTGGGAAAAGACTATGACAAGTTCATGGAATACTCGTTCTCCTATATCAGGAAGGCGATCCGTGTCAACACGCTGAAATCTTCAGTCGAAGAAGTAAAAAATCGTCTTGAAAAAAAATGGCATCTTGTTCCTGTTCCCTGGTGCAAGGAAGGGTTCTGGATCACGTTCAAGGGTGATGAAGAGCAGGAAAAGCGGTTTGACATCGGCAACCTGATCGAGCATGCCATGGGATATATCTATGTCCAGGATCCTGCATCCATGATTCCTCCTGTTGTCCTTGATCCCAAGCCAGGCGAGCTTGTTTTGGACATGTGCGCTGCGCCGGGAAGCAAGACCTCACAGCTCGCCCAGTACATGGAGAATGAAGGGATCATCATCGCCAATGACATTGCCGGAGACAGGCTCAAGCCATTGGGAGTCAACCTGCAGCGCTGCGGTGTCGCAAACACAGTCATCACCTTGAGCCAGGGCAGGTATTTCCTGAAGGCAGGCCTGGTGTTCGACAGGGTTCTTGTGGATGCGCCCTGCTCAGGTACCGGTACTATCCGGAGATCGTTCAAGACATTGCAGATGTGGTCATCCAACCTTATCAGGAGGCTGGTTCATGACCAGAGGATCCTCATAGATACCGGATACCAGGTCCTGAAAAACGGCGGCATCCTCGTCTACAGCACCTGCACGCATGAGCCAGAGGAGAATGAAGGGATCGTGAGCTGGCTCTTGGAGAAATATCCTGATGCGAGGCTTGAAGAGATGCAGCTCGACATCAACAGAAGCACCCCGATGACAGCGTATAACAATACAGTATATTCCGAGGAAGTCAGGAGATGCCTGCGCATCTATCCATTCGACAACGACACTGAAGGTTTTTTCGTCGCGAGGATCAGGAAGGGCTAGGAAAGGCTGGTCAGTTCAGGTATTTCTCTGCGATGTCTTTGGGCCAGCCTGCATTCTCAATGCTCTCTCGGATATCTGTGAGAGGGATGTTGGCGTTCTTCATCTCTCTGATGTATGTCTGCAGCTCCTGCAGGCTCTGGGGTGTGATATCTTCCTCCTGCAGGGTTGTGATTCCCGTATGTAGTGCTGTTCCGCTCTCGACAAGGAATATGGGCTCTGCAGAGGCTGTTTTCGGCAGGCTCTCGGGCTGGCTTGGCTGCTCGAGAGTATTGTCATTCTCAGCAATGGTTGTGATGACCTTTTCGATCTCCTCTTCTCCGAACGGGTTCAGATTCATGATGCCCTTCGTGCTTTGCCCTGCGCCCAGAGCCTCCTGCGGGTCTTCATCATCGTCTTCCTGCTCATGGAACCCGATTTCATGCTCGAGATAGCTGATGATCCTCTCAGTTCTCTTCTTGCCTTTGGGGCTTGTTGTCCGCCGGACGACAATGATCATGAGGACGACGATCAGTGAAGCGACTGAGAACTTGAACCAGAATGTGTCGAGAACGGCTGCTCCTGCACTTGTTTTTCCGTTCTGTATGCTGATGATTTTCTCATCTGTAAGCCCGGGGCCAATACCGATACCTTGCACCCGGAGCACATAACTGCCGTCGAGGATTTTTTTTGTGTCCCAGGGGAATTCATATGCTTTTCCGCCAGAGCTCAGGTTCTTGATCTGCGTGTTGTTGAGAAAGAACACCACGCCGGACAGGTTCCTTTCAGAGACTACTTTGACATTGTATGTGCTGTGGATGATCTGGTTGTCCTCGAGGTTCTGGAAGCTCAACTGCCCTCCTTCAGCAGACAGGAGAGGAGCCATGATGCTTAGTGCAAGTAAAAACGCTATCGCCGCGAGAAGTCTTTTTTTGGCTGTCATTCCCCACCTGTCTCCTTTTCTGAGATATGTATCTTTATAAAATATTCGTTTTCCACCATTCTTCGAATAGTGGTTATTCACTCGACAAAATCATCGAGTGGAAAATGAATAGTCCGAGAAAATTTCAACATATTGTTGAAATACGAGCAGATCCTTGATTTGCTCATTACCGACCAGAACCAGAAGGGCGAGTATGCCCTCAGTCTGTGATGGGCGTGGTCGGTTTTCGATCGACTTTTCGATAAGAATTTAAAAGGGCCTTGATTCATGCAGCTATGGCTGGGCAAGAATGCATGTCAGGAGAAAATTATTCCTGTACAAAGCAGGGTGTATTCTATCGTGAGCTCATCGCAGCTATCAAGAAGAGCCATATTTCCAAGCAGAAGCTGAACGCTGCCAAGATGCAGCTGTGCAGAAAGCACGGAATAACAGCCATGCCCACTGACATCGATATCCTCATGCACGCTTCTCTTGCAGACGTGAAGGCGATACTCCCCTATCTGCAGACAAAGCCAGTCAGGACAGGAAGCGGTGTCGCGGTCATCGCCATCATGACCAGGCCTGCGAGATGCCCGCACGGCAAGTGCACGATGTGCCCGGGAGGGCTGAAGAGCCATTTCGGTGATGTCCCTCAGTCATACACTGGCCATGAGCCTGCAACTCTGCGGGGGATGCGGAACAATTATGATGCATATCTTCAGGTCATGAACAGGCTCGAGCAGTATGTCGTGCTCGGCCAGCTCCCGAGTAAGGCTGACGTGATTATCATGGGCGGGACATTTCCTGCACAGCCTCTCGAGTACCAGGAAGAGTTTGTCACAGACCTGTTCAGGGCGCTGAACGACTTTTCTGGCTTGTTTTTCAAGAAAGGCGCTTTTGACTGGTCCAAGTTCAAAGAGTTCTTCTCCATGCCCGGAGAGGTCGGGTCGAAAGAGCGGACAGAAGAAATCCATGCTGCTCTCCTGAAGATGAAGCAGAAAAAAACGAGTCTCTTGAGAGAGCAAACGCGAAACGAGACTGCTCAGGTAAAGTGCATCGGCCTCACTATTGAGACCAGGCCAGACTGGGCATTCCTCAGGCATGGCAATGAGATGCTCAAGCTCGGCTGCACGAGGATAGAGTTAGGAGTGCAGACTGTATATGCTGAGGCATTGAAGCGGGTTCACAGAGGTCACACACTCCAAGATTCCATCAAGTCGATACAGCTACTGAAAGACCTGGGATTCAAGCTGAACTTCCACCTGATGCCTGGCTTGCCGGGAATATCGAAACAGCAGGACATCAAAGGCCTGCAGCAGATATTCCTTGATGCGCGGTTCAGGCCAGACATGCTCAAGGTATATCCGACCATGGTCATGCCAGGAACTCCATTGTATCTCGACTATATGCGCGGAAAGTTCAAGCCGCTCACCACACGAGGGGCTGCAGAGATCATTGTCGAGATGAAGAAAATGATCCCGGAGTACTGCAGGATCATGCGGATCCAGCGGGACATCCCGACAAAAGTGACTGTCGCGGGAGTGGACAGGACCAACCTGCGCCAGGAAGTCCAGCTGCTGATGAAAAAGAAAGGCTATGTGTGCAGGTGCATCCGCTGCAGGGAGATCAGGAATGAGCCCCTGAGAAAAACAGCGCTTAACGTCCTGGAGTATGCAGCGTCTAACGGACAGGAGTTCTTCATCTCTCTCGAATCAAATGATGCCATCGTTGGGTTCTGCAGGCTGCGCTTCCCATCCCAATATCTGAGGCCTGAAATTACGAAGAAGAGCGCGCTTATCAGGGAGCTGCACGTCTACTCGTCCCAGCTTGCGGTGGGAAAAAAGCCAGGCAAGACAAGGCACCAGCATAAGGGATTCGGCAGGCAGCTCATGCACAAGGCAGAGGAGATCGCGAAAGCGCACGGCAAGACCAAGATGGTGGTAATCTCAGGAATAGGAGCGCGCGAGTACTACAAGAAACTAGGATATAGATCAGAGGGCGTGTACATGGTGAAACAACTTTGAGATGCTGCAAGAATGATGTGCTTCGATCTTTGATGCGTTCCGAAACATTTAAAAAAACAGCAATGTTCCTTCACTGCATGACTACCCTGAACACAAAATCCATCGAGGACAAAGGCATGCGACGTGCTGGTCGCGTTCATGCGGAATATGCCTGTTTCTGATAGTTTCAGCTCCCCCCTTTGTGTGATGCCGACTGATTTCACATCCAAGGGCAGCTCTGTTCTCTCTATGCATCACCTGCATTGCTAAGCGTTCATATTCTCTACAGGGCGTATTGCTCTGGAGATGTATCTATCAAAAACACGGAGGTAACAAAAATGGAACAAAAAAACACGACAGGAAATGGCATTGTGGAGGCTAAGGTGCTCGACGGCGCTGGTTGCCTTCATCACTGTCCGGCCGTATACTGCACGTGATTTAGAGCAGCTCATTGCTGTCTACAAGAGCGCATTTGCAGAGCCGCCCTGGAATGAGTATGTGAAATGCGCTTCCTGCAATGTCGAATACGGCATTGTGGAAAGCCAGTCGCCGGGCCCTTATTGCAAGAAATGCAATGCACTCTTGGAGCTCACAGAATACTGGAGCAGCGAGGACATTGTGCAGGACATGGAATTTGCCCTTTCGCAGCCAGACCCCATACTGCTTGTTGCAGAAAACAGCACAGGCCTGGCGGGATTCACCTGGGGCTATCGGCTGCCGAGAGAAAAATTTCCCTTTTTGGCAGGCAAGATTGCAGAGGACACGAATTATATGGATGAGATTTCAGTGTGCGGCAGCAAGCGGCTAAAAGGCATAGCAACACAGTTGGGCAGTGCATATCTTGAAAATGCACGAGCACAAGGCATGCGAGAGGTTGTTTTGCGGACAGACGAGCGCAACACTGCCTCGATGTCCCTGTTCTGGAAATTGGGCTTCTCAGGCATTCCAGATCCTGGGAATTCCCGAGGGAGCGTGTATGACCCTGATTTTCAGTACAGGATATACCTGAAAAGGGCTCTTGGTGGTTAGCATGGATGTCATAAAGCTTGCGAGGGGCTTGATGCAAGTCCCTTCCCCTTCGGGGGAGGAGAGAAGAATTGGGGAGTTCCTCGTGAAAAGGCTGGAAAGGAATTTCTGTGTGAAAAAGCAAAAAGTCGGAAAAAGGTTCAATATCCTTGCGACAAAGGGGGCGCCAAGGCTCTTGTTGAGCACGCACATGGACACAGTGCCTAGCCAGTTAGAGGTGCGGGAGGATGCAGAGTTCATATACGGGAGAGGAGCATGTGATGCCAAAGGAGTCATGGCCTCGATGATCTGCGCAGCAGAGCAGGCGGCTGAATCAGGATACAGGGATTTTGGTCTGTTGTTTGATGTTGGCGAAGAGGATGACTTTTCAGGAATCCGAAAGGCGGTGAGGCTTGTGCATCCTGAGCTTGTCATTCTTGGAGAGCCGACAGATTTCAAGGTCGTTGTTGGCCAGAAGGGCCTGCTTGGCATAACGATTGTGTGCAGAGGAAGGTCTGCTCACGGGGCTACTCTTGAAAAGGGAGTTTCAGCGATAAATCAATTGATTGATGTCCTGGGAAAGTTAAGGGCATTGCGGCTTCCCAAAGACCCTGTCATGGGAGAGACAACGCTTAACATAGGAAAGCTCAACGGCGGCAGCTCTCCGAATGTGGTCGCAGCACAGGCAGAGGCGGGCATTGAGTTGAGGACGACAACGCTGAACAAGATAGTCCTGGCTCTGCTGGAAACCTGTATCCCTCGGCAGAACATTATTATCGAATGCAGCTATGAGCCTGTTCTTGCCAAGGGCGTCCTGGTCCCTTTGCTGGATAATTATGAGAAGATCATCGTCCCGTATTTCACAGAATTGTATTTTTGGCAGGAGAAGGCAAAGGCAGTCGTGTTCGGGCCTGGAAACCTGAACTATGCGCACACAGGCAAGGAGCGGATTAGGAAAACAGATCTTGAGAAAGCGGCTCAGATATTTGCTGGGCTGGTTAGGAACTATTCACGACATCCTTGAAGACATTGGCTCTGCCGCAAGGCGTGAGAAGATTCACCTGCACATAAACTATTGAAGTCTCCATTCTTGAATAGTTATAAAACTTAATAAACCGCATAGCGTAGGTATGTATTTTGAGAGGAGAGGGTGAAAAGAGATCATGGATTTTCTCATACCGCAGAACAAGAGGAAGAACCTCGAGAAGTATGACAAGAAGAACCTTGAGATCGCTCTTGAGTTCACCAAGCGGCTGAAGCACGAAATAGGGGATTTTGCCAAGATGGTCATCCTGTTCGGCAGCACTGCCCGGCACCAGCAGGCAGGGGACATCGACATACTCGTCGTGATTGATGACGTGAACATCCAGCTCAGCCCAGAATTCGTCCAGACCTACCGGATCATCGTGGAGAAGATCCTCGCAGACATCTCGAGGAAGCTGCACATCACGACCTTCAAGCTGACCACGTTCTGGGAATACATGCGCGCCGGAGACCCGGTGGCAATAAACATCCTGCGTGATGGCGTCGCGCTTCTTGACCCGGGCATATTTGACCCGCTCCAGATACTCCTGCTTGAGGGCAGGATCAGGCCCACGCCGGAAAGCGTGTACACGTATTTTGCCCGTGCTCCTATTACCCTGCACAACTCGAAATGGCATCTCATGCAGGCGACCTTGGATTTGTATTGGGCTGTTATCGACGCCAGCCATGCGGCATTGATGAAACTGAATGTGGTCCCTCCCTCTCCAGAGTTTGTCCCGAACCTGCTCTAGGAGAAGATGGTCAAGACAGGGCTGCTGGACAAGAAATACCCTGCTGTCGTGCATAACTTCTATTTCCTCTCCCGGGGCATCCTGCACAACCAGATCAACCAGATCAGCGGTGAGCATTATGACCAGTATTTCAAGGAAGCCAAGGAATTCATTGATTTGATAAAGGTGTTTGTGGAGAAGTGAACAGACCAATACCTTTTTTAATCAAACCATTTTCTTTCTTTTCATGGACTTCGACACTGAGAAGAAAAAATACCTGGACAAGCTCTTCAAGCCAGACCATTCCAAGAAAGGAGAGGTCGATAAAGAGATCATTCCTTTGTTAGACGCTATCAATGCGAGGAAGGGCTATTACACCACCAGCTCGTGTGCCGGCAGGATTGTGATTCTCGAGAAAGACGATGCAGGCAAGAGAAAGGACTGCCGCTGGCTATTTGTCTCGCACCTGCCTGTTGCAGATGCACGGGAGGTCTCTGCTGTGCTGCAGCATCCTGGCACAAAGCAGGCCTGGCTCAAGATGGAGTCGTTCATCGTGCACATCTGCGCACGGGATATCGGCGCTGCAAAAAGGCTTCTGGAAATGGCCAGGATATGCGGCCTGAAACGGGCAGGCATTGTCTCTTTTTCTGAACGGATCATCATCGAGGTCATCGGGAATGAGGCTATGGAACTCCTTATCGCAGAAAAGGGCAAGCTCTTGGTGACTGACGAATACTTGGAGCGAACCATCAGTGCAGCGAATGCCAAGCTCAAGAGAAATGCAGAGAAGATGGAGGAGTTCAGGAGAGTCGTCCTGCAATCACGAGAGCTGTTCATGCCCTGAATCGATTCTTTCTCTCGGTCTCGGCTTCAGTACCAGGTCTTCCACTGGCCGCTGCAATGTGTAGTGGCGCAGCGTGCCATTGCCGCGCACCTTGTACACACCGACGGGCACAGGCGCGACGCCCAGGTGTTCTTTGAAATAGAAGTAGGCATTCCAGAGTTGTTGGTTTATCTCGCGCTTTATCTTGCCGATCTTGTGCTCTGACATGATGCGGATGACCTTTGCCTCGACGATATACACTTCCGGGTTTGTCACAAAGACGATATCCACGAGGCCCACGGCTTTCTCGAGGTTGACCTCTTGGAATGCCCTGCACGGATCTCCTTCAATCCCGATGCGGTAGGGATTGTCCATGATGTACCGCACCAGGTTCTTGTGCACTCCGTCAGGAGACCATTTCCTCATCTCCATATTCTGATTCCTCTCCAAGTATGAAAGGAAGTCGTCGATGCTCATAAGAAGGCAGAAATCAGTATTGTTTTAAAAAATTAACTGCTGGAAATAGGCATGATGAGTCTTCACGATTCCAGCACCACGATGTTCATGATCCGGTCAGGCTGAGTATCCCGGTGATGATCAAATATGCACCCACGACGAACTCGAGAATGCCTGGCCAGATGATGATGATCAGGCCGAAGACGATCCACAGGATGCCCATCAGGTTCTTTGGAGGGACTTTTTTAGCCATGGAGAGTCCTTGAGAACGCAAGTATATAAATGTTTTTACCTGGATGAAGGTATGGTGCAACAACTTTTGGAAAACCGCAAATTATTAAAAGACCTTGCTGGTACATCACGCTCGGGTGATTGTGTGTGGCTGGCTATGACGACGTGATCTCAAAGAGGTATGCTTCAGCTGAGATGAAAGAGATATTTTCTGAGCAGTCCATAGTCAGGACATGGCGCAAATGCTGGCTTAGCCTTGCAGAAGCAGAGCATGAGCTGGGAGTCAAAGAGATCACCAAGCAGATGCTGTCTGAGCTGAGGAATACTATTGACAACATCGACTTCGTAGCTGCTGAAGAGAAGGAGAGGGAGACGCAGCATGATATCCTGGCGCACATCCATGCCTACGGCCTCGCTTGCCCGACTGCGAAGAGGATCATCCATCTCGGCGCGACATCGCAGTGCATCAAGTGCAATGCAGACCTCATCCTCCAGCACAAGGCCCTGCAGCTGGTCCGTAAGGATCTCATGATCCTCCTGAAGGGATTTCACAGTTTTATACAGCAGAATAAAAACCTTCAGACCCTCTCCTACACCCATTTCCAGCCTGCACAGCCAACCACCTTGGGAAGACGGTTCTGCGTGTATGCCCAGGACTTCCTCATGGATTTGCACGAGTTGGATTCCATCCTTGCCAACTATGCGCTTCGCGGCGCGAAAGGAGCTACAGGGACACAAGCATCATATCTCACGCTTCTCGGCGACAAACGCAAGGTGAAAAAGCTTGATGCGCTCTTTGTGAAAAAGCTCGGCTTTTCCAGATCATATCCTATCACGACACAGACCTACACGAGGAAGTTCGATATCAGGATAGCGTCGCTGCTGGCGTCAGCGTGCGCTTCTGCAAAAAAGCTCGCCACTGACCTCCGCTTGCTGGCAAACCTGGGCATTGTTGACGAGCCGTTTGGCAAGGGTCAGGCAGGAAGCTCTGCAATGCCCTACAAGCGCAACCCGATGCTCTGTGAAAGGATCTGCTCGCTCTCACGCAAAGTGATGCACAGTGTGGGAGACTTTTACCAGACCTATGCTGAGCAGTGGCTTGAAAGAAGCCTGGATGACTCTGCTATCAGGAGGATTGACATCCCAGAGAATTTCATGCTTACGGATTACATCCTGCGGAAGCTCACCTGCGTCATCGAAGGATTGGATGTGCATGCGCAGCAGTCAGTCAGGCTGGTCGCACGCGAGCTGCCATTCCTTGCCACAGAGGATATTCTGCTCGCCTGCGTGAAAAAAGGCAAGGGCAGGCAGGAATGCCATGAGCTCATCAAGATGCACGCTATCGAGGCTGCGCGCCAGATGAAAGATGCAGGAAAGGAGAACGACCTTATAGAGCGGCTTTCCTCTGACAGACGGCTCGGTTTGAGCAGGAAGGAGCTTGAGCGCATCCTTTCATCACATTCATTCATCGGCCTTTCAGTCGAGCAGGCTGAAGACTTCCTGCAGCAGCATCTCGGAAAAGCGATCAGCGCAAGAAAAGGAAGGTGAGATTGCAATGGACAGAAAAAAGGGAAGTTCGACAGTCCTCATCGGGCTGCAGTATGGTGATGAAGGAAAAGCAAGGGTCATGGACACCCTGCTCAATGACTTTGACATCGTCGCACGGTTCAACGGCGGCGCCAATGCAGGCCACACCTTGCAGGTCGGTAATGTGAAGATCGCACTGCACCAGGTCCCGTCAGGGATTTTTCACAAACGCATGCTGCTCTATATAGGAAGCGGCTGTGTCATCAACCCGAAGAAGCTGCTCGATGAGATCAGGGACATACGCTCGAAAGGCATCAGCATCGAGGCTAGACTCTTTATTTCAGGCTATGCCACTCTCATCCAGCCGCACCATCTTGTCTTTGACCAGATTTACGGGAAAGGCATCGGCAGTACAAAGAACGGCATTGGCCCGGCTTACGCAGACCAGGCCATGCGGGCGAAACATGACGAGATCAAGAACATCAGGTTCGGGGATTATGTGCAGGATAGCAAGAAATACCTTGGCATGATACAGGATAGCCTGCAGCGCATGGTGGACAAGCATGGCCTGAAAGACATTGATGTGGACCATGAGGTCAAGGAGTTTGACAAGAGCGTGATGGGAATCAGGAAGTACTGCTGCAGGGATCCATTGCTGATGGTCAGGCTGGTAAGCCGGGGAAAGAAGGTCTTTTACGAGGGCGCGCAGTCAGTCATGCTTGATCTGGTGACCGGCGCAGTGCCCTATGTGACCTCGAGCAGGACCATCGCTGCAGCAGCGTACACTGGCGGAGACCTGCCGAACACCTATCACCACAAGACTATCGGCGTCGCCAAGGCGATCATGTCGCGCGTGGGAAACGGCCCGTTTGTCTCAGAGTTCGGCGGAGAAAAGTCTGAGAAATACTGCGCAGAAAAGGAAGGCTTGGCGCACACCAGGGAAAAAGAGGAGGCAGCCAACAAGCCAGAAGAGCTGCTCAGCTCAAAAGACCTCTTCAAGACAGGCATCGCGTTCAGGATGCTGACCGGAGAGTACGGAGCGACGACAAAGCGGCCGAGGAGGATCGGGATGCTCGACCTGGTCATGCTCAGGCAGAACTGCACGATGAATGCTGTGGATGAGTTGTACATCAACAAGTTCGACTGCCTCTCACTGTTCTCGAGGACATCTTTGCCGGGCATCCCTCTTGTCATTGGCTACAGGATCGGGCTGAAGAAGATAGATTACATGCCTAGCTCTGTTGCAGAAGCAAGGCTAGTCAAGCCGGTCATCAAGTACTTTCCGTTCATCAGGCAGGATCTCTCACGCATGCGGAATTACGCTGAGCTGCCTGCAGAGGCAAAGAAGCTGATCACGTTCATCGAGAAATACGTGGGGACAAAGGTGGCTGGGATCGGTGTCGGGCCTGAGCGCGAGCAGTTCATCAGGATAGCATAGCTCATATTTTCTTTTCTGCTTTCAGGATTGTATGCATCCGTTCCCTGCCGAACGAGAACAATTGCGCAGGCCTGTGAGCTCCTTCCATCTTCTGCTCTTTGAGCGGAATCAGGAGGCCTGTTTCCTTAACTTTCTTCCTGAAGTTCCTCTTGTCCAGCTCTTTTCCGAGGATGATTTCATAGACCTTCTGGAGTTCGGAAAGAGTGAATTTCTGCGGAAGCAGTCTGAATACGATGTTCGAGTACTCCACTTTGTTCCTGATGCGGTCGAGCGCCACCCGAATGATCTGCTCATGGTCAAAGGCGAGCTTCGGCAGCTTGTCTATGCTGAACCAGTTCGCGTCGCTCGCGTCAGTGGCTGCGCTGAGCTTGATGTTGCTTGAGGAGATGAGTGCGTAATATGCGACTGTGATAACCCGTGTCCTCGGGTCCCGCTTGGGTTCGCCGAAGGTGTAGAGCTGCTCGAGATAAACATCCTTTATTCCAGTTTCCTCTTCCAATTCCCGCCTGGCTCCTTCTTCTAAAGACTCATCCATGTCCACGAAACCTCCGGGATTTGCCCACATGTCCTTGAACGGCCAGGACTTGCGCTTGATGAGGAGCACTTTCAGCTCTCCCTCTTTGATTGTGAAGATGATGATATCAACAGTGACGCTTGGCTTCTCGTACTTGTGGATGTCATACTCTTGGGCTGTCTGAGGATAGGGCTTGAGAAATTTGTAATACTGGTCTATGAATTGGGCATGATCGAACGCGAGCTTTTTGGCTTCTTTCTTTCCGATGAGCTTCACCTCAGAAACATGCGTGCCTGGCTTGATGCACTCCAGGAACTTTGACTTGTCCACATTCAGCTGGACAGCAAACAGTGTCGTGTTCCCTCCTCTCGGGTCTGTGCCGCTGTCAAACGTCCTGATCTGGTGCAGGACAGCATCCTTGTTGAGACTGGGAAAAGAAAGGACAGTAGTAAGCCCTTCAATTTTCCCGCCGACATTCAGGTTCAGCCGCTGCTTGAGCACGCGGATGACTGCGTTATGCAGGGGCTCGAATTCTTCCTGCTTGCCTCCAGGTAGTGCCCAGAATTCCTTGAACGGCTCATTCGAGCGCTTGACCAGGAGCACAAATCGGTTGTTGATGTCAAACAGGATGTCCACTGAATTCATAGATAGTGTAGGAGATACGTTATTTATAAATGTTTATCTTTGAGAATTCTCTTCCTCTTCTTATAGATGGCTATGTGTTTTTTATTAACGATGGAGCATATTTTTACTTTCTTTGTTTATAAAAAACAATCATGTTCTTTATCAAAGATGAGTAAATAACTACTTTTAAGTGGTGTAAAACAAAAGATTTATAAATCGGCTTTCATACCGGGAGTTTCATGGTTCAGAGAAGCCTATTTTACCAAAGCCCTTGGATATATAGAGCAGGATTGCTGCTTATCCATGGCAAGCATCTCGATGAGCGGTATAAGTATATCGCTGACCAGATTGGCAAGGGAAAATCAGTGCTTGAGCCTGCCTGCGGCACTGCGTTGCTGCCAGATTATCTTGACAAAAGCTGCACGTATACAGGATTTGACAAGAATGAGCGCTTTGTCAGGCACGCGCAGAAGAAAAGTCTTCATGTGAACGTGGGAAATGCACTTGACCCTGCCATGTATACTCCCTGCGACACTGCAGTTTTCTGCGATGCACTTCATCATATTGGCCTATCGAATGAACTATCAGCAATAGAGCGCGCACTGCATGCGGCATCTCAGCAGCTGATTATCTGTGAGCCTTTCAAGGACCGTTATCTTGGATTGCTCCCCAACTGGATTCCTGGCTCTCAAAAAGTCTTAGAGACCTGGTTCGACTACATTGAAAAGGACGGCAACAACCAGGTGCGGCTTAAAGATATCAGGATGCGAAAAGAGCTTGAAGAAATCATGATGGAAGGCTATGGCATCATCCCTCCGCAAGTAAGACGAGAGATAAACAATATCGGCGAAGACTTGATCGTGACCTATCATCTTTAGACAGATGCGTTCAAGAAAGTAAGTAAAAAATTTACAGGAGTATCATACTACATGCATTTCGATAAAAAAACAACCCAGGAATACGTCGACAGGTTCTCAGAGGAGATAAGGAGGAATACAGGATTGCCTTTGGAGGACATCACTGTTGAAGAAATCAACCATAAAAGCCTCCTGACACCAATCATGTGGACTGATAAAGGAAAAATATATATTTATCCTGATAAGCATGTCAACTACCGGAGATTTCCATTTGAATATGTTGTGTTGCATGAATTAGGTCATAGAGTTGCCAACCTCAGCAACCCTGTGTTGAATGAAATTCTTGATACGTGGTATTGGGATCCTTTCACTTCCTCAATCTCTCTGCGTGAAGACTTAGAGGTTGTGGTAAAGAAAATACGCACTGGAAACATTTTCATTGATTACAGTATTAAGGAAGGTTTGGCAGAGTTTTTCGCACT
>JAZDID010000012.1:0-2096 GCA_043805315.1 Nanobdellota archaeon | reverse complement strand
GTACACGAATTATTCTGCGAACTGCAGTCTTTCTCCGGGGATTCCGGGGAATTGGACTTTGAATGCCTCGCAGAGCTATGAATGCCTGAAGCCGCAGGATCCTGGCTTGCAGTGGCCGTTGTGGAATCCCCCTGATACTGTGTGGCCAAAGACCGATGCCTGCTGCGAATGGTTCAATGTCGCTGACTACAATGACACGGTGTATAAGTTCAGGCCGTACGGGTTCTACAATTATCCAGCTGTCCGCGTGAAGGTGTATTAGAATAAGACACTGACACCGCGGTTATTTCACCCTCAACTTCTGCAATGCTGCCTCAATTGCAGGCTCTATGCTGTTGAGGTCGAGTCCTTTATATCCTTTTGCTATCCTGAGTTGCAGCTCTTTGGTTACGTTTCTCTTTATTTTTCTTTTTACTGCTGCTTGGTCCTTTTCTGACAATGGGCTCTGGTACGGATGTATCCTTCCCCTGTATGCCTTTGCCAATGAAAAACTGTGCAGGCATTCCTTCTCATAATGTTTTCTATGGATGTCTTCTGCGATGGCCTGCTCGAGCAACTGGTGGACTATTGCTGTGGAGATGTTGCCGACGAAGAGCCTGATGAGCTTATTCTTGTTCTGCTCCATGCTGTATGCCTTCCATTATTTTTTCAAATGTTTCCCTGTATACCTTCTCCCATGTGCTGCTGATGTGTTCTTTCTTCACCCTGTTCTCAAGCAGCTCGAGGGCAGAATCCTTACCAAGAGCGTGTTCGATATCCTTTTCAACGCTCTCTTTTGAGATCGGTTTTTTGTCGAGGAATCTCCTGATGGCGAACAGGTTCCGCACGAGCTTGTATTTTTCACTTCCTCCCAGATCATCAAAGTTGTCCATGAGTCCTTTGCTCTTCAACAAATGGAGATCAAGGAGCTTATAGTTGTATTCGTTCTGAGTTCTGAAGAAGATGCGCTTTTTAGCGATGAACTTGCTCAGCATGAGCTGGAATAACGGATCAGTGTTCATCCCTTTTCTCAAGGCGGCAGAGGTGAGCCGGATGACATGTGCTCGCAGGCCAAACTCATCATGGATGACCTGTTCGACCTCTCCCTTGTTCCCGTCTATGATAATCACGTCGATATCATTGAATCTGAATCCTTTTTCGAGGAAGGAGCCGGTGATGATGACATTCTTTGCCTCAGCAAGGTATCCAAATATCTTTTCCACGACGGGAATCTTGATCGGCTCGATTTTTTTCACCTTGTACCAATACAGACTCATCGCTTTTTTCCGCTGTATCGGCTCGATGAGCACATAGCTGCCTGTCTCCAGCCCTGGAGCGCGGTTCTTCGAGAGGTATATCTGGTCCATATGTGTTCCTCTGCTGATTTTCGCGATGAGCTCAGTCATATTACGTAAAAATACGTAATTATATATAAATGTTGCGGTTATGAGTCAAATCTCCTCGATGAGGCATAGCTTTATATAGGAGTTCAATCCTTTCTTTCTGCAGTGGTTCGTGAGGGAAGTTCTTATGCGGAAGATTGCGGTTATCAACCAAAAAGGCGGAGTTGGCAAGACAACGACAACAGTGAATATCGCAGCAGGCCTGGCAAAGAAAGGCTTTAAAGTCCTTATCCTTGACCTGGACGGCCAGGGCAATATCAGCACCAGCCTGCACCTGAAGGCTGACAAGGACATGTACAACCTGCTTGTCGAAAAGCTTGACGTTGACCAGTGCGTCACCAAGGTCGCAGACAACCTGTTTGTGATTCCAAGCAATGAGACCTTGGAAAAGGCAGAGATCATCCTGTCAGGCCAGCCTGCCCGCGAGACAATATTGAAACGGCAATTGGAGGATCTGCGGGGCTATGATTATGTCTTGCTGGACTGCCCTCCTTCATTAGGATTATTGAACCAGAACGCGCTTTTGTTTGCCACTGAAGCCTTTATTCCTGTCTCGACTGATTTTCTCGGCGTGAACGCGCTGAAGAAGATGATACACGAGATTGAGACAATAAACGAGATTTTCAGCCATGAGTGCAGGATCAGCATGATCATCCCCACCATGTACGACAGGAGGAACAAGACCTGCAAGATCCACCTGAACGAGATCAAGAA
>JAZDID010000011.1:0-19351 GCA_043805315.1 Nanobdellota archaeon | reverse complement strand
TTTTTATAGACGAGTATTTTTAGTTAATTACTTAATTATTTTTTAACTTAATTTATTAATGTAAGATTAGAAAAATTTATATAGATGCGTTATCATAATGATTTTTTATGGAGTATGGAGCATTATTGATCGGATCGAAATGGGACATTTTGAAAGAACTTTCTAAAAAATCAAGCTCTCCAACAGAGCTGTCTGCAAAGCTCAAGACAAGCATACCAAACATCCTCCAGCAGCTCAGCCTGCTTGAAGCGCATGGCCTTGTCGAAAAAACCCGCGAGTTTTCCAAGAAACCAGGCAAGCCAAGAACAATCTATACCTTGAAAAATGAGCTTTTGCACCTTTCTTTTATTGGCGGCTACAAGAGCAAAAAACTCCTCATTCCTTTGGACAAAGAGGATATTCTTCCTTATCTCATACTCCAGGCCAGGCTTTTTGACAATCAGGAAGACAGCCTGCACTTGATGAAGTTCTTTTTCCTGAACGAAGAGCTGCTCAGGAAATGCGATGCTGTCGCGTTTTTCAAGTCCAACCAGAAAGAAATAGAGCTGCTCATCATCACAGAGAACCTGGCCCTTGTCAGGGAAAAGATCAGCAACCAGTTCATCAAGGTGAATGAGAAGGAGATGAAACTCATTGTCTGGTCCCATAACCAGTTCGAGGTTGAGGACGGGTTGTTCAGGAAAGACAGGCATTTCACAGAGTTCATCGATGCCATACAGCCCCTCTATGATCCTGCTGGCTATTTCAGCATCCTAAAAAAGAAAGATTAATAAAGCCGTGTTCTTAGAAAAAGGCCAGTGACACTCGCATGGTCATCATAGAGCTCAAGAAGACTTTTGAAAAGCGCAGGCAAAGCCTTATTACTGTGCTCTCAAGCCCTGATTCTGGCATTGACTTGGGAGTACAGCACCAGATCTATGGCGCAATCAAGGAGATCGAGATTTTCTTACGGACATTGGAACATCTGCAAGAGCGTGAGCAGCAGGACGGAATGGACATCGCGCTCAGGAATGACCAGGCGCCAGGCATCATGGAAAAGGTCATGGACAAGCTGAAGCCAAAGCAAGAGCTTGTTTCAGGAGCAGAACAGGCAGAACAGCAGCCTCAATGAAGCGTGCTGCTTGTCCTCTTCCGTACTCTGAAGAACACGAGTTTTCCCCGCAGCTCCATCTGCTTGTGCAGGATCATATCATCTTCTATGAAGAATAGATTTGAAAAAAGCGATTCTCCTTTTCTCTCAACATGAACAAGTTCCATCTCACCCTCCCTGGCAAGGGGAAGACTCTTGAGTATAAATATCTTGTGAAAGTTAAAATTAAGAAAATAACTCTTTCATTAACAATCAATAAATGAAAAAAGTTCGCATAATATTCGTTCAACCCTTCTTTGACAGGGAATGGTCGGTTTTTGTTTGACACTATTCTGTGTTTATTTAAACTTGGATACGGTAACCTTCTTCAGAATTACCTATCAACTGAGATCTTGCTTGTCTTCGGTATCTTAATTCCATCGCCTTTGGTAATAAGACGGTGAGCTGAGGATCTTGACTCACAAGGATCATTAAGTCATCTAACCTTCTTTTTGACCAGTCTCCTTTGTCATTGCTATCAAGAAATCCTTTGTATGGAAAGTTTGTTGCGTCAACTGTAATCGATGATCCATTCCTTGGAATTTGAGCTAAAATATCAGTAATATCATGTATAAATTTTGAAGCAGAGTGATTCTTGATTAGTGTTGTATCTACCTTTATCACGTATCTTCCCTGTTCATATTCTACCCTGTAACCTTCCATTTTTCTCATGAAGGAGATGATTTATGTATATTTATATTTTATGGATTTTTGTCTATTTTATGCCTAAAGATACGATGGTGTAATCATCTGTTCTTGCACTCTTTAATTTAATATACACATTCCTCTCCCAGCCTACAATAATCGAAACATTTTTATATATACATGCGTATACTGCTATGGGGGAGATAGAAGAATTATACTTTTGTAGCTACTTGTGATATTTGGTTACAGCGACTTTCTGAGCGAAATCCTCCTGCCAGAAAATCAACACTCCCAAACAGACCATGAATGACGAAGAATTCGAAGAGCTCATGCGGAGGCAGCGGATGCTGGCTTCAAGCATTGTCCGCGAAGAGTCAGTGGAGAGCAAGATCAAGCTCCTGGACATCATCAATAACCTGGTCACTGACCGGAACAAGAAAGTCCATATAGAAACAGTTATCCTTGAGGCCATGAACGAAGGGTTCACAGAAAAAGAAGCCTATGACATGATAGACCAGCTCAAGCACGACCATCTGGTGTATGAGACAGAGCCAGGATTCCTGCAACGGACAAAGGATATACGGTTCTGATACGCTATTGCTATTTTTTTCATATTCTCCAGAACCTGCCAATTTTCAGATTTAGTTATCTTCTTCTTATTGCTTTTCAGCATTCTTGCATTCCGCACGCCACCACTACGGCGGCAGACGCTCATTCTCCGCGCTGCTCCGAATGAGCTACCGACCACCCCGGATGGGGCATCCATTTGGGTTTGCAGAGCAAACACAAATTACCAGAAACCATTGGTTTCTGAGTACCCGGCTCGTCTGCGCCGTGGTGGCGTGCGATGAAGGATGTGCGGATGGGATGTTCGTATGAGTTGCATGGAAGTGGGGCTAAAAAGGGAATTCATGTCTTTTTATGTCCCACTCCTAATACTTTTTACCAGATTTTTGGTAAAAATCTGTGTTGGCACCGCCACCAAAGACGCAATATGAAGAAAGCTAACTCCGTAATCCACCGCATGCTCACAGTTCGATTGCATAAGATTTATAATAGCCCTATTACTCCCAAAAGCACATGAATAGACGTGAGTTCGTGAAGTCGACTATTTGCGTATTGGCTGCCTATGTCGTAGGCCAGTTTCCTGCCAGTGCTCTTGCTTCAGACCGAGAGCCCGAGGTTATTGCAGAAGAGTACCTTGCAAATCTCAGGCATGAGCCTCTTGATGGCCTGGAAGACATTGTCCTTGAGTACAGGTTTGAAACAGGCACCAGAGTCATCGGGCTTCCAATCAATGGCCATGCACAAGCTGTATTCAAGCCGAATGAGGCTGGCTATCATGTCTCAGCCAAGGTCCTTAACTTTGGAGGTTTCGGATATTGGATTGGCAAGAGACTGTCTAGTGTTGGTCTTGCAGAGGTTCCTGACATTACCACCACATTTGAGACTGACCTCGCATTGAAGGATTGCTCATTCTCCCCGCTCATGTTCAAGAAGGTTGACCATGCCAAATACAAGGAAGAGATACAGATACACGCAGATACCCTGAGAGTCTTGCCTTCAAACAAGATATTGTCGTATGGAGGCGAACCCTGTCCCTTTTCCATGTTCTTCACCTATCTGCTCCTGCATCCTGAGGATGTCATGGAAGGAAGGGTGATCAATTTCACTGAAGGAAATGCTGTCTCGACAACAGGAGTCACCACAGTCTGTGAAGCCAAAGAGATTGATGGGATCGTGTATGACCATGTGATGCGTTTGGAGGAGGGTGAGCTCATGGGCATGATTTCAGGAGATATCACATTCCTTCTTGCTGAGAAAGACCAGAAGCGCATCCCAGTCAAGGCGCATGTCCCTGACTTCCGCGGCTATGAGGTTTTTGTCAAGCTGTCCAAGGCAGAGGTGCATTACCAGCAAATATAAAAGCAAGGGAATGGAAAGCTGCTGCAGGATTGATGCGCATTGATGATTTCTTTCGTCGAGATATTTCTTATATTCACTTGAAATGTGCAAGAATCTCTTTCTTCACCCTGTCTGCGACCTTGGCATTCCTGGTGATGATAAGCTGAATGCCATAGTCAGTATAGGTCATGTCTGAGACCTGGCTGAACAGATCGCCTTTGACAATCCCTTTGAGGCAGTAGACTTCATCCATCTTCTTCTGCAGCTGCTCATCCATGAAGATCTGAACAACGCTGTCTCCATGGACGATGTATTCTGCAGGAGAGGAGAACTTCACGCCAAGCTTGACCTCACCATACTTCTTATACCAGAGCTTGAGCATCTTGTCTGCGGCTGTATTGCCTTTGACAATGACCTTTGTCATATTCTCCTTAAATATCTTTATCAGGCAATCTCTTCGGTATTGGTCGCTGAAGGGAATCCAGAGATGGTTGAGCTGGAGAAAAAGCTCTCCTTTCTGGCTCATATCAAAGTACTTGTGGTCAAGCCCGAAGAGAATGAAATGGCCAAGCTCGTAGAGGTTTTTCAGGCTGACCTGAGTTGTCTGCCTGTCAAGCACCTGCACCTGCTGCTTTCGTGTGGAGCGCTCAAGGATGTCAACCATGTCCTTCAAGTCAAGTACCCAGGCGCTATTGAGACTAAAGGATTTCTCATTGCGCAGAACCACTCCCTTGTCAAAGAGCTCTGTGATGGCCTGGCGGATAGCCTGATAGGAAACATTTCTTTGAAACTCAGCCCTGAGCATCGTATGAAGCTGGACAATGGAGATCTCTTGATGCGCAGCCAAGCACCTGATAATCAAACCTTTGGTCGTTCTCTCCTTGCCTCCGGAGAGGAAGAGGGTGTCGAAGTCCATTGCAGAGAGGAATGCATAGCTATTTTTAAAGTTTTTACTTTAAGTTATGGGAAAGGGTTGTTTTTTATTCTTTTCAATCTTGGCATTTCCTATGGAAGTATTCGAATTCGGGTATGTTGACAGGGCCCTTGCAGATGTATTCAGTGAGAAATTGGAAAGATATCGAAATTACCTCATCACTTCGGGCAAGAACAATAAAGAAATTAAGGAATATGCCCGGTTTGAAACCTCAAGAATTTGGAGATATCCCCCCTTTGTCATAGAATTAAGAGGATCGTTGGAAGACCTTGATAACAGGGTCAATGAAATATTCAACGCGCTTGAAAGGCCTGACATCATATATGGCCGCCTTGGATGGCTTGATAAGCATAGTCCTGTTGGAGTCCCAAAAGAAAAGTGGCACCTCTACCCTTCAAAGAAGGCATATGAGCATTTCAAAACTCTTCTACGAGATCAATATGATGCGGTGAAATTCCAAGAATATGTGGATGGAAGCAAACTCGTACACTATCGGAAAAAAACATGACAGCATTCCATGAATACCACGTTCGTAAGAACCTGCCTGTGCGCGGCGACTGGTACGAGATACACAACTTGTGGTTGGAAAATATCTATGGTGAGCACGTTACGATTCCTTCATTAGATGTGACGTTGAACCTTCATGCGTTCAGTGATCTCCAAAGGTGGCAGGAATTGACAGTGGTTATTCCAATATCTCAATTGTTCTTACCTGATAAATACCGAATACCTTTAAAACCTCACCTGTATGGTTATGAAATTGCTCAAGTGTATCTTCAAAAAAAATTTGGGAACGAATTTCTGGAACACTGGGTAAACACGAGCAAGTTCACACCCGCAGACAGAAGAAAGAGAAATGGCACCATTACTATCGAGGGGCTTGTCATCTACACGGAAGCATGAGGAAACCATGAGCAAGTATACATTTCCGGAGTATGAGGTCACGGAAGAACTCCCTGTCCGCAGAGCGTGCTACAGGATAACAGACTTGGCATTGGAAGATATTATTCTTACGAAAGTCACCATTCCCTCATTGCAGCTTCGTGTGCAGCTTCCAGGAGTCATGACTAAGCCGAGTTATATCATGTGTTCGGTCGTCCCGCTCTTTCCCCTCTTGGCTTTTCTCACTAACCATTCATTCTGGCTTTCCATGCCAGATGAAGTATTCTCTTATCGTTCTGTCAATTACATCGCGTCGCTGTACTTGGAAAGGAAGTTTGGAAAACGACTCATCACCTATATTGTAGAGCCAGAAAAAACGAGCTACAAGTACACTGATCTGAAGAAGGAAAGGACCGCACTACTCACCATCGAAGGGATCGTCACCTATGTCCCTGAACGTGACACGCGAAGAAATCCCAGCACAGACATGGCGGATCCTGTGCTCGAGCTTGCGACAATTTCGTAATATTCTCCTGCGTATCAATCAATACCCGAACAGCGTCCTTTGCTTCGAGTTCTTCATGACATCCTCAAAGCTCGTGCTGTAGAAGGACAGCACAGCATCAGCGAGCGGTTTGATCTGCTTGTCAATGTAGTGCTCGTAGTCAATCGGGCTCTTGTGCAGCTCGACAGGCTCTGGCCCGTTGGTGGTCATGTAATACTTGATGACTGTGCTCTCGATCTTCCGGCCTGCTTTTTCCAGTATCCGCGCTGCCTTGACATGGGGAGGGGTTGTCTTGGTGTACTCTGCAAGCTCTTTCCTGATAGATTTCCGGTACACGAGCAGCTCGTCGTATTTGCCTCGTTTCAGGTTCTCGGCGAATTCCTTGATGAACTTGGCGACTTCCTTCTCATGGAATATCTTGTCCAGGAGCTCCATCTGGAATTTCTTTGACAGCTCTGTCCAATCGCTCCGCACGAATTCCAGGCCAGTAAACTCCATTGATTCCTTGCCGTCTTTCACCAGCAGTCCTGCATACCTTTTTTTGGCGCCCACTTCAGAATACCGGACAGTGGGCATCATGAACTTCTTGAAGTTCTTCTCAAACTCGAGCTCCATGAAACTCTCCCTGCCATGGTTCTCCTTGATGTATTTCTTGTAGAACTCATTGATGGCATCTTGGATATTCTTGCCTATCTGCTCTGCTTCTTTTTCGCTTCCTGCTCCGGACTTGACGAATACTGAATCAGTGTCTGAGTATATCACCTCGTAACCCATCTCTTCCACTTTTTCTGCAGTGAGCTTGATGAGGAATTGCCCTGTGTGTGTGATCGCGTTCGCAAGTTCTGAAGAATAGAACCTGCAGGTCGGATTCGCCAGGACGCCGTAGAAGCTGTTCATCAGTATCTTTATCGCATAGCTTGCACGCTTGTCCTTTTTCCTTTTGGCCTCGTCCCGCTGTTTCCAGAGGTGCTGGATGAGTTGGGGCAGGATGCCGTTCTCATACGTGAAGCATGCGCCGTTTGCAGCCTTGATCACCTTTTTCGCTTTGACATGCATGCCGGCATACGAGAGAGGGTCGATGTTGAATGTGCGGATGATGCTCGGGTACAGGCTCTTGAAATCCAGCACCAGGATGTATTCGTAAATTCCTGGCTTTGATTTCATGACAAAGCCGCCTTTGGTCGGCTGGTCTTTTTCTCCGTATTGGGAAGAATGAGCGACAATGCCTCTTTTCCTCAGCTCCCGCAAGTACAGCGAATCAAGAGAGGCAATCGACGCCCTGACTCGTTCCAGGGGCATGCCAGTCAAGAGAGAGCGCTGAATAGTCAGATCCAGGGCGCCTGTTTTCTCGATGATTTCATAGGTCAGCTTTGAGTCTGTCAGGTTGTAGTCTGCAAAGAGCTGCTGATTTTCCTTATAGGCGTGCTCGATGTCATGTCCTTTGTTCTCTTCTCCGATAAGCTTGTGCTTTCCAAGGAATTCGTGGGCAGCGGTTCCTAATTTATAATCCTCAAGCTTGATAAACGAGGTCTTCAGGAGCCAGATGCCGTTCAGCACCTGCCTGCCTGGAAAGTCTGCAGTGGACTCGCGGAAAAATTCATTATAGAGCTTCAGAGAGCAATTCCAGTCAGCCCTGCCCAGGAAGAAGTTGATCTTGTACTTCTTGAACTTCTCTTCGATCACTTTCAGGTCAAAGTCAATGAGATTCCATCCGATGATCACGTCAGGGTCAAGCTCGATCAGCTTTTCCTTGAACGCAACAAGCACCTGCTCTTCTGACGCATAGCTGGTCGCATGCCGCAGTTTCTTGTCAGACACGATAAAGACACGCTCGTAATCCTCCTTGCCTCCCCGAAGGACCATGGATATCGACCAGATTTCCTTTGCCTCCTGGTCTGTCTCGATGTCAATGCTCAGGATCCTGAGCTTGGGAAACCATTCTGCAGGTGTGATGTCCGGCTCTTCATAGATCCTGTCCACATACGTGCCTTTCTTGAACTTTCCCTCGATGTCAAGGCTTCCCAATACTTCCTTGTCCATCATGAACCGGTAGGGAAACCTGATGTCAGCTTCATAACATAAGATCTTCTTGTTCTCGAACAAGCCTCTCAGGTCAGGAACCTGCTTTGGCGTGTCAAGAAGTATTTTGACAACCTCTTCACTCTTGAAATTCCTGAATCCGTTTTCTTCAACAGCGAAACTAGGTGCGTGCTTGATCTCCTTGGCTGTTTTCAGGTCTGATTTTTTTATGAAGAAATACGGCCTGAACGTGCTTATGGTCAGGAATGACTCGCCGTTCTCCAGCCTGCCGAAGAGATACACGAGCGCTTTTTCCTTGCCGCTCGTCTCATCCTGGACAATCCTGTACGTCGGATAGACGATGAAGCCTTTCATAACCTGCATAAAATGAGCAGATTATTTAAAGGTAGTGGAAATCGTTACGTGTGTACAGACGCAATCCCTTTTTTCGATTTTCTCTGTTCTTCTTCAACGTAGGCATCGACAGATTTTAACAAGCAATAGCCGCCGATTCCGAAAGTCCCCAACCCGAGAGCGAAACCTCCTAAGAATACTACTAAAGAATCGCCCCATTTGTCACATTGAAATTCCCATTGCTGTCTCAGGTATGCCTGATCTGGATTATGTTGCAAGCCTGCCTGTGCACTCTCAAGTTCTGCAGAAAGTGTTGTTCTCTTGAGTTCAAGTTCATTCAGCCGTCCAGCCAAACCCTCATACCGTGTGTGCTCTCCTCCCGCAATGGATAAATAGTATTCAAGATTATCAATAGCTTGAAGTGAATCAGTGATGGCTTCTTTCCTGAAAATTTCAGGATATTTCCTTTCATACGCACACGCTTTCCGCATATGCATATAGGAATCTATCCCTGCTCCGAAGCTTGATACAGTAACCAACACTCCTATCGCGGTGGTGAGTGCAGACAGCCTGATTTTATTTGTGAGTTTCATATTGACCTCCTGAGGAATTCTCTCCTTTTCCTTCTTTTCTAGCCAGGTCTATCAGCGGTGCGCCCATTGCCAAGAGCATACCTGCTAATAAAGTTGCGAATGAATAATCGGTATAATGATCTGTGCATGATTTTCTCTGCGCATACTGCTTCTGGTCACGTACCAGGGTCGAGTCATGTGCAATGCTTGTCTCAAGACTGTCCAATGCTGCTTCAAATGGAATTTTTTTAAGCTCAAATTCATTGAGTCTCGCGGCAAGTCCTTCGTAAGAAGGATGTTCTGCAACTATATTCATTAGATCAGATTCATATTCGCGTGCGATATTCATTGCTTGCCGAAGTCCTTGGTAATGAACAAGGTTCGTGTGCTTGTTCCTGAATTCCTGATCAAGAGATTGGCTTTTCGAGATGGAATAGCCTACTCCTACAACTCCAATGATGAATGTTGCCAATCCGGTTAATGCGACCTTCTCAATCATCCTCAATCCTTTTTTTCTTTCGCTCACTCTAACCTCTCTGAATATTTTTATTACTTCAAAGTGGTATTATAAAATATATAAAATTTTCTATTAAAAATTACATCAAATCGTTAATTTTAAATAGGAATATACTAATAATGCGGATATGGCAGTCAGCGGAGCAGGTATTGACCTCAAGGATCGGAAGATTCTCTACGAGCTCGACCTCAATTGCAGGCAGACGAACACGAAAATCGCGAAAAAGGTCGGATTGAGCAAGGACGTGGTCAATTACCGCATCAAGAGAATGGAGGAAAAGGGGATCATCAAAGGCTATTTGGCAGTGATTGACACAGGCAGGCTCGGCTTTTCCTGGCACAGGTTCTTCCTGAAATTCTGGGATATTACCCCTGAGATCCAGGAACAGATCACCCGCTATCTCAAGACAAGAGTTGCCTGGGCTGTCGAGGCACGAGGGAATTGGGATTACTGCTTCATTTACTGGGCAACAGCAGCAAGAGAGATCCATGAGTTCTGGGTCGGATTCTATGGCAGGTTCGGTAAGTATATTCAGAAAAGCTGGTACTCAGTCTTCACCAGGATATTTCACTGTCCGCGTGGGCTCTTGCTGAACAAATCTCACGAAAAATACCTTGTCTGGGGCGATGAGTCTGGAATTATTGAGATTGATGAATCTGACAAGAAAATCCTGGGCACTATTGCTGAAGATGCTCGGCTTTCCACATTGGAGATCGCGAAAAAAGCCCATTTGACAGAGATGATTGTCAGGTATCGGATGAAAAAGCTCCAAAAGGATAAGGTCATCTTGGGATTCAGGCCGTTCCTTGACATCAACCTTCTCGGGCTGAAATATTACAAGATGCATTTTTTCCTCAAGGATGTTTCATTGCAGCTGCTCAAGAAGATGATCACCTTTACTCTTGCATTACCTAACACGACTTACATTGACGAGACAATTGGTGGTGCTGACTTTGAAGTTGAACTCAATGCCAAAGACAGTACAGAATTATATAAGATCATTGACCACTATAGGAAGGAGTTTTCACAAAATATTAAAGATGTGGAATTCCTGGAATACAGCAGGGAATTCACGTTTAAGTATATTCCTTGATTTTTCTCAAAATTTGCAGTAACATGGCCAATACTTTTTTAAACTCTCCCTTGCTCCAGCCAAAGAATGAAAAAGAAGAGAGTTTCTCTGACTGATTTCTGCCGAGCCTCAGATGTGTTCTGGAAGAGGATGATACGATTATGTTTTTCTGGTGAGAAATGGGTCGAGCCTTTCATGGTTGATACGCATCATGGCTTTGCGCATGCAAACGAAGTGAGGAGGCAATCGCTTGCTTTGATTGGGAAACTGACGCGGGCAGAGGCAGCTGCACTGCTCAGGGAAGGAAAGCAAATTGGAAAAGAATCTCCGTTGCAGTGCGCGACTGCTGCCATTGAGATTGCAGCAATGCTCCATGACTGCGGCAGGTTCAATGCAGAAGGAAAGATCCTTGTGCCTGAGCAGAAGAATCATCACACGAGAAGCGCAAAAAGAGCAGACTTTTTTTGCATACAGCGAGGATTCCCCGAAGTCATCCCTCTGGTGCGTGATGCCATTCTCTCCCACGATTTCCAAAGCAGGAGGTTCACCCCTGATTTTGCTCCGCCGAAGAAGATGATCGGGAAAATTGTGCAGTCCGCAGACCAGATGTGCTGGTTTCATCCGGATTCAGTATTTAGGACAATCGAGTACAATAAATTATTGCATACGCCATTCTTCGACCCTTCGATCAGCATGAAAATCCGAAAAAGGTATATTCCCAGCAACCATGGCCCGGATGCAGTGACTGTCATGCTCTGCCAGCTCTTTGGCCCCTGCGGAAAAGGACGGTTCGGCATACATGCTGCACAAAAACAGGTACGGCAGTACAAAGCAAGCCTGAAAAGAAACATCCTGAAGGTTGCGCAATCACGCAGGGTCAGGAAAGAGGTGAAGACATTGCTGTCAGAATTCGAAAAGCGAAAAAATACGCAAATCTCCTAACATATGCGCTTCCGCCCCTCAACCCTGGAAGAGAGAAAGCAGTTCTATGAGAAGGAGTTCCCTCTCCAGAAAGCGCGATCCTGGTTCAGGAAAATTCCGCAGCCTCAGATCTGCGCTGTTGATGCAGGCTCTGACACTGGCATCATCGCAGACAGGAAATTGAGAGGGCTCTTGCTCTATTTTCCCTTTGCAGAGCTGCAGAAGAAGATCCGGCAGTATATTCCAGAAGATATCTATTATGACCGTAATAGGTACGAGGATCCTGAAAAAGTCCTGAAAACCCTAAAATTTGATGACCACATTTCTCAGGAGCTCGTGTTTGACCTTGACGCAGACAATATCCACTGCGCACATCCGAAAAGCCAGCAGGTATGTCCTGTCTGCCTGAAAAAGGCGTATCAGAAGACCGTGGCAATGAAAAAAGAGCTGGAAAAGGAATTCAGGAGCATAGAGGTTGTCTATACAGGCAAAGGCTTCCACCTCCATGTCCTTGACAAAAAAGCATTCTTTCTCACAATTCATGAGCGGGAGCAGCTCAACAAGAGGTTTTCAAAATATCCTATCGACCCGTGGGTGAGCAGGGGCTACATCAGGCTCATCCGCATGCCCTACACCCTCAATGCGCTCGTCTCGAGAAAAGCCATACCAGTAGATACAGGAAAAGGATTCAATCCAAAAGAAGCGATTCCGGGATTCCTGAAACGCTAACCCCTCTTCGCCTTCTTTGAATAGTACTTTTTCTTTTTTGCAGCTTTCTTTTTTACCATGGGCTGTCTCCTGCTCTCCTTTCAACGTGTATTTTTTATAAATGTTTTTATTTTCCTGTTTTGTTCAGTAACTTTATAAAATCCCCATCATTCTAAACACATATGACACGCATCGCAGTCATCGAGGAGGACAAGTGCCACCCGGACAAGTGCGGCAATTACCTGTGCATGAGGCTCTGCCCGGTCAACAGGACAGGAGAAGAGTGCATCATCAAAGGAGAGAACAAGAAGGCGTTTATCATAGAAGAAAAATGCGCAGGCTGCGGCATCTGCCCGAAACGCTGTCCTTTCGGCGCTATCCATATCCTCAACCTGCCAGAAGCCCTGGATAAAGAGCCCATCCACCGGTACGGAGCAAATGGCTTCGCCTTATTCAACCTGCCCACGCCGGTCTTCGGCAAGGTTGTCGGTGTCATCGGCAGGAACGGCATTGGCAAGAGCACTGCCATGAAGATCCTTGCAGGGATCATAAAGCCGAACTTGGGAAAGGAAAAGCATGAGGCGACGTATGATGAGCTGATTGAGTATTTCAAGGGCACAGAGGCGCATTTATTCTTCGAGAAGGTCAAGAGAGGAGAAATACGGCTTTCCTATAAGCCGCAGCAGGTCGACCAGATACCAAAGCAGTTCAAGGGCACTGTCAAGGAGCTTCTGAAAAAAGTGGATGAGAAGAAGGAGTTTGACAAGATTGTTGGGCTTTTGGATTTGCAGGAAATACTTGACACCGACATCAGCAATATCTCCGGCGGCGAACTGCAGCGGGTAGCTATCGCAGCTACTGTCCTGAAAAAGGCGAACATCTATTTCTTCGACGAGCCCACCTCGTACCTGGACATCAAGCAGCGATTGAAGGTCTCACAATTCATCAGGAGCCTGGTCAATGCGGACACCGGAGTCATGGTGATCGAGCACGACCTCATCATCCTCGACTATTTGAGCGATTTCGTCCATTTGATGTATGGAGAAGAAGTGGTGTTTGGCGTTGTATCCCATCTGAAAGCGACTAAGGCAGGCATCAACACCTACCTCTCCGGCTACTTAAAGGATGAGAATGTCCGCTTCAGGCCGTACGAGATCCGGTTCGAAAAGCGCCCGCCAGTGCATGCACATCGTGAGCAGGTGGTAGCGGCATGGGTTGCTATTGATGAAACAGTTGGCAGGTTTCACTTGTCGGCAAAAGAAGGGAATATCGAGCAGCACGACATCATCGGCATCCTGGGAGAGAACGGTATCGGAAAGACCACGTTCGTCAAGATATTGGCTGGAGAGATCAAGAGCAAAGGGAATCTCAAGGATCTCAAGATCTCCTGCAAGCCCCAGTATCTGGAGAGCTCTGACGAGCCGGTCATCACTTACCTGAAAGACGCTGCAAAATACGAGGTTGTCTTCAGGCCGTTGCACCTCAAGGGATTGCAGGATAAGAAGCTCTCTGAACTGTCTGGCGGCGAACTGCAGCGGGTGGCGATTGCACGGTGCCTCTCAGCAGATGCAGACCTCTTCCTCCTGGACGAGCCGTCTGCCTACCTTGACATCGAGCAGCGTCTGACGATTTCCAAGGTCCTGCGGGAGCTGATGATCCTGAAGGGAAAATCCTGCCTTGTCGTTGACCACGACCTGCTGTTCATCGACTACATCTCCAAGAAGCTCTTGGTGTTCCAGGGCAGGCCTGCGCTCAACGGAGAAGCCACCGGTGTGTTCAGCATGGAGGAGGGCATGAACCACTTCCTGAAGGACATTAACCTGACGTTCAGGAGAGATGAGGAGACGCTCAGGCCGCGCGCAAACAAGCCAGAGAGCCAGATGGACCGGAAGCAGAAAGCCGAGAACAAGCTCTATTATGGCTGAGGCGCTCAGCTGCATTCCCCGAACATGCAGGACTTGTTTTCTGCAGTGCAATTCACCAATGTGCTCGTCAATTGCAGGCCAAGGCAGTAATTCTCGATGAGCGATGGAGAGGTGCAGTTCTCGCAGCTCTGGTTCATGCTGCCGGTGCAGCTGTCGAACACGAGGATGAAATGGCTGTTCTGGAATCCATACGCGATGCCGAACTCGTCCTGTATGATGCCGTTGTCAGTGTCTGCGCAGGAATTGTTCATAAGTGTCTGGTTGTTGGTCACGATGCACGCGCCATTCACGCAGCCGCTCGTGCAGGATAGTGAAGTTTGGTTGTTCAGCCAATTCCCGCTTGCAGGCGGAGATTCAGTGCAATAGTTTTCTAGAACCTGACGGTGGTTTTCAGTGCACGCATCAAAGAGCAGGTACTGGCTTCCGTTTGAATAAAATCCAGTGACATAGCCCTTTATGGTGGTGTTTATCCCGTCGCTGTCTGTACAGATGCTCTGGTTCTCTTGGACAATGACGCAGCGGCCGTCAAAGCACTTGTAGCTCTTTCCCAGCTCTTCACAAAGGATATGGGCCTCTTTTGCAGCAGCGCCATAGCAGTAATGTTCCACAATCGTGGCAGCGTCCTCGCAGTAATCAAGGAAAGTATACCTGCTCTCTTGCTTGAATCCTGAGACATTCCCTTTCCAGGTGTAGTTGTATTCCCCGTCATCGTCTTTGCAGCTGTCCGGAGACAGGCCTATGATGTCGGGCAGTGATTCTTTGACTTTCTTCTCGCACCGGCTGAACCTGCACGTGTACTCCTCGCCGTATGCCTGCTCGCAGATGACCTCAACCGATTTCTTCTCGCCACTCTCGCAGAAGTATTCTGTCAGGATGTTTCCCGAGCAGGTGTCGTAAAGATTGAAGCGAATCCCTCCAGAGACGCCATAGATCCGTCCTGTCCATAACAGGTCATTGCCTTCGTCACTCTCAAAACAGGTGTTCTTCACCTTGCCGAAGGCCTTGCCGGTCTTGTCTGTGGTGCAGGAAGCCAGAAGGATTAGCAAGAGGATGAGCATGAAGAGGGTGGGAATCAGTACAGAAAGGTGCCTCTGCAGTGCCCTGGCTTTCACAACACTTAAATTGCTGCCAGGGTTTAAAACTTTTTTGTTTTTCTGGCTTGCCACCGCAAACCTTATAATTCCTTTCGCGTTGTGCCTCTGCATGGCCATGAAAATGAGAAAAGAGAGGATAGAGCGCATCATGTTCTTCCTGTTTGTCGTCGCGCTTGTCTTGGCAGTCTTCCTGAGCTCGTTCAGCCACTACGTCTTCAACCAGGGATTCTACACTTCAGAGCATAAGAAGAATGGCGCCTCCCAGAAGCTGGATGAGAAAACAGCGCACAACATCACCCAGAACCTCTTCGCGTATTATCAGCAGAGAGACAGCCTGAAGCATTTCACGCCGCAAGAGCAATTCCATCTCAAGGATGTCAAGGGCGTGATACAGCTCATGTTCATCATCTACAGCTTCGCTGTGCTCATCATCGTCTTCGCTCTCGTGCATGTGTTCTGGAAACACCGCGCAACATTTTCAAAAAACAGGAAGCAGCGGCACCTCTTCGATTACCGGAGGATCCTCTTGAGGATTTTCAAGGCGGTACGAATCGCGGGCCTGGTTTCGCTCGCAATCATCCTTCTCCTTTTTCTTTTCGAATTGGTCGGCGGCTTTGGGCTCTTGTTCACTGGCTTCCATTCCCTGTTTTTTCCTCAAGGGAATTGGCAGTTTCCTGCAGACTCTCTCCTGATCACCCTATTTCCCGAGCAGTTCTTCAGGGATATTGCAGAGAAGATCTTCGTACGCTCTTTCGTCATTGCGGTATTGCTCTACTTCGCGAGTTCAGGCGCGTCCCTTGCTCTCGCCAAACACGAGCCCCTGGCCGATTAGATGGGCCACGCGCAAGGGTTCAGGGAAGTGCGAATGTGTGCACGATAATTTGAGGATCTGCATGACTTCCTTGAGTTCAATGCCTGCATACTGGACATAGATGTTGTCGACCTTTGTCGGAAGGGGCATGCGCTCGATGAGCTTGACCTTCTCGTGCATGCCGAGCTTTTTGAGCGCGGCAAACATCTTGTCAAAGTCAGGATAGTCGCGGATGACCACGATGACTGGCACGCCTGTCTCCTCAGAGAGCCTCCTGATGTTGATCACATTGAACCCCGCGACTGCAACACCGCCTAACATGATCGCCCGCAATTGGTCATGGAACTTCGTCAGGTTGACCAGTTCGATCAATTTCAAAGTCGCGTCCATGCCGTCCACCTCCACTGTCGTCGAGACCACGCCGTCGAGGAATTCTCCGCCTCTGAACACGACGCCTATGACCCTGCACTCCTTGTCCTGGAACTTGTTGAACGGCGTGTCGTCTATGCCGAGGATCCTGATCTCTTTTTTCAATGGCTTTTTCCTCATCTTCTCATATGCTATTTTTTTCTCGCGCTCAGGTGAGCTTGCGTGCGATGGTGATGAATCCTGTGTGCACGATCTCCCCGAACTTTGGCCTGACGATTTTTCCCTGGATTTCCCAATCACGCTGGATGTTCTCCAAAGTTCGAAGCACGATAAAATCCTCTCTTTCTTTGAGGGTTTTCACCACTTCGATTGATTGCGTGATCTGTGGGTTGTAGGAGAACAGGAAGCCGCCCTGTTTGATACAGCTGGCAATGTTCTCTATTGCTTTCCAAGGCTCCTGCAGGTCAAGGACAAAGACATCCACCTTCACCTTGGGCTTCTCTGCGTAAACATCATGCTTTGCTACCTGCACATTCTTGATGCCAAGGAACGCGAGGTTCTGCTGGCTGATTGCGATGTGGTCATCCCTGATGTCAAAGCTATACACCTTCTTGCAATAGAGAGAGAGGAATGCTGCAAGTGCTCCTGAACCAGTGCCTGCATCTGCCACAACGCTCTTTCTGGTCATGCCTGACTCAGTGATGATGGTCGCGATGTCTTTGGGAAGCATGATCTGGGCTCCGCGCTTTAAGTGGCGAAACAAGTCAACGAATGACGTGTTCATGCAGTAAAAAATCGTGCCTTTGTTCGTCTGCACAGGTCCTTCTTTAAGTTGTTCCTTCCTGATCATGCCATCCCTGCAGTGGAAGTCTTTCTCTGTATCGACGATGAAATGCGAGCCGTCCGATGATATGAGAACTTTTTTCATTTGCGTAATATTTCCTCCAACAATTCGGGGAAAATTTCTGTCCCCATGCTTTTCATCGTATAGTGGCCGTGTTTCTTGAGGTTAACTATTTTTCCTTCAAGAGCAGTATGATAGATTCTCAAGCTTGCCTTACCCGCAGGCTCTTCATCATCCGAGGTGAACATCACGATACTTTTCGCGCAGTCCTTTATTGTGCTGTCTATTGTAAATGTGTAAAATGCTTCTCTGTACTTGTCGCCTCGATCATTGATTTTCCAGGGTGCTACAAGAATGAGCTTAGCTATGCTTTTCTTGGTTTCCCCTAGCCAGCGGACAAGGAATGCACAGCCGCAACTATGGCCTATCAGTACGGTGCCCTCATTGACGGCATATTTTTCAAATGCGTCCTTGAATTTCTTATAATCTGGATTCCAAGGTGAAGGCATTACAGGAACTACTGTCTTTATGTTTCTCTTCATTAATTCCTTTTGTGCCCAAGGCATCCAGTGTTTGTTGTAACTTAAACTCTTATTGTCCGAAGGGCATCCGTGGACGATAATACAATTCATAAAGCGGGAGGAGGGACTCGAACCCTCGAAAAGCCGCTCTGCAGGCGGCCGCCGTAGCCGCTGGGCCACCCCCGCGCAAGAAGATGAATTTTAAGGATGTTTATAAAGATTGTGAGAATAATTTGGTTCACGAACTTCCCATCTCCAGTTTGATGTACTCCAGCATTTCTATGAACAGATCCAGCAGCCCTTCCTCTTTCAGGTATTTCTTGTGCATGCTCGCCTTTATTCCTTCGGTCGTGATCAGGACTTCGCACTCGGGAAAGCTGGCGAGCTTGTTTGCGATGAACTGCTCAAGGTCTTTCTTGATGTTCTCGTTGTTGCCGTAATCTGTGATGAGCTTTCCTTTCTTCTTGACAACCAGGATGTTTGAGGAGAGTTTCCTGATCTCATCATAGACATAGATGGTGAATGAGAAATTCAGATAGTTCAATGACGTCGGATACAATG
The DNA here is from genome assembly GCA_043805315.1 of Nanobdellota archaeon. Classification (GTDB taxonomy): domain Archaea; phylum Nanobdellota; class Nanobdellia; order Woesearchaeales; family JAHJEM01; genus JAHJEM01. The sequence continues at coordinate 1,063 of JAZDID010000011.1, read as the reverse complement.
ATTTCGGCTCATAGGCAATATTGACTTTATGGCTGTTGTATGTGCCGTTCAGCATGGTTGCCCGGATGATGCCGAGCTCTCCTCCGCTGAATCCGTATGCTGAAAAGATCTTCTTCATGTATTTCGTGTTCTGCCTGATGTTCAGGAAGATGCAGAAGACCAGGAACCAGAACAGCGCGAGCGCAAGAACGATCAGCTTGTAGGGTGGATAGATGAGATAGAGCAGCCAAAGGGAGAGCAATGAGGTGATGAATGTCGCTATCTTTCCTGCTTCTCTCATTGCTCAACCTCTTTTTGACGTAATGAAATAATAAATATGAAATGGGCCCGACGGGACTTTCACCTAGGGGTTGCACCCCTAGAACCCTACGTGCAGCGTAAAGCTGCACAACCGCGAGACGCTTCTCTCCCGCTATCGCGGACCATGATACATTCCTTGCAATGGGCCCGACGGGATTTGAACCCGCGACCTACAGCTTACTTCGCGCCAGAGGCGTGAAGGATCACGAACCTCTGGTTCGAGGTAGAAGGCTGTCGCGCTATTTGCCTTAGCAAATCCGATTGCATTCTTCGAATTCAACGTAGCCAGGCTGCGCTACGGGCCCCTGCATCCCTAACTACCTTCAGGGGATCCAACTGGGCTCGTAATTGGCACAATCTTTGTATTGGTGGTAATAAATTCTCTTATTATCTCTTGCATGCGCTGGTGGTGGCGGTGCGACGGATAAAACCTGCGGGTTTTATCCTGCGCGCCACTCCGGAGGAGCCAACCCTCGGCGCGCCGCACGCCACCCAGCGCAGACGCGACCGGGGGTTGGCCCTGACCTTTACCCACATCTTATTTTTTTCTTATGAGGATGTACGTTTTTCTGCCGAGGTATTCTTTTGGGCAGTCTAGTTTTGCTCCTGTGCCAAATTTGGTTACGGTTTTCTCGATGATAACCTCAAATTGATCGCTGAATTCGATTGTTCCTTGTTTGAGTTTCATTCTTCTTGTCATATATATTAATAAATATAGATATATATTTAAATCTTTCTGTTTCCTATTGTTATTGAGGTGATT
>JAZDID010000010.1:0-4559 GCA_043805315.1 Nanobdellota archaeon | reverse complement strand
CCTCAACACCCTCGGCATGAACATCTTCATCACCTTTCTCTGCGCAATAGTCATCCTCGCCAGCAGCCTCCTCATAGAAATACCCCTCTTCGAAAACATCAAAATACTCGTCATGATCAACTGCTTCATCATCATCAACCTTCTCTTCATCATCCTCTCCAGACACATCATCCACAAAAGCGGAGCAGACAACGGCGCAGACAAGATAGCACAGGCTGCAAAGTATATTGCCATGTTTGCATAAGTTTATATTTTCAAAATTGATACTGGGCTCTATGTCGCAGAATCAGCATTATATTCCTCAGTTTTATCTTAAATATTTCTCTAAGGACGGGATCAACATTTCGGGGTATAATCTCACTAGGAAACAAATATTCGAAGGACCATTAAAAACCCAATGTTCAAAGCCAGAATTCTATAGTGAAAATCCTACGGTCGAAAAAGCATTTTCCTTGTTCGAGGGTAAGATTTCATCAGTATTCAGACTAATAATGGAAGAGGAATCATTTCCCATAAGCATGCAAGATTATGTCGAACTTGTATGTTATATCGGTTGGCAATATGGAAGAACAAAAAAATCAGCAGATGAGATGGTTGCAAGGGCTAATGACATATTTGATTACATGAAGCCAGCGTTTGCTTCAGGACAGAAAGCAAAAGAACAAGGTTTATCGTTAGAGGATTTTGAAAAAGTCAAACTATCTCACAAACATCCCGCAATTGAGACGTCCTTACATTCAATGCAAGGTGGATTATTATTTCATGACCTGCAAATCGGGCTTCTGATCAACACATCAAAACAAGAGTTTATCACCTCAGATTCTCCTGTAGTATTATTTAATCCGTACTTTTCTGGAAAAATTATCGGTTCTCAGTTAGGATTTGCAAGTAAAGGACTCCAAGTATATTTTCCGATATCCCCGAGGCACATGCTTCTTTTATATGATCCAAAATATTATTCAATTCCTTTAACAAAGAATCTTTCAATCACCCTATCAAAGAAGAAAGATATCCGAAGAATAAATGGTCTTCAAATCCTGCATGCAGATTCTAACATCTATTACCACGAGTATGACCAGAAACAGTTAGAGATTCAACATGGCGAATTGTCCGGAAAAAGAGAAACAGGAATGATTATCAGGCCAGTTGCTGTGAAAAAAACTCCTGAGGGGGCAAGTGAGTTAATTCAGTTTTCTTCAAAACATCCCCAGTATGATTTAACCAAACTTTCATTTTTATCAATTAGAGACGATGCAGACCCAATTCCCGGAGTTAGAAATATTGAGGCTGTTGAGCTTCACAGAAAATTTACAAAAGAGACATTCAGGAGAAAGAAATAACTTCTCCGACATCCGTTTTTATACTATGAGAGCATGTCATCAGGTATGGCTTATGAGATTCCGCAGCAGTTACAGCATAAGGAAAAGATAATCTTTGGTCTGACATTTTCGCAGCTTGGTTGGGCTACGTTGTTCGGGAGTATAGCCTTGCTTATCATTACGGGGAAAGGGAGCACCTCCCTAAAGTTCTCCTTGGCGCTCATCCCAACCGTCCTTGGCGTCTTGTTCATCTTCTTCAATCTTGGTCAGAAGATCAGGGATGTCTGGGCATTCCTTCAATTCAGAAGTGCCTCTTTGCCGAGCTTGAAGCTCAAGAAGCTTATTGGCATCAAGAGAGTAGAGAAGGGAGTCATCTATGCGAAGTCTGAGGTTGCTGTCTTGCTCGTCAAGCCTATTAACTTTCGTATCAAGACGAAGGAGGAGCAGGAGTCGATTATCTTTGGTTTTCAGCGCTTCCTAAACAGCCTTGATTTTCCAGTCCAGTTTGTCGTGACGACGAATAACCTTGATATCGGTAAGTATCTCTCGACTGTGGAGAAGAAGGTCAAGGATAAAGAGTTATTCGAGGAATTCTCCGGCTTCATTGGAAAGGTCATCAGTGAAAACCAGATGAAGAACCGCCTCTTCTATCTCATTATCCCCAAGCAGGTTGACCTGGATATCCAAACCAAGGTATGCAAGGAACGCCTGGAAAGCATCGGACTCAAGGTCGACAGGATTACTGACAGCCAGATATTGAAGAACCTGCATCTCTTCTTCAACGATATAGGAGATGAAAGGAAGGTTGAAGGGCAGATCAGCGACAGCCTGCTCTTCCTGATTGGACCCAACTTTGTCAAGGACAATGTGGACAGCCTGGTCATCAATAATAAGCAATGCCGGATCATCAGCGTTGAAGGTTACCCGAGGAGTGTTGAGTCCGGTTTCTTGGACAAGATCATCAGCAGTAATGATGACTTCGATATCAGCATCCACATCGAGCCGTACAGCATTGAGACGATGATGGTCATGCTTAACAAGGAGCTTCAGAAGCAGCGTGCGGACCTTTTTGCTGAAGAGCTCAAGAAGAGCATCAATCCAAGCCTGGAGATCAAGTACAAGGACACCAGGAAGGTATTGGAGGAGATGCAGAAAGGGGTGGAGAAGCTTTTCAACGTCAGTTTATATATAAACTGCAAGGGCAAGACCCGGGAAGAGCTGGATCACCTGGCCAAGAAGGTGGAGTCAGAGCTCCACAGTCTCATGATGGTCCCAAAAACGCCCTTTTTTAGGCAGATACAGGCCTATAAATCGATGATTCCTGTGGCAAGGGATGAATTAGGGGCTAAGAGGAACATTACGACAAGAGCCCTCAGTGCCTTCTTCCCGTTCACCAGCCCCTTCCTCACCCTAGAGCCAGATGGGGTTATGCTTGGCCTGAACAAGAACCGGGTTCCCTTTATTAAGGACATTTTCGGCCTCTCCAACGCCAACGGGGTCATCCTTGCCACTTCTGGCTCTGGAAAGAGCTATTTCACCAAGCTCCTTATCAGCAGGCAGCTCCTGAACAATACCAAGGTCATGGTCATCGACCCCCAGAACGAGTACACAGGCCTGGTCGGACACTGCAAAGGAGAGCTCATCACGATAAGCAGGCATTCCAAGACGATCATCAACCCCTTGGACCTCATGGGGCACGACTACGTGGAGAAAAGGCTGAGCCTGATGGACGTCTTCACCATCATGTTCGGAGAGCTCACCGAGATTCAGAAGAGCATCCTAGACAAGGCCATCAACGAGACCTATTCCCAAGCAGGAATCACGGCAGATTCTTACAAGCACAAGAAACCGCCACTCCTGGGAGACCTTTACAAGACCCTGATGGCAATGGATCGTAAGGCGAGCCAGATGGAAAAGGTCACTTACCGGGCACTCATCAACAGGCTCTACATGTACACCGAAGGGGTCTTCAGCTTCCTCAACAGGCAAAGCCACATCAACTTTGACAAGAGATTCGTCTGCTTCAACATCGGAGACATGCCAAAGCAGGTCAAACCAGTGGTTATGTTTCTCATCCTTGATTATGTCTACATGAAGATGAAGGAGGACAAGGAGCGCAAGCTTCTCGTAGTGGATGAAGCCTGGAGCCTCCTGGGCAAGGCAGAGGAGGCCACCTATATCTTCGAGATTGTCAAGACTTGCAGGAAGTTCAACCTGGGACTCCTCCTCATCACCCAAGAGGTGGCTGACTTGGTGAACAGCAAGGCAGGACACGCAGTCCTAGCCAACAGCTCTTATTCCTTCCTCCTCCGCCAAAAGCCATCGGTAATTGAATCAGTTGTCAGGACATTCAACCTTTCAGACATGGAAAAAGAATACCTCCTCACCGCAACCCAAGGGAAAGGCATCCTCATTTTAGACAACGAACACCAGGAACTTGAAGTGGTCGCCTCAGAGAAAGAGCACGAACTCATTACCACCAATCCAAACGAGAAACCAAAAGAGAATGCAGTGGAAGATGATCGGGTTGAGATCAAGATCAATCTTGACCTAGAAAAAGGACTCCACTACGGTGCGGGCTTGGATATGGAACAAAAGAACTACCTCATCAATCACGGATACCAAGCAGCAAACTTCGTTCCCATAGGACAAGTCAGGCAAGCAGAATGTTGGATCAAGAAAAACAATGTGGAGAGTCTTGAACACACTTTCCTTGTAGAGAACATCAAAGAAGAACTTCTCAAGCACACCAAAGAAGTCCAGACCAGCATCACCAAGGGTGCAGACCTCATCTTTAAGAACAAAAAAGGACACTCCATCGCTCTCGAAATCGAGACAGGACTCAGCTACAAGAAAAACAAGCAGAAACTCAAGGAAAAATTCCACGAACTCCAACTCCAATACAGAGGAAACCTCGCCATCATCCTCACCAAGAACAAGTACCTCAGTCAGTACCAGAACACCTTTCCAGACATCAAAATCTACCTCAGAAAGGACATCCCCAGAATAATTGACAGCCAATTCAACAAGAAAACAAAGTCATGATACCCGCACAATTTAGGCTATCATTACGCCCTGAAAACGCCGAATTCGGGCATATTAGGCTATCATGATGGCTATCATCTTTCAACTACCGTCGGTTAAATGGAAAAATTTTAATTCTTGGCGTACATTGACCCATTTATGGATACATTTTTACAGTCAATTGAGACTTCATTGAGCAATAAAAATTGGCAATGT
>JAZDID010000009.1:0-33928 GCA_043805315.1 Nanobdellota archaeon | reverse complement strand
AAAAAGTTTCTCTTCCACAAACTTGTCAATGCTTTCTGCCTTGTAGAATTTTTTTTCCATAAGATGCTCTGCAAGGCAGAACTGGATATGCTCGACATCGCACTCAGTCACATATGCCCAGCGCTGCTCGAAACGCTTTTTTAAGCTCTGTAGGTTTGCGACCTGGCCATTATGGGCTATGGCAATGGGCGGGTTAGTGATAAGAAGAGGCTGGCCATCCCGTTTGATGTCAGAGCCAGATGTGGCATACCTGTTGTGCCCGACGACCGCCTGCCAGTCATATGCGTTGAAGTCAAATCCCTTGAACATCTCACTGCTTGATCCCTTGCTTTTTATTGGCAGCGAGAACATCTCCATTCGTGTGCTGTAGCCGCAGATGCCTGACGAGTTTCTTCCCCTGTTCTCGAGGACAAACAAGGCATCGCTGGCCTCTTGTGTCACCGAAGAATTCCCGATCATCCCTAAAATCCCGCACATGCTCGTACGATGAGTGCCGAGTATAAAACCATTTCGATGGTTTAAAGATTATGAGAAAACATATAGGATAAAAAGAAAAAAGTCCTTATCCGCTTTCCTTGCTCGCGAGCTTGATGTCTTCTGCCTTGATGGTCTTTCGGCCGGCATGCATGGCGAATTTCATCGCGCGCTCGCTGATATTGATCGCGGTATCCTCAAGAACGTCCCGCAATGCTGCTTTGCCGTCTTCAGACACCCGGTCTGCGCCGACTTGCTTCATGATGCGCTCCATTGCTGCTAACGGAAGATTATGGCTTCGTGTTGTCATATTCTCACCTATTCAGGCAGAAACTAGGCGTATTTATAAATTTTTTTAAAAACAGGGCTTTTTTCTTAAGTATTTCTTTAAAACAGACGTTTTAAGCCCTTATTTGGCTTTTCAGCGCAAAAACTATATACCTGCCTAATCCTATCATTGCAATGAACAGGAAAGCCAAGGGCATCAATGCAGAGCGCGAATTGATCCATCTGTTCTGGAATGCAGGCTGGGCAGCATTCCGCTGCGCTGCTTCTGGAGCTATCAAGTATCCTGTGCCTGACCTTATTGCAGGGAATAATATCCGGAAGATCGCGATTGAGGCAAAGGTGACTGGCTCGACACGGCAATATTTCGATGTCGAGGAGATCGATGACCTGCTTGAGTTTTCCAGACGGTTTGGCTCAGAGGCCTGGCTTGCGGTAAAGTTCTTCAGGGAAGGCTTTTATTTCATCCATCCTGAGGATCTAGATAAGACCGAGGCCAAGTTCGGCATCAGCCTGGAGAAAGCAAAAAGGAAAGGGTTCAGGTTTGAAGAATTAGTGAAAGGGTGAAGGTGCCACCTGGCAGCCCTGATTGAATTTGGTTCTTTCAGATTGAAATCACTTCAAATTCCTGAGCATCTCGATTTTCGGCCTGAACACGAAACTCTTATTCTCGTCGAAGTAGCCGCACATGAACTCATCCAGCGGTATGCCTGTCCTTTTGCTGAGCATGAGTGCGTAGAAGAATGTCTGCGTGCTCGCAAATTTCTCGAGGTGCGCTTTTGGCTTGTAATCCCAGACCCAGAGCTTCTTGTTCTCCATCCTTACGATATCGATGTGCCCGGAGAGAGGATCTGTAGAGGAAAACACGCCGTCGTAGGATGGCAGGTTCGCGCTGATCTCATGCGCCTCCACCCAGATTGGCACTTCAACCCCGACTGTCTTGTCGTCGTTGTGCAGCATGAAGCATTCCACGTTCGAGTGGCTGGTCTTGTAGTCAGCAAGTTCCAGGCCGAGCTTTGCAAGCGCGCACACTTCATGGTGCGTTATCTCTTCAGGCTTGATCTTGAGGTCGAGCTTGAGCTGGCTTGACCGTGGCCCGGAGAGGAACGGCTCTTCAGGTAAGTACTGCTTGACTGATTCAAAATAGCACTTCAATGGTAATAAGCTTTGCGTGCATAAAAGGTCTGTCTTGTGCGTGTGGTAGCGGAAATGGTAGAACCACCCGTGCTGAAATGATCTGTGGACGATCATCCTGGGTTGTTTACTCAGTGATTTATATTCTTTGTGATTGCTTTGTGTCTTGGATATCAACAGATATTTTCTAAAGCAATCGCACGCCACCACTACGGCGACAGACGGGCACCCTGCAGCTAAAGCTGCGTGTGCCCTATTCGGCACCCCGACAGTTTTTCACGAAAAACTGAGAAAAAAGGTGTGCGACCTACGTGAGCTGCGCTCACTCGGTCCCACGCATGGAAATGAGACTAAAAAGGGAAATCATGTCCTTTTTATGTCTCATTACTAATACTTTCTATCAAATCTTTTGTAAAGATTTGGGGGCAACCCCCACCCAGTCTGCGCCGTGGTGGCGTGCGACGACCTGGGGGTTGGCCCCTCCGGGGTGGGTCGTAAGACAAAAACTGCATCATTCGGATTACTTCCTGAATGCAGTTTTTGTCTGTCGCACCGCCACCAGAGGCGCACTGATTTTCATTCAATGAAAAAATTCAAGAAACTACAATCTACAAAATCAAACTACAAGAAATGACAAAAAGAAAATAAAAAGATCTTATTTCTTCTTCCTCTTTGCAACTTTTCTCAGGCTACGTTCGATCTTTGCTTCTTCCCGCTCGATCTTTGCTTCCTTCCGTTCGATCTTGAGCTCTTCTGTAGCCACCCTGAGCGTGATGCGCTGGATATTCTCATCTATTCTTGCCATCCTGCGTTCCAGCAGCACCAGAATCCGCAAGCTGTACACGATAGCTGCCAATGTGCCGATAATGACTGCCAGAATAACCTTGAGTCCGCCTTCGGATAAGACTTCGAATGCCATACTTGCCACCTCTTTTCAATATTCAAGTGAATATTACGTCAGTTGTGCACCTCTTTATTTATATAGTTTGTGGTTTGCATCTGTCCGCTCCTGCTAATCTATCGAGCCCAGAATAGCTCCACTCGAGAATAGATAAATTTAAATAGTAGCAGGCATTTAAGTCAATAGCAGTTCGTGAGGAAAATTATCATAATACCAAATACAAAGGGTGGTACCGATGCTGAAGATGAAGAAGATTTCTGAGACATTCGACATGCGTGTTTTTACTGATACTGGCGACTATTTTGGTGACGTTGAAGAGGCCATATTGACCCAGAGCAAGGTGTTCGGCTGGCGTGTCAAGGCGACCAAGAACTCGTTTCTGAGCAAGGTGTTAGGAAGCGCCAAAGGAGTCATTGTCCCGCACCAGCTCGTCAAGAGCATCGGCGACATCATGATCATCAACAAGTCTGCTGTCCCGAATTACAGCGGTGAAGAAGAGGAGTGATTATATCTTCTTTTTTCAGCATTTTTGTAGAAACCTATTAAAACACCATCCTCCTTCTTAGCAGGTATGAGGCTTCAGAAGCACCTGATCATATTAGGCATGATTTTCCTGGCCACATTTCTCCTGCGCATAATCCTCGCGTTCCAGACGCCGTACCTGGAGTATGACGGCTACTTCAACCTCCGCCAGGTCGAGCATATCCAGAAGACAGGGATTCCCTTGTATAAGGATGACTTGAGCTATGGCGGCAGGGTGAACATCTTCCCTCCGGTTTTCCAGTATGTGCTTGCCTTGTTCAGCCAGTTTTCCTCTCCTGAGTTTGCCGTGAAGGTGATCCCGAACCTGTTTGCCTCGACCATTGTCATCTTTGTCTATCTCGTCTGCAATTCCTTGACAGGCAAGAAAAGCGTCTCCTTGCTTTCTGCGTTCTTCAGCGGGTTTGTCCCTGCCTTTTTCTCCTCGACCATCGCCGCAGTATCAGTCTATTCTTTTGTCGTGCCTTTGTTCTTTTTCATCGTCTATCTTATGCTCAACTTCAGGAAGCAGCACATCCTCTATGTTCTCTTCATCGCCCTCTTGGTGCTTGTCTTCTCCCACCCTATCATATTCGTCCTCATTCTTGCCCTTATCATCCACCTCTTACTGCTTAAGGTTGAGGGTTTCGAGATCAGGAAGCAGTATCTTGAGCTCCTGCTCTTCCTGACATTCTTCTCTATCTGGATCAGCTTTTTCATCTATAACAAGGCATTCCTGTTCCATGGCATCAGCATCATCTGGCAGAACATTCCTGGCATGCTCTTGCAGAACTATTTCATCGACATCAACTATCTACAGATCATCTACCTTGTCGGATTCATTCCCTTGGTCTTCGGCTTGATCTCCGTACATCATATCCTCTTCCAGTACAAGAGGACGAACTTTCTCTTCATCATCTCTATCAGCATAACCTTTTTCATCCTCTTGCTGCTCAAGATGGTTCAGCTTGACATCGGCCTCGCCTTCTTGAGCATTCTGCTCATCATCCTCTCTGCGCACGCTCTCGACGAGCTCATCCTGTATGTGCAGAAGACCAAGTTCTCCACCTTCATTATTCCTGCATTTGTGGTCATCATCATCGTGTTCCTCTTCACCTCTTTTTTCCAGGCCATCGTCCTCGCCTCTGAGCAGGTGAAGAAAAGCCCGTCAGCTGAAGACGTCAAGGCCTTGGTCTGGCTGAAAGAAAACTCGCATGTAGGCCAGACAGTCCTCGGCTCAATCGATGAAGGCTATCTCATAACCTATTATGCCCAAAGGAAAAACGTCGCGGACAACAACTTCTTGCTGGTCAAGAACATCAACACCAGGTATGACGAGGTCACCAAGGTATTTGACCTCAAGCTCGAGACAGAGGCAGTGCGCATCCTCAACAAGTACGAGGTGGACTACATCTATTTTTCAGAGGAATCCATCAGCTCTCGGAAAAGCCTCCCCGGCTATCTGTCTGATTTTAGCTGCTTTACCCTCATATATAATCAGACTGTGAAAATCTTTAATGTCCATTGCAGGCTCACATGAAACCCATCCCTCCCATAAAAAAAAGGATTATGCTCTTAGCCATACTCTGTGTCAGCCTCATCATTCTTCTCCTTCCCCAAATACTGCGCATGATCCGGGGGAATGAGAACCTGATCGGAGCTGAAAGCTATGAGGCAATCCGCATTGCAGGGTTGGTCAAGGATAATGCAACCGTTGATCTGCTGAGCGGAGAAAGAATCGAGTTCAACCTCTTTCATCATCTCATCGCGCTTTTCGAAAGCATTATTCCGGCTCTTGTTCTCGCGAAGATCATTCCGGTCATATTCGGCATGTGCGCCGCAGTATTGCTCTCCAAGGTTCTTAGCCAGCTCAAGTTCAGCCAGGAGCAGGCCATCATCGCCATCATCCTCTTTCTCATCAGTCCAGGATACCTGTATGTGTATTCCACATTGAACCAGTACTCACTCATCATAATCCTCTTCCTGGCAGGGGCATCTTTCCTGCTGGCTGACAAGCACTATCTCTGCGGATTCTGCATAAGCGCGATTCTTTTCATTGACATTCTTTCTTTTCTTATCGCCTTGGCTTTGATATTCATCCATGCAGCGCGCAGCAAGGAGTATCCTGCTTTCATAAAGACTGTGTCGATCGCAGCCTTGTTCCTTGCCATCGCCGTCATCTTCTTCAGTTTTATCCCGCGCATTGAATTGCATCTCGCCTCCCCGTCGTTCAGCACTATCTTCGTGAACTTTGGGGGCATTTTGGGCTTGGGAATTCCCCTTTTTATCCTTTTCTTGATAAGTTTTGCGGCAAACTGGAAAAAGGCAGGCCTCCTCATCACCGCCTGCATTGTTCTCCTCGTCAGCTTGTCTTTTTTCGAGAGCGGATTCACGGTCTTTCTGAATCTCTTTGTCGTCGCTTTCGGTGCCTTGGCACTTTCGCTGCTCATCAACAGGCGTTGGGAGCTTCAGAACATAAAATTCTTGACAATCCTGCTCATTGTCTGTACCCTCCTCTTTTCCTCCCTCTCGTACATCAACAGGCTTTCCTCGAGCCAGCCTTCTCCTCATTTTTCTGCCGCGCTCATGCAGGTGAAGACGGCAAACCCTGGTTTCGTGCTCACGCATGAGTCCTATGCGCCGTACGTGTACTATTTTAGCCAGAAAGGGATGGCCTGGAACAGGAGTTTGAGCAATGCTCCCCTAGATTTCAGACGGGACATGCACGCCATCTATTTATCGCGCGACCTGAAAGAGACTGAGTCATTGCTGCAGAAGCATGATATAGGGCTCATCTTCATCACCAAGGAAATGGAGGAAGGCCTTGTCTGGGAAAAGGAGAACCAGGGTCTTGAGTTCTTGCTGCCGAACACCCCTCGGTTCAAGCTCCTCTACAATTTTGAGGACAGTACTGAGAAGTATACTGTGTGGGAGTACAGGAAGGAATAATACAGGAAGGAATAAGTACGGTTTCACGGTTTCTTATGTGAGAAGCATGTCAAGGGAAGAGAACGCGTATCCTTTTTCTCTCAATTCTTTGATGATCCGGGGAAGTGCTTCAACACTGGCATTCCTCGTCTTCCCGCCAGCATCATGCAGCACGATGATGTCTCCTGGCCTGGCTTTCGAAACCACCCGATCAGCGATTTTTTGACTGTCAGGAATCCTATAATCTTGTGCATCAAGAGACCAGTCGATGATGTCGAGGTGTTCTTTCTTGGTGAACGCGAGCGCTCGCGGGCCGATGATCCCGTAGGGAGGCCTGAAGTACTGTATGCTCTGGTTTGTCTGGTTTTCAATGACGTGTTTTGCCTGGCGGATCTCCAATTCCATCCTTGCCTGAGTTCTGAATACGAGCAATGGATGCGAGTATGAATGCACGCCTATGCTGTGGCCTTCTGCAACTATCCGTCTGACCAGTTCTGGATGCTGCTCAGCATTCTTTCCAATGAGAAAAAAAGTGGCAGTGACGTTCTCTTCTTTCAATATGTCCAGGATTCTCGGCGTGTATTCCGGGGAAGGGCCGTCGTCGAAGGTGAGGCTGATCTTTTTTTCTTGTTTGGCTTTCTCGCTTCCCCATAAGGTCACATGAGTGAGAATAGAGGAAATTGTTGTGAGAAGAATGACCGTGAAAATCCCGACGATGATGACTATAACAAGTTGCACTCGCTTCATTGAGGGCTGTACATACTGGTTTTTTATAATCGTTTCGGTCAAAAAATCTCTGAGACTGCAGCATGTAAGACATTGCGGAATAATTTTTCACAAAAAACAGGCAAATACTTATTTTTCTCCTCATACTCTCCCGTAAGATTTAAATATAGAGACAAGAATGTTCAATTCGAAAAATGATTATCAGCACATTTGACATATTGCAGTGGATCATCTACTTTACTTCCTTGTACTTTGTGGTCTTCTGGCTTCTTGTGCTCTTGGAATTCGACATTGTCAACAAGTCGAGGAAGCTCTCCAAGAATTTCCCCACAGTCACCCTGGTCATCCCTGCCCATAATGAGGAAAAGGCCATCGGAAAGACCATAGAATCAGCGCTTGCTCTCGATTATCCGCAGGAGAAGCTTGAGATCATTGTCGTGAATGACGGCTCGACAGATCGGACAGAGCAGGTCGTCAAAGGTTATCTGCATACGAACAGGATAAAATATCTAAGGCTTAAGAAAGGCGGGAAAGGAGCTGCGCTGAACAAGACCTTGCAGCTTGCCACAGGAGAGTATTTTGTGTGCCTGGATGCTGATTCAGAAGTGAACCCGGACAGCTTGAGGCTCATGCTTCCTGACTTTAAGGACAAGAAGGTCGCATCAGTCATGGCGTTGATGAAAGTCAAGAATCCAGAATCCAGGCTGCAGAAATACCAATTCTATGAGTATACAATCAATATTTTTTACAAAAGGCTTATGCAGTTCTTAGACTGCATCCATGTCGCTCCAGGACCTTTCTCTATCTATCGGACAGCAGTGGTCAGAGAAATTGGGGGGTTTGACGAGCATAATCTCACTGAAGACATGGAATTGGCTGTCAGGCTCCAGAAGCACCAGTACAAGCTAATCCAGAACATGCATGGCATCGTCTATACTATTGCGCCGAAAACCATGAATGGCTACATCCAGCAAAGAAAACGCTGGTTCAAAGGAGGATTATTTAATGCCATCCGTTATCGGGAGATGCTCTTCAACACGAAGTATGGGGATTTCGGCCTTATCCAACTGCCGATCCTTATCATCTCAGGCATTATCGCGACCATGCTCATTGTCACGACTGCCTACCAGCTCCTGAAGCCGTATGTGAAGAATGTGCTGAACCTTATCCAGGTGAATTTCGATGTTGTCACTTTTTTAAAAGACTTGCGCTGGACTATTGACATTCTGGATTTCAGCTATGCGAATATTGTCATGCTCATTATCATGTTCTTCTTGACTTCCATTTCCTTATATTATTCTCATAAGTACGCGCAGGAAAAGCTTGCAAAATACGGAAAGATATCTTTTATCTTCTTCATTTTCTTTTATTTCTTCCTCTTGGGATTCACCTGGATTTTGGTTATTAAAGATCTGGCATTTGGGAAGAAACAGCGCTGGTGATGCATATGGCTGAAAAACAGAACAGGCCCTACAAGAAGAGGCGGTATGTCGCGGCATTCTTCATTACCCTTCTTATTTTCATTCTTGGAAATCTTGTGGGCATCGTCATTGAGTCCAAACGCGTGAACGTGATTGAGCAGAAAAGCCAGCTCCAGCGCTTGGATTATGAATCCCTGCAAGTGCAGTATCTTTATATGAACCAGCTTATCCAGGAAAGGGACTGTGATGCCATGAGCAAGGCGTTCGAGAGCAATGTCCGCAGCCTTGAGGATGCCCGGCTCAAGCTGGAGACCTATGAGCAGGACTCTCTTTTGTACAAGCAGGACTTTGAAGTGCTGCGGAGGAATTATGTCCTTGCCCAGATCAGGTATTTTCTTCTGGCAAAGCAGACCAAGGAGCTCTGCAAAAAGGATATTGTCAGCGTCCTGTATTTCTTCTCAAGCAAGGAAGAGTGCCCTGACTGTGAAGAGCAGGCGTTCGTCCTCACCTATTTCAAGAAGCTCTTGAAGGACAACATCCTCATATTCTCCTTTGACGGCAGGATGGAAGATGAGCCCATGATCCTCTTGCTCAAGGAGCGGTACAATGTGACAAGCTATCCGACCATTGTTGTGGAAGGTGTCCGTTATGAAGGCCTGTTCAACAAGAACAAGCTCCAGAAAGAGCTCTGCAAGCAATACACGAACAATACGATATTGGATTGCCAGAATCCTTGAACACACCAACATCCAACACGCTCTTATTTCTTTTTCTCCAGCACGTCTCCTATCGTGAGCTCTGCACCTCGTACCCTGGCAAATCCTTCTTTTTTCTCCTCGATCTGCGCGATCAGCGTGATGTGCAGGATTCTCTCGAGCTTCCGGCAAAGGTCTATGCTTGGGCGCATGCGCCCTGACTCGAGGTTGTGGATGACAGACTCCTTCTCTGCAACCTTCTTGGCGAATTCCTCCTGCGTCATTCCTGTCTTTTCCCGCGCTTTCTTGATACGGCTTGCAAAGTCAGGCACGATGATCTGGACTATCTCGCCTTTCTGTTCAGTCTCATCCCGCGCGTGTTTCTCGCTCGCTGCCTGTTTTTTCTTCTCTGTTTTTGTTTCCCGGGCAGTCTGTACTCTTGCCAATTGTTTGCCGAACCTGCTGCACTCGCTGCAGACTTTCATGATGACTCCTTCTATCTCGCATGTGTACTCTATTTCACGGGAGCCGCACATCTCGCATGCCATGGTTATCACCTGTTCTCTTTTTGGAAAGTAATGATCTGGTGTGCTTGCTTTCCTGAAAACACCTGCATCCGGTTGCGCACGCTGAATGTATATGCTTTTGCGTGCTTGATCAGGAGGTCAGGCGTCAGCATCAGGACAGTGATGGTTCCGTTTTTTTTGAGCACGAATGCTGCCTGGTGGAAGAGTTCGTGGTAGGTCTTCTCAAGCTCCTTCCTGTTCGTGTTTCTTGTCTCCTGAGGGGGGTGTGTGATGATTTTATGAATGGATTCTTTCTTGAACTTCGTGTCCAGCCATTCGATGTCGAGCTTTGAGAAGTCGATGTATTTCTCGACTCCTGCGATCTTCGCGTTCTTTGCAGATGCCTTTAGGTTCCGCAGTTCTTTGTCATAGCCGAAGATGGTCTTTTTCTCTTCTGGGATGATGTTCTTGTCCATCTTTTCAAAACATGCTTTGAAATCGATATTCTTGAATGGCTTGAGCTTCATGAACTGGAATTCTTTTGCATAATAGCGCGGTGAAATTCCGGCCTTCCAGAGTGCTGCTTCAATAGGGATTGTGCCTGAGCCGCAGAACGGGTCCAAGAGCAGGTCATTCTTCTTGTAGCCTGCAGTCCTGAGCAGTGCGTATGCGAGTGTGCCTTTGATTGCCTGGGGGTGCAGGAATATCTTGTACTCTCTCTTGCCCAGCTCTTTTCCGCAGAGGTCAATGCCGAGAAACCCCTGCTCATTGATGATGGAGATGGTGAATATGAGGTTTGCCTCTTCCATGGCGATCGCCGGCTTTTTTCCTGTTTTCTTCTTGATGTCTGCGCTGATGATCTCTCCTGCGCTTGCTTCGACATCGATGCTTGAGTAGTTATGCACGCCATGCCGCTCGCAGCTGACTCTCCAGGTGATCCCCTTTTCCAGCCAGGGCAGGTACTCGACTCTTTTCACTGCTGCACCGAGGTTTTTCATGGTCTCTGCAAGATCCTTTGCTGCACTGAATGTGGCAAGGTGAGAGAGGATCCTGTTGGCAGATTGGGAACGATAGCAGAGGGTGCAGAATTCTCGGATATCTTGGACAGGAAAGAGGACTGCCTGCTCTCTTTCCTCTGCCTCTGCGCCGATCAATTCTTTGAGTTCTGCTGCTGCGGTGTGTTCCAGGCCTTTTTCTGTTAGGATAATGCCATGCATGCCGTCCTTGTGCTGAGAAGGAGATTTTCCTTTGCTGGCCATCGTGCTGGTGGAGATGATTTTCTTACTGGTTGAAGAGCAGGTTCTCGACATAGGTGAGAAACTCGCGCTGGAAATGGTAGTATTGGGTGATGATGTCGATGTTGATGAGCTCTTGTTTGCCGTTCACGTAGGCGATCATGGTTACATGCCTGCGAAATTCGTTCTGCTTTGCATAGCTGGATTTCAGGATGCTCCTGAGCAGGAAGTAGAGCTCGACATTCTCGTGGATCTTCACGTCGTCAAAGAGCTGCTTGATGAGCTCTCCCTTCTCTTTCGGCGCAGTGGGTGCTTCGGTAATGGCCTTTTTCTCTACAGCCTGTTTGAGCAGTGCGTCGAGGATGTAATCATAGGCAGTGATCATCCTGCTGATGATGTTCAGGAAGACATCAACTGTCCTGGTGTATTTGAGGCTGACATAGATCTGGTGCTCAACACGTTTCATTTCGAGCTTTGCATCATCCAGTGATTCTCTCATGCTGCCTTCATCCTCTGGTCAATCTCCTTGATGGCTGTGGAGATGACCTGGTTGAACTCCTTTGTTTTTGTGATATACGTCTTGATGAGCTGTTCTGAGAGTGTTTTCAGCGTGTAATTCTCGCCGCAGATCACGAATGTCTCCTTTCTCGCGAATTCCATCGGGCTTTCCTTATGCTCTTTGAGGATTCCCCTGACCTGTTCGATGACATCCAGGTAGTGCTTGCTGATCCCGTATGCCCTGCTCTCTTCCTTGAATATCCTCATTTCTTCCTCAGGGGTTTCCTGAAAGATGTCGATCTTCTTGTAGAGGAGCTCGTAGTGCAGCAATGCCCTGACGCTGCAGCGCAGGCTTTCAGAGATGTTCTCGAGAATGGTGAGCAGGAGCTTGGGGTCATTCACTAGAGGATAGGTGATGACAAGCATGTGGTCCGCAATCATGATGTGCTTGAGGGCCTTTTCTCGGTATTCCTGGTACGTTTCCATGTTCACCTGGATTATTTTTCTTTCAGGCTCATGATCGCTTTTGCAAGGTCTCCCTGGTGCTCTTTGACCGCGTGTTCTGCCTCTTCCCGCGTGCATCCTGCCTGCTCCATGACAGTCTCGATATCCTCGTCAGAGATTTCAGGAGCAGTCTCGAGATTTCTGACTTCTTCCTCGCCGACGATCTGGTAGGTGTTCTGGCCCATCATGTTCACTTTTGAGACCTGCGGGTTCTTTATGATAATCTCCTTGTCTGCGCAGGTGATGACTACCACAGAAGCGTCAATCTCTTGCTGCTGGATTCCCAGCCGTTTCATGGCCTGCTTCATCATCCGCGGATTCATTCCAGGCATCATGTTCTCTACCCACCTATCCGAACAGCTTCAATGCATGCAGAAGGATCTCAATGATGATCACCACCACGACCAGGACGATCACGTGCGTAGGCTTGAACTCGATCTTTGACTTGTAGTCGTCAAAATACCGGGTGATGCCTGCGCTTGATGTCGGCATGGTGATACGGTCATTTCTTGCCATGGGAAAAGAGTAAACAAGGAGAGTTTATAAACTTTGTTTTTGGGAGGCTGAGTCAACTCGCATGTGCTGGTGAACATGCCCACCCCCCACCCCCAACCGCCACCCAGGGTAAAGCATCTGGCAATATGCATCGGAAGAACATAACGATCAGAAAAACACGATGAACTTGACTCGGCCTTTCTTGGGACCACTTCTTTTCCACTAACTTTAAAAAGCAGGCGTCATTTCTCCTCAGGTGTAGGGTAGCGCTTGACTGCCGGTAGGATATGATCAACTCCCCTGAGACGGGGATTGTTCTGGTTCTGCTGAGGAAAGTCCGCCCACACGAAAGCCGCTTGCAGCGGGCAAGAGTCTAGTATAGTCACGGTCACTATGGTGAACGCGGCCAGCTGGGCTCAGTTCGCTGTTGGCAGTTGGAAAGAGCCACTCCTGGAAGGGAGATTTCGAAAGGGATGGCAACCGCAAAAGAAACGAGACCGCCATTGCACAGTGAACATCAGCCTGAGCCCAGCCTGCACAAGGCTTGCTCGGCATGTGCACAGACAATGAGGCATGCGAAGCTGCTGGTGACAGCGGTAAGATAACCTGCCGAGTTGTGCAACGGAACGGGTGAGACGGCGAGCCCTGGCTTGTGCAAGTCCATTCAGGACGCGTAGTCCAATGTCAAGACACTGTACCCATGCCAGAAGGAAATGGACAGTGACAGAAGGCGGCTTATAGCTACTCTACACTTTTTTCTTTTGCCATTGATTCGCTTTCAGGAAAATATTTTGATATGATCTGCTCTGTTCTTTTAAGAGACCTGCTAAAATGTTTCATTCTTGCAAGTCTTTCAATATTCAGGAAATCTTTGAAATGCATGCTCCAGAGTCCTCCTTTTTCGGCATCAAAAAAGCACTGATAGTAGCATCCAGAACACTGCTGACTTGTTTCCTGTCGATATCTTTCGAATTGTTTCCATTTTTTTTTGTCAGCGAGGTCGTGGATGGTAAATTGGCTCACATATTCATTGCAGTGCCGGAGTGTCCCGTCATGGCTCACGCTTATCCAGGAAAAATTTCTACACGTCCAGGGTGTTCCGAAGTTGTTTTTCATGTACTGTATATACCTCTCTGAGTTTTTCACGCCTGAAAAATATCCTCGTGGGAGTTCTGCAAAGAACGCCTGTACCTCCTCCTTCGGTGGCTGCTCTTCATTCGTAGTCGAGTACGCCAACCCTGAAGACATGACTATCGACGGGTTGAACAGAGCGCCATGCATTCTTGCTTTTTCCATGATTGTACCTCTCCTTTCCCAGTTTTTCTTCGAAAAAACGGGCTGGATGGCAGAAATCATCCCAGACCCGACAGCGTACTGTGCGAGCTCGAATACCTGCTCGTCATCCTTTGGAGGCAATGCATCATACGAGAAGCTGATATAGTCCAGTCCTGCATCAGCGAGCGCGTCAATGCTTGTTTCAGTGAGTCTGGAGCCGTTGGTGTTTAGGCCGACAAAAACGTGCTGCCTTTTTCCGTGATTTATGAACGCTGCAAGATCATCAAGGTAAAGCGTCGGCTCACCGCCGGAAATGCTGAGAATCTTCGGGTGGAATTTCTTTATGAGGAAATCCAATCCTTCAATCCGTTCATCTTGGCCAAGGTCTTTAGTCTTTACAGAGCCCACATTGCAGTACTGGCAGGAATAGTTGCATGCTTTGGTGAAAAACCATTGCAACAGAGGAATACCTGGCGTGAATGTCCTGTAGAAATCAAAACGGATATTCCATTTCTCAGATTCTGCAACGATTCCGATTTCAGTCAGGGCAGCTATGATTTTTCCTGACGTCCTGAGTTTCCTTGTTATGCTCACAGGGTTTGAGAATGGCAATCCATTTATATACTTTTATTTGCATGTATGAGACTATATGATTTTTCCTGAATCTTTCCCTCAGCATATTCTCTTCCACAATGTCTCGCCGGCGTACTGCACGTCCAGGACATCCCCTTTTTCGCAGTAGGTGTCAAAGAAGAGCTTGCAGGTCTCCTGCCTGGTGATGTTGCCGGGGATTACGCAGCCTGCATCGACCTGCACGTGGTTCTTCCACAGGGTGAATCCTGCTGATTCCAGGCTTTTCATGCCCTTGTTCAGGATGATGAGGTAGCCGGACTCGTTTGTCCTCCTGTCCATGTTCTTGAAGTCCTTCTCCTCGACTGGCGGCGTCTCGAATTTCTTGTTCAGGTTCGTCAGGCAATTGAGGATCTTGTCCTGTTCAAATGCCTGGGAAGAACAGGGCTGGCTGATGCTTTTGAAGAGGGCAAGCACTTGCTCGTTGATCTGCTGCGATTTCCCTTTTTCGTAAGAGAGCATGTTTGCCTTGGTAAAGAGGTAGATGTTCAGCAGGATGGAGATGATGAGGATGATGACAAGAATTGTTTTTCTTTTTTCCATACGCTCACCTTTTCATCACTCTATTGCTGCAGGTTTTTATAGTTATTTATTTTTTTGCCTTCCTGTTCGCCCACTTCAATACAAAGGAAAGGATAGCGGTAAGGATGATGATCATCCAGAACAGCAGAGGCCTGACCTTTCCAAAGATAAAGAAGATGAAGTTCAGGATCAAAAGAATGATCAGGAAAAGCCCGACCAGCTTGAACACGCCATCTTTTTTCATATGCTTCTGAAAAACAACAGGCATTTATATGGTTATCCATCAACAGCGGCTCGTTCTCGCTTTTCAGGGCACCGTAGTATCTTTTCCTGAAGAGCTATCTCTGATCGATCATGCAGTCTAGAGCACGTATCTCTTCCGCTTCTTCTCCTCAAACCCGAGCACAGTGATGGGCTCTTTGGCCAGCCTCACCTGTACTGTTGAGAACAAGGGGAAGTCATACCAGACGTATCTGCCATCAATGAAGATCTTTCCCTTGCGCATCTTTGACGTCAATGAAAGCTCTTCACCTTCATTCAGGATTCCATTCACCAATCTCAGCCTGTTCTTTCCATGGTAGAGCTCGCGGACAAGATACTCGAATTTCCTGGCTGTGATTGGCAGAGGCCTGCCTCCTGCTGATTGGATGGCTGCTGTTGTCCCTCCTGGCGCTGCTATCCATATGCCAGAGCTTTTCTGCTCTTCCTTCACTGTTCCTACTTTGATGCTGTAGCGGGAGATGACTGCCGGATTGCAGTGCGCGATGAGCAGGTCATTCAGCGCGAACTCTTTGAGTTCCTTGTTGTCCAGGATGATTTCAAGTCGGTGTATCTTTGTCTTGTGCAACCTTCCTGTCAGGTACAGCCCGAGCTTTTTCTCAAAGTCATCCTTTGTGCATGAGCTGTAGAATGACTCGCTCTGTCCGGGGTCAGAATTCACGAGGAAGAGCTCGCCTTTTTTCAGGAAGTGGCTTGCGTTCAGCAGCGTGCCGTCGCCGCCCACGCAGATGACCAGGTCTGCATGGATGTCTTTGATGATTGCTCCCCGCCAAATTTTTTTGTAGGCCAACCCTTTTTTCTTGAGTGCTTGCTCGACGCGCGCAAGCGTTTTCTGGTGTTGCTCGTGGCTTTTTCTTAAACAGGCGCAGAATGCCTTGTGTTGGCTGATGTTTTTCCGCAAGCCGCTGCTGTGTGTCTTGTCCAGGTAGTAGAGCTCGTACATGCTCTTCTTGTAGATGACGACGATATCCATGCCGGAGTGTTGCTGATCGTGTTATTTAAATCTTCTTATATTTTTTTCAATAACTATTTAAACCGGCACATTCCAGAAAAGATAGTATTTTGTCAGGAGGTTATCATGGTGTGCAGTGCAGTCAAATATCTCTTATTCGCATTGCTTCTTGTTGGCATAGGCGCGAGCAGCTATCTTCTCACCGCAGATATCTCTTACACTGGTTTTTTTGTGCAGAGCACTACTGAGGAATCTGGAGAAGTGTCCCAACTGGCCGGCAATGCCATGCAAGACCAGGTCGGGCCGAATGCATTGGTCATTTTAGTGCTTGTCTTCATTCTTGTCTCAGGATTCTTGTTCTCGAAATGGCAGAACAGGTCTTTTTACAAGGAATTGCTGGCGAAATTCAAAGCGCATGAGAGCTATGTGAGCGTCATCCTCCGGCTTTTGATAGCCATTTTCCTTCTTGTCTCTGCACTGGATTTTGCACCTTCAGTCCTCGGCTATGGCTGGGCAATCCTCAAGATCCTTCTCGCGCTCCTGCTTGTCTTCGGCTTGTTCACGCGCATCATCGCCTATCTTGTCCTTTTCTATCTCATCAGCCTGCTCCTCTTCCCTGCAGCAGATATCTTTGCTATCATCCTCTTGATCGGCATCACGCTGTGCATCCTGCTTCTCGGCGGCGACAGGTATAGCCTTGACCATGACCTTTGGAAGTGAGTTCATAATAAACCAGCTTCTTTCATGCTCAAGTAATTCTTGCCTGCGATGATCACATGATCGAGGATGTCGATGCCCATGATCCTGCTTGCGTCCATGAGCTGCCGTGTCATGCGCGTGTCTTCATCGCTCGGCTCAGGGTTTCCTGAAGGATGGTTATGGCAGAGGATGATGCTCGACGCGCATTCTTTGATTGCCTGGTAGAAAATCTCACGGGGGTGAACGAGCGAGCTGTTGAGTGTTCCGATGAACAGGAGCTCGAGCTTTATCAGGTTCAGCCGTGCATCCAGGTACAATCCGAAAAAGTGCTCTTTCTTCTTGTCCAGCAGCCGGGATTGGAGCAGCCGCAAGACATCCTCGCTGGTCTGAATATGCACCTGGCTGGCCTGTTCTTGCATCTGAACCCTTTTTCCGAGCTCGAATGCCGCGACAAGCTGCATTGCCTTTACCTTGCCTAACTGTGTGCTGAGCTCAGGGAGAGACATCTGGCTTACCTCTTGAAGTGTGCGCGTGCAAATGAGCTGTCGGGAGCATTTGAGTATGTCATTCCCTCGTGTGCCTGTCTTCAGGATAAGGGCGATGAGCTCTGAGCTTGCCAGGCTCTCCGGACCAAGGCGCACGAGTTTTTCTCTGGGAAGCTCTGCACGAGGGTAATCTTTAATCATGAATGAAGCTATGCTGCCTACGTTTATATGCCTAGCTGGTTTTTCTGTGCAAAATTTCTGTCAAACACGGAATAATTTTTTATACCCGCGCTTTCTCTGAAAATTTTCCGGTAATAGTAAAATTTATTAACTAAGCAAAGACTCTGCATAATAAAGGGATGCTGTATATGGCTGAATATACAATTATCATCAACAAGAAGGAATGCATTGGCTGCGGCATGTGCGAGAACAGTTCTCCTGACCTGTTTATGCTCGGAGATGATGGCAAAGCCCAGGCAAAGAAAGAGTCTATTTCAGAAAAAGAATATCCACCTGCCAAGGAAGTTGCAGAAAACTGCCCTGTTTCTGGCATAACCCTGAAGAAAAAATGAACTGCCCCTACTGTTCCTTTGCAGAGACCCAGGTCATCGATTCTAGGGATCAGGGCGCTGAAGTGCGCAGGAGAAGGGAATGCCTCAAATGCAAGAAGCGCTTCACCACCTATGAGAAGGTCGAGGTCATCAGCATCGTTGTCATCAAGAAGGATGGTTCACGCCAGCATTTTGACAAAGTCAAGATTAAGCAGGGAATCCTGAAAGCCTGCGAGAAACGGCAGGTCACGAACGAGCAGATTGATCAGGTCGTCGAGAGCATTGAGCAGAAGATCAAAGGTATGAAGTCTACTGAGATAGCCAGCAGGACCATCGGCGAGCTGGTGATGAACAAGCTCAAGCAGCTGGACAAAGTGGCATACATTAGGTTCGCGAGCGTCTATCGTGAGTTCTCAGACCTGCAGAGCTTTGAGGAGGAATTGCACAAGCTCATCTCTCAGAAACAGGACAGGAAGAAGATACGATGAGGCATCGGCACTCTTTTTAAAGAAAAGCTTAAAAATCCCTCTTAATTCCCCTTTAAAACAAAGAAAAACATAGACAACTAGGTGATCACATGAAATTCAAGCCTCTCAAGGACAAAGTGTTGGTAAAACCAAGCGAATCAGAGGA
Organism: Nanobdellota archaeon; assembly: GCA_043805315.1. Classification (GTDB taxonomy): domain Archaea; phylum Nanobdellota; class Nanobdellia; order Woesearchaeales; family JAHJEM01; genus JAHJEM01. The sequence continues at coordinate 15,581 of JAZDID010000009.1, read as the reverse complement.
AAAGACCTCTGGAGGGATCTATATCCCTGATACGGCCAAGGACAAGACCCAGGAAGGCATTGTTGTCGCGGTTGGAGAGGGAGAGTACATGCCTCTCAAAGTTGGCAACAAGGTCATTTATGAGAGCTTTGCAGGCACAGAGATAACCATCAAGGGTGAAAAGCACCTCATCATGAACATCAAGGATGTCCTCGGCATGATTGAGGATTAGATAGAGGAATAAATCAGCATGCTCAAAAGGTGATAACTATGGCAAAACAGATCGTATTCGGGGATGACGCGCGCCAGCTCATATTCAGGGGAGTCAACAAGCTTGCAGACACTGTCAAGATCACGTTGGGTCCTAAAGGACGGAATGTCGTGCTTGATAAGGGTTACGGAAGTCCGCTCATCACGAATGACGGCGTGACTATCGCAAAAGAGATCGAGCTTGAGGATCCATACGAGAACATGGGTGCGCAGCTGATCAAGGAAGTCGCCACAAAGACCCAGGATGATTCTGGAGATGGAACGACCACCGCGACATTATTGGCCCAGGCGATCATCAAGGAAGGTCTGAAGAACATCGCTGCAGGCGCGAATCCTATCGATATAAAAAAAGGAATTGACAAGGCCGCTCATGTCATTGTGGAGTTTTTGAAGTCAAAGAGCATTGATGTCAAGACAAAAGAGAAGATCATCCAGGTCGCGACGATCTCTGCGAATAATGATGCTGAGATCGGAAATCTCATCGCAGACGCGTTTGAAAGAGTTGGCCATACTGGAGTTATTACTGTTGAAGAGGCCAAGGCATTGGAGACCACATTAGAGGTTGTGGAAGGCATGCAGTTTGACCGCGGATATTTGAGCCCGTACATGGTGACTGACACTGAGAAGATGGAAGCCATCCTCGAAGATGTCTATGTCCTGATCTATGACAAGAAGATCAGTATCATGAAGGAGCTCGTCCCTATTCTTGAGATCATTGCCAAAGAAGGCCGCCCGCTGCTGATCATCTGTGAAGACATTGAAGGCGAGGCGCTGGCAACTATTGTCCTGAATCTTCTCAGAGGTGTTATCAAGGTCGTCGCAGTGAAAGCCCCTGGTTTTGGAGACGACCAGAAAGAGATGCTTGAGGATATCGCTATCTTAACAGGAGGCAAGGTCATCTCAGAAGAGAAGGGTATGAAGATTGACAGGATTACTGCTGTAGATTTGGGGCAGGCAAAAAAGATCAAGGTCACAAAGGAAGAGACAATCATTGTTGAGGGTATTGGAGACAAGAAAAAGATTAAGCAGAGGATTAGCCTCATTGAATCCCAGATTAAGGTTGCAGAAAGCGAGAGTGATAAGGAAGACCTGCAAAAACGGCTTGCAAAGCTTGCAGGAGGAGTGGCAATCATCAATGTAGGAGCGCCCACAGAGACTGAGATGAAAGACAAAAAAGCGCGAGTGGATGATGCTATGCACGCGACGAGGGCTGCTGTGGAAGAAGGAGTCATCCCTGGCGGTGGTGTCACCTTAGTGCATGCCGCACGTTCGTTGGCAGATATCAAGCTTGAGAATAAGGATCAGCAGGTTGGTGTAGAAATCATCAAGCGCGCACTTGAAGACCCTCTGCGCCAGATCGCTGAGAATGCTGGAAAAGACGCGGCGATTGTCGTGGATAAAGTGAAGCATGAGAAAGACCAGAATATCGGCTACAATGCAAAAACTGACCAGTTCGAGGATTTCCTCAAGAGCGGAGTCATTGATCCTGTCAAGGTAGTCAGGACAGCGCTGCAGAATGCTGCGAGCATCGCAGGGATGATCCTGACAACTGAAGCCCTCGTCTCAGATATTCCTGAGAAGAAAGGCGCTCCAGGGCAGGATATGGGAAGAATGCCTGGCATGGGTGGAATGGGCGGCATGCCTATGATGTGAACAATCATTATTTCTCATATTTTTTTTATTTTCTTTATTATCTTCATTTTTCATTATCATATTTAGATACTATAAAACACACATTTCACAATATACTTTAAGCGAATTTAAAGTCATTAACCCGTTTATAATATAAATTCGCAAGGCATACAAATCATAATCGACGAGGATATTTTTCATGATTTCATAATTTACATGATAAACGCCGTAATGATATCAGATTCGAGGGGTGTTAAACGCTGTTCAATGGCGCGAATTCCTCACTTTTTTCTTATTTCATGATTTTTCTGTCGCACAATTGGGACAAAATCACATATTGCAAAGTTGAAAATGATCAATATGTATACTTGACAACATATATAACTTGAATTCATGCCCATTAGCCGTTTTATGATATGAATTCTGGTAGGTGATATCTCTTTGTCGTCGATGTGAAAAGTGTCGCTTTCGTTTCTGATATTATAAACGGCGTAATGATATCAGATTCACGAGGTGTTAAACGCTGTGATAAATCTTAATGATCGGATTTTTTTCGAAATTTCCGGAATAAACTCATATTCATATCCTTCAATATATATGTTTACAGTCTATTATCGAGAAAAAATATGATGAATGTGATAGTTCCGAAAAATTTCCATACCACATGTATACTAGAGTATATATATTCTTCGAATTCGATATCATTAACCGTTTTATGATATGAATTCTGGTAGGTGATATCTCTTTGTCGTCGATGTGAAAAGTGCTGCTTTCGTTTCTGATATTATAAACGGCGTAATGATATCAGATTCACGAGGTGTTAAACGCTGTCACTTTGTATTTTTACATAAAATTTATCCCAAGTTTAAAAAAATCCGCTCTTTCCTTTTTTCTAACCTGATGTCATAATATTCATTCTGAAAGATTTCTATACTGATGTCTGCCTCACAGGACACTCCTTAAAGTGGTCAAACCAACTGATTTTAAGGGGTTGGCTCCTTTCAATAACTCTGTCAACATCCAGTTTGAGATGACATGAGGATGTTCAACTTTTGAATTTTTCAGGTTTATCTATCTGAAATGCTCTTTTCTCTGAAAGAATCCTGAGAGCAGGGTATAGTGCAGAGGAATGCAGTCACACTATATCTCAGAGGCAAGGGGGTGCCATTAAAATATGATCACTGCCCTTTTGCGAGTTTTGTGCTTTTGTATATGTCTTTCCTATAGGGTTTGAGCCGGATGATGGTTGTGTGGAGCTTGTTCTGTTGTATCAGTTCTCTTAACCCCTGGACAAAGTGCGTCTGATCATAGCCGAGGGCAATGACATCTGGCTTGTATTGGAGGATGACCTGGTGCTTGTTCTTTTTATTCCCAAGAACCACCCTGCTGCTGTAGAGGCTGCTGAGCAGGTTTTGTTTCCTGGTCTTTTCAGGGAATACAGGTTTCTTCTTCTTTATCTGTTCTATGGTTGTATCCCTGGCTATGACCACGATGAGCTCACCTCCGAGCTTTTTCGCCTGGCGGAAAAGGTTAAGATGCCCGGGATGAAGCACGTCGAATGAGCCGAACACCATGACTGTTTTCTTCTGCGCCATAGTGCTGAGGAGAGAACATCGTATTTAAAACTTATGAAAAACATAAAAAGAAAAATAAAAAAAATAAAAAAAGTCTTGTTCACTTGCCCTTTGCCATTCCCCAAACTTCCTTGATGGCTGTGATAATCACTGCCGGCGTGAACAGCATTAAGAGCGCAGCGAGGATGTCAGGGACAAAATACAGGCCCGTGAAGACATTGCCTGCCAAGTATGGTATCAAGACCATGATAGTTCCTGCAATCAGGAATCCATGCGCTTCTTTTCCGGTAATATTAAAAAAACCGACAAGAAGACCTAAGATGATCAAGATGAAGCTGAGCCATGCTGGAAATGTTGTCCAGGGCACTGCCCACTTGATGATCCCTGCGATCACTGCGAGTACAACGCCGATCACAAAAAACCAACTAGAGCTATTTGATGCCATTGTATCACCCCAATATGAAATTTTATACTGAAAGTGTAAACTACATATTTAAATCTTTTGTCATCACGATTGAGTAAAACACGATTTTTTTTTAAAAGAATGTCGTTATTAGGAAAGGGAGTTCACTGTTTCATTATTGGTCAGGTTCTTATAGACCTGGTTGTTTAGGGCTGCCATGTTTCGAAAGACAAAGCTGCCGTCCTTCTCTTGTGTGCCGATGATGTTCCAGATTTGGGAAAACACAGCATAGACAGAAGCGTCTGAAGAGACGATGATTGTGGGGACTGCAGTGATGGCATAGCTCTTGATGAGGTTTTGCCCGTCTGTTTCAGCGATGTCAACAGTTTGTTCCTTGTCGATCTTGAGGCCGAGTCTTCCGACGAGAACTGCTTTATGGAGCGTGACATTATAGCAAGTTACACAGCTCTTGTCAATGAGATAGGTCACTCGGACAAGGCCTTCAATGCTGCCTGTTTTCATATTCTTGTACGGAGGGGTGACATTCCGTAATACATACATGCCATCCTCTTCAATGCTGCCGATCTGGGACCAGCCGGCTGTAAGTGCAGGATAGACTCCTGCTTCTTTATCTAGGAGTACTGTAGGCACTTTCTCGATAGTGTACTTGCTTAGCAAGCGTTTTCCTTCAGTGGTGGTGATGTCGATAGTCATGTTCTCGTACAGGTCGATGCCGATGCCCCTGAGCTGCGTTAAGAGGATGCTAAGATCCATGCACTCCTTACAGCTCGAGTCGATAAGATTGATGGCTGTTACCCTTCCGATGATCTTGCGTTGCTCAAGGTCATAGTATGGCGCAGGGATGTCTTGCTGGACCAACGTGTCATCTGTGCGTGCGAAGTTGTCGAGTGAGAGGTTGTCGATATCTCCTCTGATGAGGAATGCAGGAATATGCGTTATTTTTGAGGATTGGAGAAGCTCAACTCCTTTATCGTTTTCATAATCATAATACTTTTCATCCTTCACAATGAGGTTTTGGGCCTCAAGCTGGCTTTTGAATGCGGCGATGTCTCTGTCACATTCCTGGCATCCTGAATAATTGATGTAGTACAGGCTTACCTGCCCCTTTTCAACTGTCGCTGGCGAGGTAGGTTTCAGGCCGTTGTCTGAAAGCTTCTTCTCTATGGAATTGATAAGAACCAGACCTGTGATGCCAAAGATGATGATAAGGATTGCGATGATGATGATGATCTTGTCCAGAAGGCCAAAACCAGACTCTATATTCTTTCTTGGTACATCAGGGGAAGGAACATTTTTTTTCTGCGCTCTTTCTTCTCCTGGCCTGTCCTTTTTTTGGGCAATGTTTTTTCTTGCGGTTTTGCGAACTGGGGGTTTTACAGGAGTTGCCTTGATTTTTTCCTTAATTTCTCCTTTTTGAAGCCGTAGTTTTCTGCTTCTCTTGATTTCTTTTTCTTTTTGGGAGCTGTTTTCAAATTCTTCCCGTGTGTCCTCTTCAGCTATTGGCAGGACTCCTTCCTGGTCTGCGCCTTCTTCAGCCATATTTCCTATCTCATCAATGAGAGGATAATCTTCTTGCTCATCAGGATTCTCAGGCGTTTCTGCAATGTCTTCTTTTCGTTCTTCCATGCTATCACCTAACAGAGGATCCTCTCATCCTCAAAGCCGCGTTTTCAGCACGTACAGCTGTATGAGCTGGAACAGGAGGAAGATAGCGAGCAGGATGAGAAACGATATCACGATCACTTTCTTGTTCATGCGCAATGACCTCCCGAACAAAGCACTCGAATTAGCCCGGATTTATATAGTTTTGGATGGATTGCATCTCTTCATGGCGTGTTTTCCGTAAACTATTTAAATTTTCACTCAATGGTCTTCATCATGCCACGATTAAGCTATAAAAAGCTCATCCAGCAGCACGTGCGTATCCTGAAAAGCCTTGAATATGAATCTGGCTTGTTTGCCGCTTCAAAAAAGAGTGTCTCTACCGGCTATGACAAGGCCTGGCTGCGTGACAATTTCTATGAATGCCTCGCCTTTGAGGTCATCGGAGATTTCGAGACAGTCCTGCATACGTATAAGACCATCCTGAAAATTTTCCTCAGGCATGAATTCAAGATCGATGCCGCGATCAGCCACAAGCCGGTGCATAGCTTCGAGTACATCCACCCCCGCTATCATCCCAAGACCTTTGACGAGTACTGGGAGGACTGGGGGAACAAGCAGAATGACTCCATCGGTGCAATCCTGTTCAAGATCGGCGAGCTTGAAGGCGTGAAAAAACACAGCATCATCGAGGGTGAAGATGAGCAGAGGATTGTTCAGAAACTTGTTCGGTATTTGGAAAGCATCCATTACTGGTGCGATGCAGACAATGGTATGTGGGAGAATGATGAGGAGGTTCACGCGTCTTCTGTGGGTGCGTGCGTTGCAGGATTGCGTATGCTGAAACGTCATGCTGACATTGACGTGCCGCAGGAGCTGATTGACCATGGCGTGCGGACATTACACTATCTTCTGCCTCGGGAATCTCAGGAGCGCTTTGTTGATCTGGCTTTGCTGTCATTGATCTGGCCGTACGATGTGGTTAGTGCGCAGCAGAGAAAGGACATACTGGAGAATGTCGAGTACCATTTGGTCAAGAGCAGAGGGCTTATCCGCTATCGGAATGACTGGTATTACAATAGGAATCCTGACAAGCGGAGTGAGGAGGCTGAGTGGACGTTCGGCTTTTCCTGGCTTGCCATCATTTACAAGATGCTCGGCAACAGGAAGAAATCGGAGTTGTATGAGAAAAAAGCCCTTGAGATCATAACGCCACAAGGAGTGCCTGAACTGTATTTCTCGAATTCGCCGAAGCATAATGAGAACAATCCCTTAGGGTGGGCTGAGAGCCTGTTCATTGTGGCATTGTATGAGATCCATGAAAAGCACCGGAACAAGAAGTTCCGCATGGTGCAGAAGCTTCAGGCAAGATGATCATTTCTGCTCGAGGAAATCCAGCAGGAAGTTCATCTCATTGTTCGAGAGCGCCTGGAGTTTTTTGCTGAACATTCCTGCTTTCTTCTTCTCTCCGCCAGCATATTCGCGGATTTTTTGTGCGAGCTCTTTTTTTGTCAACGCGTTTTCAAAGATCTTTTCCAGTGCGTTCTGTATTTTCTTCTGGTCCAGCCTGAGCAAGTGCTGGAGCAACAGCTCTTTTGGTGTTGGTTTGCTTTTTTTCCTCACGCAGATGATGCAGGAATTGGTTTTCGGTGGAGGGTAGAACGCTGTTTTCTTGAGCTCTTTTATCTTTTCCACATCGTAACTGGCTGCAAAGAGGATTCCTGTCTTTGTCTTCCCTTTCAGGACTTGATAAAAGTTCTCTCCGCACGTGATGATCCCTGACTGGAAATCTTTTTTCGCGAGCTGGTAAAAGAGGGGTTCAGAGATGCTGTACGGGATATTTGCGACGATCTTCGTGAACTGCAGCGTGTCGATGATGTCGAGGATGTTCGCGTTGACGAGTGTGACATTCCGTGTGCCTCTTTTCTTGATCTCTTCCTTCAAGCGGTCGTAGTGCTCGTCAGAGATCTCGACCGCAATAACTTGGCAGTGCTTTGCGAGTTCAAAGGTCAATGCTCCCCTTCCCGGGCCGATCTCAAGCACGACGTCAGACGGCTGTAATGCTGCATTGTCGATGATGAATGCAATAACTTTCTTGTCGATCAGGAAGTGCTCGCCGAGGTCTGGAGTACCCATAGAAAGCAGAAAATAGTTTCAGGTATTAAAATATGCATATTTCTTTCAGCTTTTTCTGTGCGTTTCGTGCAAAAGTTTTTAAAAACCCCTTGTTTCATATCACCTATCCATGGCGGCTGTGGCGTAACGGTTAGCGTGGAGGCCTGTGGCAGCGAAAAGCAGGGCTTTTCTGGCTCTGCAGACAAGCTGCAGAGAGCCTCAGGAGGGGGTCCGATTCCCCCCAGCCGCCCGTCTATTTTTTTATTCTATTTCCTATTAATTCAGCGCACGCCACCACCAAGGCGGCAGACGCTCATTCTCCGCTCTGCTCCGAATGAGCTACTGGGCACAATTCGAATCGAAGATTCGAATGTGCATTCAAACCTGTGGTTTGAATTGCACCCCGTAGGGGGTACTTACCAATTGCGATTGGTGATAATTTACAAACCTGCGGTTTGCAAATCAACCCCCTCCCAGTCTGCGCCATGGTGGCGTGCGACGACCCGGGGGATGGCCCCTACGGGGTGGGTCGTAAGACAAAAACTGCATCATTTGGATTGCTTCCAGAATGCAGTTTTTGTCTGTCGCACCGCCACCAGAGGCGCAGGATTGAGATCAGGATTATCTTTCATCCTTTTCAAAACCTTTATTAATTCCAGCTCTTTAACAGCAATATGCGTTCCTATTCCAGCTACCACAACTCGCATTCAGGCATTTTCCTCGGCATTGTCGGCGTGATTCTCAGCGCGCTCTTCTTTCTCATCAAGTACGAGGTCATCGCGTTCCAGAATCCCCTGCCTGCAGAGACCATCACCATCCTCTTCGCTGCGTTCACGCTCATCGTGAGCGTCATGCTGATCGTCGCTGACTTGAAGGGGATGCACCGGTATTAGACTATTCACTTATACGATATTCTTCGAACAGCTGTACTATCTCGTCCAGGTTTCTCTGGTAGACCGGGTAGACGGTTGTGTCATCTTTGATGTATGCCATCCGGGGTTCGTTCCAAGCTTTTCTACCTTCAGCGCCGTATGGTAAGTAGATTTCCCCTTTGAGATACGTCTTTTCTGAGATTTTTTTTCCAAAGACAGGAAAATCTCGTTTGACCCGCGTTTCAAGCTCAGTCCAGTTTCCCAAATTCTCGGTCATGAATGTTCCTATGAAGTGAACTTCCTGTTCTGCTCCACTTGCGCAAACAGGAGAGCCTATCGCAATCTCAAACGGATTCATAAAAACCCACAGGCTGTTCTTCGGACTTGTCCTTCCTCCGTCAATGAATTTCCAGGGAATGCCCAACGCAACCAATCCTTCCCTATTTACCCGCGAATACGCAATGCCCTGGTCGAGTATCTTCTTCTGCAGTGCGATAGCTCTCTTCCCAAACTCCTGGTTCTCTTCAGTTATCTTGACTTCTGTCATGTTGATTTCCTCCACATAATTTGTTATTACTGTTCTGTGGTATTATACAATATATAATATTTTCTGATAAAAAAAGATACAAAAGAGAAAGTATTTAAACAGAATAGGTTGGTTTGTATCATGCATCTCGATGTCAAAGACAGAAAGATACTCCACGAACTCGACAAGAACGCGAGAATTTCGTATTCAGAGATCGGCAAGCGCATCAGGCTCAGCAAGAACTCAGTCATCAACCGGATCAAGGATTTGGAAAAAGAAGAGGTCATTCTCGGCTACAATGCCCGTGTGAACGTCAACAGCCTTGGCTACACCACATATGACATCTATCTCAAGTTCAGGAACACCTCTGCAGAGAAGGAGCAGGAGATCATTGACAAGGCAATACGCAACAGGCAGATGTGGCTCGTCGCAAAAGTCGAAGGCAGCATCAACCTCTCGCTGCTCATCTCCACGAAGACTCCTGAGGAGTTTGACAGGATCTGGAGCGCGTTCTATCAGGAGTTCAAACAGCATTTGGAAGTGGTCCGCATCGCTATCCTCCTAGAATACCATCAGTTCCTGCGGAAGTACCTCCTGGACAAAGATGCAGAAACTGTCGCAGTCATCGCGAGAAGAGAGCATAAGGAGATCGACGAAACAGATGAGCACATTCTCAGGCTGCTCTCAGAAAAAGCCAGGACACCATTACTGCAGATTGCACAGATCCTTCACTTGACGCCAAAGACTGTCGCAGCAAGAATCAGACGGCTCGAAAAGGAGAAGATCATCCTTGGCTACAGCCTCAACCTTAATTTCGCGAAAATGGGATACACATATTACAAGCTGATGATCAGCCTGAATGACCTTTCAGTGCGAAAACAGATGTATGCCTTTATCAAGATGCACAAGAATGTCGTGTATTATGACAAGTTCATAGGTGGCACTGACTTCGAGTTCGACCTGGAGCTTGAATCTTTTGAGAAATTCCTTGAGTTTATCGATCAGTTAAAGAAAAAGTTTGGCAGTTTTATAATCAGCTATGACTACCTCAATCCAACGATCATCTTCAAACAGCAGTACTTCTCACACTGAGTCTTTCAGAAGTACGTGCTTTATTCTTTCCGTAACCTTTATAAATCCCTTGCTGTTCCACTCGATTATTGCCCGAGTGAAGAGCGTTGAGGGTAAGAGAACTTACTGAAACTGTGGGTTCGCTTATTCTAAACACGATTCGCACGGGAATAGTGTATAAATCATCGTGAACGTGAACAATGGTTGATGACAGGAAAGGGCAAGACCAGAAAAAGCCGCGTAGCCAGGAACAAAAGCCTCAGGTAAGCATGCAAAAGCCGGTCATGATGCGTCCTACAGACGCTTCTGCGAACTACAAGCATATCGTCCGTATTGCCAACACAGACCTGGACGGCAGGAAGCAGATCATGTTCTCGTTACGGAAGATCAAGGGCATCAATGTCATGTTCGCGCATACAGTCTGCCATATTGCAGGCGTGGACAAGCAGAAGCGCACCGGAGAGCTGTTGGATTCAGAAGTCAATGCCTTGGATGAGGTGATCAGGAATCCTGTCAGGTTTCATATTCCTGTGTGGCTCTTCAACAGGCGCAAGGATCCTGAGACCGGAGCAGACAGGCATCTCATCACTTCAGATCTCACCTTTACGAGAGAAAACGACATCAAGCTTATGAAGAAAGTTAAATCATACAAAGGCTTGCGGCACCAGTGGGGCCTTCCTGTCCGCGGCCAGCGGACCAAGTCTAATTTCAGGAAGAACAAAGGCAAGGGCCTGGGCGTGATAAGGAAGAAGGTTGCAGCGCCGCAGGGAGACGACAGGAAGAAATAAGGAGAGAAGATGGGAGATATCAAGAAAAACAGGAAAAAGTACTATACGCCCGCGCATCCCTGGCAGAAATCACGGATCGAGCTGGAGAATACACTCTTGAAAGAGTATGGGCTGCGGAGAAAAAAGGAGATTTGGAAGATGGAGTCTGTGCTCAAGAACTTCAAGGACCAGGCAAAGTTATTGACCGCGCGCCAGGGAATGCAGGCAGAAAAGGAGAAGGCACAAATCCTTTCCCGGCTTGTCCGCCTCGGCTTGCTCCAGCCAGGAGCTCCCTTGGATGACGTGTTAGGCCTGCAGATCAAGAACATCCTGGAGAGACGGCTGCAGAGCCTTGTCTTCAAAAAGAGCCTTGCGCGCTCTATGGACCAGGCGCGCCAATTCATCGTGCACCATCACATCTCTGTCCAAAACCAGAAGATAACAGTCCCGAGCTATCTCGTGAGCGTCGGAGAAGAGGCATACATCGCATTCTCGCCAAAATCAACATTGTATGACATCGAGCATCCTGAGCGGATCAGGGATGAGGAGAAAGAAAGGCACGAAGACAAGAAGAAGAAGCTGAAAGGAAAAGCAGAGCTCAGCGAAGAGGAAAAGAAGCTCCTCACAGAGGAAGAAATCGAGGCAAAGGAGATCGAGATTGTATTGGGTACAGAAGAGGAGCGGGAAGTGAAGAAGCTCGAGGCAGAGACTCCAAGCCAGGAAGTGAAAGAGATCATCACTGAAGGCAAGACTGAGATGGAAACCCTGCAGAAGCCCAAGAAAGAGAAAAAATCATAACACCGACACAATGACAGATCAAGAATCACAGCACATGAGATGGGGATTATGCCATATCTATTCCTCGTACAATAACACGATCATCCATATCACTGACATCACTGGCACAGAGACTCTCGCGCTCGCTTCTGGAGGCCAGGTTGTCAAGTCAGACAGGCTGGAGAGCTCTCCCACCGCAGCGATGATCGCTGCAAAAAAGGCTGCTGAGCTTGCCATGGAAAAAGGCATCCATGGCGTCCATATCAAGATCAAGGCGCCCGGGGGTCATAACGGTCCCATGAATCCAGGGCCTGGAGCGCAGGCCGCTGTCCGCGCATTATCAAGAAGAGGATTGAAGATAGGCTTTATCGAGGATGTCACTCCTGTCCCGCATGGTGGGTGCAGGAAGAAAGGCGGAAAAAGGGGGAGGAGAGTATAATGGAACTCAAAATGCTCGCAAAGGAAAAGGACAGGGTCATGCTCAGGATCAATGATGTTGACATATCGTATGTGAATTCCTTGCGGAGATACATGGCGTTTGAAGTCCCGACCATGGCTATCGAAGAGGTCGAGTTCAGGGTGAACAATTCCATCCTCTATGATGAGATGGTTGCGCATAGACTAGGATTAGTTCCTTTGAAGACTGACCTTGATTCGTACACGCTGAGAAGCGAGTGCAGCTGCAAAGGCGCTGGCTGCGCCCAATGCATGTTGACGCTTACGCTGAAGGCTGCCGGTCCGAAGACTGTGTATGCCTCTGAGCTAAAATCAAAGGATCCCAAGATCAAACCAGTCTATCTGCAGATGCCTATTGTGAAGCTTTTGGAGGGCCAGGACATATCTTTTGAAGCGACAGCAGTGCTTGGCAAGGGAAAAGAGCATGCAAAATGGAGCCCGGGCCTTGTCTCGTATCATCACATTCCTGATATCCTCATCAAGAAAGAGCCGGAAAATGCCAAGGAGATTGTCGAGTGCTGCCCGAAAAAGATCTTTGAGATCAAGGCAGGAAAGCTCGCGCTGAATGCAGAGTTTGAACGGGAATGCGAGTTTTGCGAAGAGTGCATCAGCGTGGCACGGCCGCAGGGAGCCATTGAAATCAAGAAGTCAAACAATTTCGCATTCACTGTCGAGAGCTGGGGCCAGCTCGAGCCAGGTGAGATCCTCATCAAGGCTATCGAGCTCTTCAATGATGACTTGAAGGAGTTTGCCAAGCTCTTGGAAACGATCGGGGAATAAGATTCCTCTATCAGGATACGCAAGAAGAACAGTCACATCCACCGTTCCAATTCATGCGGGGGTGGCAGAGCCTGGTCAAATGCGCTAGCTTGAGGCAGCGTGAACCTGGTTTGGGTTTAAAGAGACGCTTTAAACGGCTAGTCCCTTAGTGGGTGCGCGTGTTCAAATCACGTCCCCCGCAAATTTTTACAAAAAATTTGATAAAAAGTATTAGTAACAGATTTTTACCAAACGTGGGAAACCGGAGGTTTCTCACGGCCAAGAAACCTGTGGTTTCATGGCAATCTGGTAAAAAGTATTAGTAATGGGATAAAAATGACATGAATTCCCTTTTTATCCCATTTCCATGTAGGTAATATCGAAAGTAATATCGAGAAACATGAAATCAACAATCGAGAAGAACATTCAGCTTGCAGGGCTTATTGCAGAGCTGAAGAAGCTGTCGAGCCAGAACAACTGTATGCTCTGGAAGCGGATAGCCTCAGATCTGGAAAAGTCGACACGGAACAGGCGTGTTGTCAACGTGTACAAGATCGACCAGCACGCTGCTGAGAACGAGACAGTCATCGTGCCTGGGAAAGTCCTGGGAGTGGGAGAGCTGAGCAAGAAGGTTTCTGTGGCAGCATATACTTTTTCAGAAGAGGCATTCAGGAAGATCCAGCAGAAAGGCGAGGCCTTGACCATTCCTGAGCTCATGCAGAAAAACCCGAAAGCAAAGAATGTGAAAATACTCGGATAAACCAAAATGATCATCGACGCAACAAACCTCATATTGGGAAGGATGGCGACCTATGCTGCCAAGACCGCGCTCTTGGGAGAAGAGGTCATTATCGTGCATGCAGAGAAGGCCTACGTCTCTGGAGATCGGAGGAAAGTCCTTACGGAATACATGCGGAGGAAGCGCCAGGGCACCTGGGCAAAAGGCCCATTCATCCACCGGAGCCCTGACCGTTTCGTGCGCAGGACCATCCGCGGCATGCTGCCCTATAAGCAGCCGAAAGGCAGGGAGGCGTTCAAAAGAATCATGTGTTACATTGGCCTGCCAGAAGAATTCAAGGATAAAGAGCTGGTCTCGTTCAAGCACTGCCAGGTCTCGAAGCTTCCGAGCAACAAGTATCTCTCTGTGCTCGAGATCTGCAGGCATCTCGGAGGGAAAGTATGAAGCCGATCATCCATGCATCAGGAAAGAGGAAGCGCGCGATCGCGCGTGCGACATTGCGGGAAGGGACAGGCATTGTCAAGATCAACAAGAAATTCCTTGACTATTGGGAGCCTGAGATGTACCGCCTCAAGATCCAAGAGCCGCTCATCCTCTCTGGAGAGATCGGCGAGAAGGTCAACATCGACGTGAACGTGCATGGCGGCGGCTTGTCTTCGATGGCAGGGGCAGCACGCCTGGCGATCAGTAGGTGCCTGGTCCAGCACTCTCCACGATTGAAGGAGCAGTTTTTAGGCTATGACCGCCAACTCCTCATTGCTGACGTGCGGCGCAAGGAAAGCGCAAAACCAAACTCGCACGGACAGGCACGCTCGAAGCTGCAGAAGTCGTATCGTTAAACGCTGTTATAGTCCGATGTTTGTTACACGCTGTTAAAAAAATTCGAAGAAGAGGAAGAACATGATCATCCCCGTCCGTTGCATGAGCTGTGGAAAGCCGATCGGCCATCTCTATGCTGATTACCTGGATAAAGTCAAGAAAGGCGAGTCCAGGAAGAAGGTCATGGACGACCTCGGCCTTCAGCGCTACTGCTGCAGGGCTGTCTTCTTGGGTCAGGTCGACCTGATAGACATCGCAGGCCAGTTCAAGAAGTTCTGAGCATCGTCTTTTTTCTTTTTTATTGTTTTTTTCCGTCATATTTAAAAATCGGTTCTGTTTCTGTTCATGTATGGATTTTCCGGCAGTTGCAAAGAAGTGGCAGAAGCGCTGGTCTGAAGCGAAGATCTTCGAAGTAAAAGAAAATCCCAAAAAGAAAAAATTTTTCTGCCTCGAAATGCTACCATATCCCTCGGGAGCATTTTTGCATATGGGCCATGCACGCAACTATTCCCTGGGCGATGCTGTCGCCCGTTTCAAGCGCATGCAGGGCTTCAATGTCCTTTATCCTATGGGTTATGATTCCTTCGGCCTGCCTGCTGAGAATGCGGCGAAAAAGGCGCACATGCACCCGAAGGAATATACTGAGAACGCGATCGCCAAGATCATCGAATACCAGAAGGAGCTTGGTCTCAGTTATGATTGGTCTCGGGTCATCGCAACCCACCGTCCTGAATATTACAAATGGAACCAGTGCTTCTTCATCAAGATGTTTGAGAAAGGCCTGGCATACCGCAAGAAAGCAGTGGTGAATTACTGCGAGAGCTGCAACACCACCCTTGCCAATGAAGAGGTCGAATCAGGAAAGTGCTGGCGGTGCGAGAACCCTGTCATTGAAAAGACGCTTGAGCAGTGGTTCCTGAAGACGACTGCCTATGCAGACGAGCTCTTGGAAAGCTTGAAAGACCTCAACTGGCCTGAACGCTTGAAGAAGATACAGGAGAATTGGATCGGCAAGAGCCACGGCACTGAGATCGATTTCAGTATCGACGGAGAGAAGTGGCCGGTGTTCACGACAAGGCCTGACACCATATGCGGAGTGACGTTCATGGTGATGGCATTGAACCATCCCAAGCTTCCCGGCCTCATCAAAGGAACAAAATACGAGAAGGAAGTGCAGGAGTTCATCCAAAAAACCAAGA
>JAZDID010000008.1:0-15299 GCA_043805315.1 Nanobdellota archaeon | reverse complement strand
TCCCTGCAGGGATCCTCCCTATGTCAGGATCGCGTCCTACAAGAAATATTGGGATGAGACAGGCATGAAATTCCCTGAAGGGACTGAAAAAATAAATATAGCCGAAGGCATCCCTTACAGACACGTGCAGTATGTTTTGGTAGGAAATCCTCACCCGTAGTGCTGTTTTGGTTTACAAGAGTTTGAGTTCTTTAATCTTCTCAAAATGGCGCCTATTGAGAGTCAAGAGCGAGCAGTCCTCAATAATGCATGATGCAGCAATGAGGACATCCCTGAATTCGACAAGCTTTCCTGATTTTCTGAGATGTCGCATGATTTCAGCTCCTTTCGCGGCGACGTATTCATCAAGGGGGATGAATTCAAAATCCTCAAGGAAGTCTTTCATGTCTTGAATTCTGGTCTCCCGCTGCAGAAGCTCGAACAAAGATATTGAGGAGATGTAGAACCGTGATCCCCGAAGTGCAGCAAAGCGCTCGATGACGTCGCTTCGGCTGCACAAGAGCTCGATAATGACATCGCTATCTACGCATACTTTCTGCTCCATGCTTTCCATTCCTTCCTGACATCCCGCATGACCTTGTCGAACTCCTTATCCCCTTTGAATGTGCCGAAATGCCGCTTGAGGCGATCAAATTGGTCAGTCCTCTTCCCCGCTAAAAGTTTCTGTATGACTTCGCTGAAGCTGTTCTCTCCCTTGATTTTCTTCAGTTTGTCATACACATCGTTCGATATCATCAGAGTTCTGGCCATAAATCTGTATATGTATATACATATATATAAATTTTGCGATTTTCAGAGTGAATAGAAGACAACAGGTGATGTTACTTGTTCTCCTTGATAAAGTTCACCATCCGCTCATCGCCGAGCGACTCGAATATCTGCAGCGCAGCCTCGCGCTGGCCTTTCTCGACGCAGACCTGCCCCAATGCCTCCAGCTTTTCCTTGTCTTTCGTCGGGATCAGGAAAAGTGCTGCCAGCCTGAAATTGTACTGCCGGTAGAAATCATTTGATGCGAGCGCGAGCTTCTCATTGTTCTCAGCCAATTCATACGAGCGGGCAGCATGCGCGTATTGTCCTTCTTTCAGGAAGATGTCTCCTGCCTTTGTCAGGAGGTCGTGGCGCACCACTGAGCCGAGCGCAGAGAGGTTCATGCTGTCAGGCCCTTCGGCCAGAAGCTTTTTCAGAATAGGATTTTCCATGAATTCACCAGCCCCGCCTCTTTCTCTTGGTGCTTCTTGTTCTTGAGATATTTAAATCTATTTGTTTTTATTTATTTTTTTGTTGTTATTTGTTCGTATTTGGTTTCAGCTCTTCTTCGTACTTCCTGTAGATCAGCAGCCCGAAGGGCAATGGCAGCCAGAACGAGATCACCCGGTAGAGCAGCGTGACAATCAGTGCGTATATCGTCGGCACGCCGAGGTTCGCGTACACGAATGCCATGCTCGCCTCGAACACTCCCAGTCCGCCAGGGATGAAGGAGACCATGGAGAGCAGCAGGGAAATCGCAAGCCCGGCAATCACGATAGTCAGGTGCGCCTTGTAGCCGAATCCCCTGAAAAGCGCGGCGATGGTGAGCGCGCTCAGGAAAAAGATGCAGAACTGGAAGAAGAGCGGCATGATGAATCTTCTGATGTGCTGCTTGACTATCTGCTTTCCTTCGAAGAGGTCGTCCACAAAGAAGAGCAGCCGGGCAAGCTTGAGCCTTTTCTTCCTGATCCTCGAAAGGTGGCTTGCCAGGAAGACGATGAATTTCTGCAGCCGTGACTTCTTGTGCGCAAGATGCAGGAAGAGATAGCTCACACCGAGCAGGAGCCCGAACGCGAGGAAGAGCGGAGCCAGGTATGCCTTGTCCAGCTCCTTGTGGATGATGAGATAGAAGAGCCCAAAAAGCACGAGAACGACAAATGCAGTATAGTAGATCATGAGATCGAGAACGACCACCAGCACTTTCTTTCCCTGCGGCATCTTCATCCTCTCGAGCAGCTTGAACAGGAACGCATTCCCGCTCACTCCTCCTGAAGGGACAGTCTGGTTGAGGAAGAAGACAGTGATGCAGGCGAGGTAGAGCCTGCTCAGCTTTGCAGTGTAGCCGAGCAGCCTGATGATCGCGCGATAGATGTTCGCGGCGAACAGGTAGGTCATGGCCTGCAAGCCTATGGCGATGAGCAGCCAGCCGGGTGCGATCCGTATGGCGACTGAAAAGAGGTCAGCTGCCCTTGACAGGTTCAGCACGATGATGAGCACGATCACGCAGAGTATTCCTATGAATACATACTTGCGTAGTTGCAATCTTGCCATGCGATTTTGTTGAACAAATAACTTTATAAATCTGTCTATGGCAAGAATGGAAAGTTTAGTTTGCAGGACTATGGCACACGGCAATTCTGGAGAACAGCCTCACGCAAATGCTGAAACCAGCGCCCAAGCAAACCCTGGGACAAAGTCGAGAAAAGTCCTTATCCGCGCGCAGCTCTTCATCCTCTTGTCAGTCATCGGGCCTGGCCTGATCACAGCGATTGTGGATAATGACACTGGCGGGATAACGACCTATTCCATCGCTGGCGCGCAGTTCGGCTATGCCCTGCTCTGGCTGCTCATTCCTATTCTTCTTGTCTTGATCATCATCCAGGAGATGAGCGCGCGCATGGGTGTCGTGACAGGAAAAGGGTTTTCTGACCTGATCAGGGAGCGCTTCGGGCTTCGCGTGACCTTCTACACTATGCTGGTTCTTATCATCGTGAATTTCGCCAATGTCATTTCTGAGTTTGCAGGCATTGCTGCAGGAGGGGAGATCTTTGGGATATCAAAATTCATCCTTGTCCCGCTCTGCTCTGTCCTGATCTGGTTCATCATCGTGAAAGGAAGCTACAAGAGTGTGGAGAGGGTTTTCATGGTGATCTGCATCTTCTATGTTGCCTATGTGATTTCAGGGCTTATGGCAAAGCCGGATTGGGGAGTGATCTTTCATGAGACTGTCAATCCTCATCTCAGCTTTTCCACTGCGTATATCATGCTGGTCGTCGGCCTGATCGGAACGACCATCGCGCCCTGGATGCAGTTCTACCTGCAATCCTCCATTGTGGAGAAGGGGATCAAGATAGAGGAATACAAGTATTCAAAGCTCGACGTGATCGTCGGCAGCTTCGGCACGGTCATCATCGCGCTGTTCATCATCATCGCGACAGCAGCGACCATCTTCAAGTCAGGCCAGGGCGCAATGATCAAGGATGCGGCAGACGCTGCCATTGCTCTGGCGCCGCTTGCAGGCCAGTATGCAACCTATCTCTTTGCCTTCGGGCTGTTCAATGCCGGCTTGTTCTCTGCAGCGATCCTGCCGTTGTCGACCTCGTATTCTGTGTGCGAAGGCCTTGGCTGGGAGACAGGCGTGAACAAGAAATTACGGGAAGCACCGCAGTTCTACACGATCTTCACTGCGCTCATCGTCTTCGGCGCAGGGGTGATCCTGCTCATCCCGAACAAATTCCTGATCATGGTCATGTATTTGTCACAGGTGCTGAACGGCGTGCTTTTGCCAGTCATCCTCATCATGATGCTGATTCTGATCAACAACAAGAAGATCATGGGAAAGCACGTGAACAGCCCGGTGATGAATGTGGTGGGATGGGGCGTGAGTGGGATATTGATAGTGCTCAGCACATGCATGATTGTGCTGACGGTGTGGCCGGGATTACGATAAGAAAAATAAAAAAGAAAAAACCTAAAACGCATATCTCAGTCCAACGGCAGGACTGATGGCTGGTTTCATTCCCTCTGCGACAGCAAGGCGGGACTGACCCACAAGAGTGACCTGAGGTGTCACTTTGAACCCGATCTCTTGTTCTGCATAGGCAGCATCAGCAGTGATGTTGTAGTCGACAAGAATGCTTGTTGCAAATCCGTACGGCAGAGTCTGTGAAGTGAACATACTCAGTTGCAGTCCTTTGTCTCCGCTGGTTTCCACCGGGTAAAATTTGACAAAAGTGAAATTCCCTGCTGCGATGGCTGGTGAAAACGTAATTCCAGCTCGGACAATGTCCTCAAGTCCATTGCCGCCATTGTATTCGATTGCGATGCCGAAAGGTTTCAATACAGGCGTTATCTTTCCGAGGTTCTGGTTGAGCCGTGCTTCTGCATAGAAGTTCTCGAGATCCGCAGGTTTTTCTGGAGTCGCGTCTGCGTCAATGAATCCATACGTACTTAATCCATCAGTAAGTGTTGATCCTCCTTCCATGCGCAGTGTTGCACGCTGTTCTGCTGTGTGGTACGCTGGCGTGAATTGTGCCCAGCCGTCTTTTGCGCACGCCGTGCCGGCATATACTATCGTGCCTAGTGCGACAAGAGTTCCGATAATTGATTTCAGGTGTTTCATTTTTCCCTCTTTTCTCTTCATATCAATTTTATTTACTATTAATTAGTAATAACAATTATATAAATCTTTGCATACCAGTACTGGTAGTACAAATAGCAATATTTATAAAGGAAATAACATCTATCCCACAGCATGGACATCTCAGCCCTCAAAGAAGCGGGCCTCACAGAAGGAGAAATAAAGGTGTTTCTTGCATTGCTCGAGCTCGGCTCTTCCACTTCAGGGCCTATTGTCGAGAAATCAGGCATCTCGCGCTCGATCATATACCAAATACTTGAAAAGCTTATGCACAAAGGGCTTGTCTCCTCTCTCTTCAGGGAGAAGACCATGTATTTTCAGGCAGCAGAGCCCGCCAAGCTTCTGGAATTCATTGATGACAGGGAAGAAAGGCTCAAAGAGAACAGGGCCATTGTCGAGAAGCTTCTGCCGGAATTGCTGCTGAAACAAAAGTTTTCCAAAAAGAGCCAGACCTCCATGTACTTCGGCTACCGGGGGTTGCGGACAGCGCATGAGCATCTTTACCTGAAGCTGAAAAAGGGCGAGGAATACTGTTATCTCGGTGTTCCGTCAGGCCAGTCAGAAGAACTTCATGCCTACTGGAAGAAAGACCATCTGCGGAGGATTAGAGACGGGATTCGCTGTCGATTATTGTTTAATAAAGATACGTCAAAGAGCGTCCTGAAGAACAGGAATGCCTATAAGCTCTGTGATGCTCGCTACATGGAATCCAATATCAAGACTCCTGCCGGCTTCATGACCTACAAAGACACTATTGTGATCATGATCCTGGACTCTCCGAGCACGATCGCAGTCGAGATCGTGAACCAGGACATCGCAGACTCATTCCAGGCGTATTTCGAGGAGTTTTGGAGAAGGAGCAGGAAGTTCAAGAAAATGTGAGGAAAGATAAAGAAAAGTAAAAAAAACCAGAAAAGAAAAAGAAGAAATTTACTGTTTCTTTTGAGAATGCTCAAACCTCAGCTTGGCGAGACGATATTCCAGGTCAGATTCTTCAGCCATTATTCTGGAAGCGGTCTCCCGCATCTCAGGAGTCATCGTTTCTGTCCATACACTTTCATTCCTCAGACCCTGATATCCCTCTGCTTTGAATAGCAAAGCGTGGGTAATGTCCGTATCTTCGATGACATCAACCAATCCATCATGATCCTCATCAATGAGACAGACAGAAGTTCCATTCAGCTTCGCGTAGCCATAGCCGTCGTTGTAGTTCTCTTGAAGAGGTGGTGCCTGATTTTTTCCACACCCGACGCCGAGCGCCAGGGGAATAGCGAGTAAAAGTGCATATGCTTTGTTCATTTTGACCTCCTTTTTATGGAATTGGTGATATAAAAACAGAACTACTATTTAAATCTTTCTATTTTTAGCCACTTGATAGTGGTAATATTTAAGCAATCCGCAATCTTTATATAGGTGACTAACTTTCTAAAAAAACGTGAAAAAATCTCGTTTTGGTGACTAACTTGGTATTCGTGAGGAAAAAGCGGATCAAGGGCAGGCAGTACTATTATCTCGTTGCCACTACCCGACAAGGCAAGATTTCAAGGAAGATTGAACGCTACCTCGGCCTGCACCCTCCGTCGCAGAAAGACCTTTCCCGCTATGCGCAAGAGTATGACAGGATAAAGGAATTCCTGAGCCAGAAAGAGAAGGACTTGCGAGAGATAAAAGAGGCATACACACATCGGCTCAGGAATGCCAGCGCTGATGACAAGAGGCGTCTTGAGACTGATCTCATCACCAGGTTTACCTACAACACCAACCGGATTGAAGGTTCTACTCTTACGTTCAAGGACACGAAGATGTTGCTTGAGGAGGAGATTTCACCAAGAGAAAAACCCATTCGAGATGTTAATGAGGCAGAGAACCACAAGAAAGCGTTCTTGCATATGAAGGAATGCTTGGACAAACCAATCACACGCGAATTCATCCTTGAGATGCATAGAATACTCAAGGAGAACGTGTCAGAGGATGCAGGCTCGTTCCGCACAGCGCAAGTGACCGTAGGAAGGATTGTTCCTGTGCGGCATGACATGATTGAGCAGGAGATCCAGAACCTCATAACATGGCACAAGAAGAACAAGAGCATGCACCCAGTAGAGCTTGCTTGCACGTTCCACGCGCTGTTCGAGCGCATCCACCCGTTCTTCGACGGCAACGGCAGGGTCGGCAGGCTGCTCCTGAATTTCATCCTCATGCGAGCAGGCTTCCCGTGCATGGTCATCCAGAACAAGAACAGGATAAGGTATTACCGTTCTCTTTGGCATGCAGACCGAGGTAATTACCTGCCATTGGTAAAGTACATATGCGCGGAAATTGAAAATGAGAGAAAACAGTTCATGTAAACTAGATGATCACGCGCTTTTCTTCCTTATGATCTTCTCCACGTTCTGCTTCCGGATGATATGGTCTGTCTCTTTGAGGATCTCACCAATCTCCTTCACGATGTTGAGATAGTGGCTGAAGTAGCTTTTCGCATCGGGCTCTTTCGGGTGGGGGATTTCCTGGAGCATGACTTGCTTGCTCTCCTTGCTGGTCTCTTCCAGGATCTCTTCGACGTGGATCACGCCGATCATGCGTTTGTGCTTGTCGACGATGGGAATGCTGAGGAAGTCGTACTTTGCCATGATGCTGACCGCCTTTTCCCGCGTCTCTGTGCCTTGGAGATGGATGATTCGGTGTTCCATGATCTCGCTGATCTTTGCATCATGTGGAAAGAGCACCAGCTGTTTTAATGACACGACCCCGACAAGCCGGCCCTGGGAGATGACATACAGGTAATGCATGAAATTGGGGATGCTCGGCAAGCTCCGGAGATGCGCGATGGCCTCTCCCACAGTAAGCTCAGGCAGTATGGCCACGAATTTCCTGGACATCTCCCTTCCTGCGCTGAGCGCAGAGAAGCCGAGGATGTACTCGATGTGCTCTTTTGCCTCCCTGTCGATATTCCCGAGGATTGAGAGCAGGCTCTGTTTCCTTTCAGCAGGGATCAGGTCGAGGATGTCTGCGGCCTTATGCCGCGGCATCTTGTAGAGGATGGCTGCAGCGCGCTTGTCCTTGAGGCTCTTGATGACTGATTTCTGGACTGTCTCTTCTGATTCCTCGATGATCTTGGCTGCTGTCCTATTGTCGAGCTTCTTGAAGATGTTCGCCCGCTCGCGGTAGCTGAGCTCTTCGAGCAGGTCTGCGAAGTCTGCAGGATGTATGTTTGCGAATGACTCTTGGGGAATGTTCAGTCGGATGCTTTCTATTCCGGTGTGCAGGGGGTTGACATAGTGCCAGGGCACGAGCTTTTCCTTGGTGTACTTCAGGAGCAGCCTGTTCAGGAACTCGAACCCGACTCTCCTGAATATGCCTTTCAGCCCGACATCCATGCTCACGATGCAGAGCTTTCCTTTTATCTTTGTCAGGAGGATGTCATTGACGCGGATGATCTTGAGCCCTTTGGTGTCCACAATCTGCCTGTCGAGGAAATATTCCTTGAGCAGGATCTCTTCTTTCACACTGGCTTTTGGAAGGTCCCGCTGGGAGATGTTCAGTGAAATGAAGTGGTTGCATTCATGCACGAATGCCCACGGAATGAAGAATTCCTCTCCTTTCAGCGCGTACACGATGCCAGAGACCTCTGGGAACTTCTCTCCTGCCGCGATGCTGAAATCCTTCACCTTTCCGACGAGAATGCCCTTGGAGTCAAGGATGTGTCTGCGCAGGAGCTTGCTAAAGTAGAGGATGTTCTTCCGCCGGTCCAGGTGCTCGATGTCCTGGAGAAGGCTTCCTATTTCTTTGACCACAGTGCCGCGCTTCGCATGCTTGGGGTGCTCGGCTGGAGATTCCACTGCAGCTGCCTGCAGTCTCGTTTTCTTCTGTGCGCGCTCTTTCTGGTTGTTCATATCCACGATGCTATGAATCTGGAAAAGCGAGTATATAAAAATTTGCATTTAAGGAAGTAACAAGCAACACGAGGAGTTATGACTTGTAAGTGGTAAAAATCGAAAGATTTATAAAGAAGGTATATTTTTCTCACTATATGGACGACAAATCAATTGACATCGATGCGATTGTTGTTGAGATTAACAAGTCAATCGCGAGCACATATTTCGGTCATATGGATATATATAAATCTCCTTCGAGAAAGGAAATAATTGAAGAAGCCAGAAATGACCTTGAAACTCTTTTAAAAAAGACACAAACTCAGGCAGACACACTAAGCTTTCGACGGGCATACAAATTCAAGGAAATTCTTGACCTTTTGTTTGAAATTCCTTCTGAAGATTTATTTCGGGAAGATGAATTCACACACGAATTATTTCTCTATGCTAACCGCTATTCACTATCATTTTCAGATCTGAAGGAAAAGGACATGATTCCTATTCTTAGTAACAAATATGCGTTAATTGGAGCAAAAGCAAGGTTGCAGGACAAAGTAAATTTCGGCGGCGGAAACAGCTCAACTCAGAATATGGTAGCTGTCGCAGACAAGTATCTCGAACTGCTCAGGATAGAATAGAATTTCTTCACAAAAACAGCAGGAACGCCAGCATGTACGAGTTGAATTAATCGATGAAATGTCCTTTCATGTTTCATTCTTTTTCTTCAATAAACTTTATGATCTCATCAATCCGCTCAGGATTCAAGCTGATCTGCAATCCATACGAGGTCGGTTTCGAGAGGATAAGCCCTCGCCTGATCAATTCTTCTGCTGCTTTTTTTGCGTCTCCATGCAGGTGCCTGGGAATGCCTGACATGACGTGCTCGAAGGCTGTATGTTTTCCGCCGATGATTCGCCGGCGAAATAGTTTTCTGAGAATGATATGTTTGAGGTTCATTTGTGTGCATGAGGCCTGCGTGTATATAAAAAGTTATGTTCAGAATAAACAGTTTGAAATTACAAAAAACATATAAATAAGCTCTCATTAATGAACATTCATGGACGAAAAAACCTCATTTGTCATGGTATTCGGAGAATCTCCCATAGTCAAGGTCATCGACTTCCTTATCGACAACCAGGAGTTTGATTATAGCCTTACTGATATTGCCCGGGGAGCAAACGTGGGCTGGTCAACCCTGCACCAGTTCTGGCCAAACCTGGTCAAGCTGAAGATAGTGAAAAAAACGAGAAGGATCGGCAGGGCAGAGCTCTACAAGCTGAGCCTGGAGAATCCCATTGTCAGGAAGCTGATTGAGATTGATATGGTCATTTCCAAGCAGATGGTGCAGAAAGAATTGGAAGGACAGAAGGTTGTTGCTTGATATCACATGAGTTCAGTATTTCTTTCATTACCGTACGCCATTCTCGTAGGAAAATTCTTATCACTTAAATCCACAATCTTCATTCTGGTAAGGAAGGTTTGAGGAAAGGTTTTTACCTATAAGTGAAAAGATTTAAATTATAAATCCATTTCACAAAAACAGCAAGAACGCCAGCGCATACAGCACCGGCACGATGATGAACATCGAGAACTCTGTCCTCCGGTGGATCTTCTCGACAAGCGTGTCCTTCTTCTGCTCCAGCATCTCAAGCATGAAGATATTGATGACAAAGCTGGCGAGCAGGATGAAATAGGTGAGGATCATGAACTTGTCTGCAAAGGTCATGTAGCCGAGCGGAGGGAGGGAATTCGCGATAGAGATATGGAACATGACGCTTGCCACGAGCGCAGAGCCGACCATGCCGAGGCGCGTGGTGATCTTGTCAGGGTCCAGGACAAAGCTGGAGAGCACGATGAGGGTGATGAAGATGACTGGCAGGATTGTCTTGAGGAATGAGTTGAAGAGGACTTTTGAGATGTTGATCGTGAAGATGTATTGGGAATAGGTTTCGCCATAGACAGGATACTCATGTTCCTTGACTTCAGCAGTCCAGCCATCGAGATGCCAGCCTGTGAAGAAGATGGAGTTGTCAAGCCCGCTCTCGTTCTGCAGGGGTATGTAGATGAGATCTTCGACAGTTGTGGTCTTGTCCTCGATGATGATCTGCATCTTCTGCCTGTCGAACGGGAAGCGCTTGAGGTCCACAGGATTGTTCAGGTTCGCCTGCACGCGGTAAAATACCTCGTCTTTCTCGTCGATGATCTTGTCCATGCTTGCAGCCCTGCCGTTCATGAACTCAAAATTAACTTGGCTGCAGTCTTCGCTGCACTTGAAGTCGAGGTAAAAATCAGCAGTGAATGTCCCGGTACTGATGTCGAACTTGCCCAGGTTGAGCACATAGATGCCGACGCCGACCTCTTGGGCAGAAACCTGGGAAGAGAAAAGTGTTGAGAGTAATGCCAGGGCAAACAGGCTGATGATGAGGAAAAATGCGTTTTTCACAAGGATTGTGGGAAAATGGGTTGTTAATAAAGATTGCGGTTGGCGGTCGCTATCCAAGTTTCTCGAGCAATTCCTTCTTTCTCAACGTGAGCTCTCGCAGGTTCAGGCCGAGATATTCTCCTGACTTGAATGCAGCGATGATGTGCTTCAGTCTTTGCCGGTAATGGACCAGTTTATATGCAGAGAGAATCTCGTCATACTTCTTAAAATTCACGTTGGCGAAGAGCACGAGCGCCATGATGTCTATCCTGTCCTTCTCTCCTTTGATGCTATGCTCCCTGTCCTCTTCAGCTCCCTGCTTGAGGACGAGCAAGGCCTCAGGAATAGCCACGTCAATCCCCTCGATTCTGGTCATGAACTTCTTGAGGTCTTCGGGCGGAATAGCAAGCTTGGAGTAGTAAGGCACATAGATGTCAACATCAATATCTTCAAAGCTGATCTCGTACTTTTTCAGGCTGTCGTTCTTCTTCAGCGCATAGTTCCCCTTGAGAAAGTCAAGGTCTGTCATGTTCTGGAGGACGATATCGACATCCTTGCTCTTATGCAGGCGCGTCCACAGGTATGCTGCCCACCCGCCGATGAGGATGAACGTGAAGGACTTTTTCTTCAGGTCAAGGAGGATGTTCCAGCTCTTCTGCGTGAGGGTCTCATGCCAGAATTCCATGCAGCTTCACCTCCAATGCCATCAGATATTCTTTTGCGTACCATTCTTTCATATTCCAGAGGTCGACAAAGAGCTGTCCTGTCGTCAGGGTGTTGCCATAGCGTGCCATGTTGTCATCTTTTTTGAGCACGATGATGTTCGCCGGTCTTGTGTCTGGAGGGAATCGTTTCTTGATTTCAGCTTCAGCAGCATAGACATAGACCTCTGAGTAGTCAGCAGGGACGTCGTTGAACTTGAACTTGTAGGCAGAGAATCCTGCAAAGATTGCAGCTGCAGGCATTTCAGACTCAATCTTCCTGACCGGCTGTTCGCTCCTGGTCTTGTAGATGATATCTTTTTCAATGTTTCGTACAGATGCCCAGTAGTACAGGATTTTCTTCACATCTTTTATTGCAAGACCTCTGCTCTTGACGTCAATCGCATTCATCCTTCTGAGAGGCTCAAGGCTGAGGTGGACCGTGCTGAGCGACAGCTTCAGATCATGGGCGATGCTTGCCTGGCTGAGTTCATATGTGTTCTTCTCGATAGCCTGGAACAAGAGCTCCCGATAGACGTGTTCAATCCGTTTCATATTTCGATAAGAATATTTGTTTATTTAAATATCTTTCGATTTATTATGAAAGATTTATAAATAGAAATATTAAGAAAGAGAAAGACTGATTTTAAGAGTCGAAATCAATTCAGAGGAGATATGCGTGCTGTCGAGAGTGCAGTTTTTTTAGTTACCACTACTAAAAGACAACAAAAACGAAAGATTTAAATAGAAGTGGTTCCTTTCAAGCTCGCATAATCCAATAGGAGAAAAAATGCCAATAATTCCAAGAGAAAATATTGAACGATACTTAAACACCGGAATCTTTCCAGCGATGAATGTGCCGGAAGAAAGCAGACAAGCAGTCATCGATGATGTGTGCAGATGGAACCAAGAAGGTAGTGATCCAGTCGGATCAGGACTCATCGGAGTCATGTGGGGAATGACACAGTATTTACGTTTTGCGTCTGAACTCGGAGGAGCCAGGTTCAGCAGTTCAACCATTGACAGTGATATCTATGACTATGGAATCAAGCGCATTGAGCAAGGTGTCCAGGCATTCTATCTTCTGGAAAAAGATCCTGCATTGGCAAATGCATTATTGGTCCACGTTACTTGATATGAATTGAAAATGATTCCCCCTACTACCCTTCCCATCGACTCGCACCTCAGCCTCGTCAGATTCCGTCCTTCAGACGCCCCTGCCATCTTCTCGCTCATCGACAGAAATAGGGAGCACCTCAGCCAGTTCGGTGACACGACCTTACGCAAGTATCCAGCAGAAAGTAACGTGCTGGAGAGTATTGTCAATCCAATCAGACCAAACCGCCACCGCTTTGGCATCTGGGATGGGAACACGCTTGTTGGAAGCGTCAACATCGAGTTCATTGAAGGCCTTGCAGAGGTCGGCTACTATCTCGGGCAAGAGTTCCAGGGTAAGAAATACATGACAAAAGCAGTGAAGCGCATTGTCCAGTACGGCTTTGAACAGCTCGGTCTTGATGAGATCATCGCAGAAACTGCCAATCTCAACATGCCAAGCAGGGCTGTCTTGTTCGCAGCAGGTTTTCGTGCTGAGAAAGAATACGAGAGGGATGGGACCACCTACGTGATGCACGCATTGACCAGAAAGGAATGGGATTCAAGGCGGGATTCAAGGGATATGTTTTGAATTTCAGCCCGGACATTCTGTGAGAGATACATCTGATGTTGTGGTGAGTTCTCATGTTCTCATTCTTCTTCTGTTTCGAGGATGTTACTTTCTGCCATGATCTGGTGCTGCATTGCTGTCCTTCTCTTTTTCATGGAGGTATTCGAGCACTGTCAGGGAGATCGGGTCGATGGTGCATTCCTTTGGCTTGCCCTCAGTTGTCATTCCGATGATCTTTGCTCCGAAGTGCAGGTGCGGCCTGTATTTCTGGTGCGGGTTTAGCGGTTTGCCGGAGTTGCCGAGAAAGCCGATGACCTCTTCTTGTTTTATTTCTTGTCCTGGCTTGACTCCGAAGCCTGAAAGGTGGGTGTATGACGTGTATAAGCCAGTGCCATTGTTGACAATGACAGAGTTTCCTGACCTGCCATTATACCATCCTGCATAGGCCACAATTCCGTCGATTGCAGCGAGCACAGGATCCCCTTTGTTCCCATTGATGTCAAGCCCGTCATGCCTGCGCGTGTGCAGGTTGCCGTCTCCTCCCTGGTACTGCCGGAGATCTCCGAAATAGCCAGTGAGTTCTCCATGATGAGGAAGCTTGAAAGAGAGGTCAGCATTACCTGCTGTAGGAATGTGCGTAAAGCATGCCTTGTCTCCTGGTGTTTCTGGAATGAGAGATTGATAAGGCCCGTATGGTACAGTTTCAGGGATAGGAATAAACAAAGGTGTCTGCCTCTTGAACCTGTTTCTTTCTATCTGGATTGGAATTGTCTCTGTCAGTATCTCACTGCCTTTTGTATAGATGATCTTCAGGCAGTATTCTCCTTTTTTGTCCTCGATGTCAGTTGCCATCAAGACCTTATACTGACTAGAAGATGGTGCGATTGGAAAGGTTGTCGCTGTTTTCTTGGAAGTGAGCGTTGCGCTGGCGAACGTGATTTCAGGGCTTTTTGGCTTGATTTCTGCCACAATGAGCTGGCCTGTCTGGAATCCCGGAGAATATAATTCCAAGGTAAGGTCTGCCAGTTCATAGCTTTTCTTGAGCACGCCATAATACGTCCTTTGGACAAGATCATCCATGCTCTGCAACATTGGCAATTGATACAGAGTGAACTCGTCAGGCAAAGGAAGGTCTTTCTGAGGAAGATTCTTCTCTTCTTGCCGAAAAACAGTTTGAATTGTCCTATTTATTTGTGAATATGACATATTGCATGGTGTATTCATCAATAAAAAGCTTAATATTGCTTCTTGTATCATTCTGATAATTAATCAAATCGTTCATCTATATAAATTTTATGATTTTTACGTAGAATAGAATATTGTTGCCCATAATATACAGTGGAGTCGATTCAAAGCAGAATATGATACGATTCCCACCAGTATAGAACAAAAATACTTCCTTTTTAGGCAGTATAAAGCATAAAAATATCTTCAAATTGTTTTTTGAGGTGGAATTTGGTTATTTTAATGATAATTATGAACCAAGAATATCCAAAGACATACTGGAGCTGAATCGAAACATTTAAATACATTCAAATATTTTATCGTACGTATAAATACGAAGGTGCTATGATGAAACAAATAAGCTTGACAATTCCAGAGAATCTGTATGAAGCCTCCAGGAAGCATTTTCAGGAGCTGGGCTATAGGAATCTTCAGGAGTTCATTCTTGACCTGGTAAGGAAAAAGGTCATGCTTGAGAAGATTGAACGGTACAAGAAGATCGAGGAGAGAATGAAGGCAGGGATTGGTGTGAAGAGGTTTGACCAGAAATCAGCAGGAAAGTATCTCAGGAGCTTGTAAGATGGGCTATATCTTCGAATTCAGTGATGAGTTCGAGAAAGCGATGAAGAAGCTTAAGAAAAGGGACAAGGTTCTCTACATTCAAATCATGAAGAAGCTTCAAGATCTTGTCCAGAATCCTGAGCATTTCAAGCCGTTAGGGAATGTCCTTGCAGGATACTGGAGAATTCATTTTGGCAGTTTTGTCGTCATCTATTCGATTGAAGGGGATGTCATCCGGGTCATTTCACTCGATCATCACGATAATGCGTATTGAAGCCATCTTTGGAGAAAAAGCAAGTGGGGTTGCTGGGATTCTCACGACCAGTTCCGTCTGGTTAATGCGGAACCGGGGATGCTCAACAACCATAGGTTGTTGGCAATTTGCAGACGCAACTGCAAATGGACATTACGCTCACGCTCCAGCCCTCCGCACTGATGGGGTTGCTGGGATTCGAACCCAGATTGCCAC
>JAZDID010000007.1:0-15270 GCA_043805315.1 Nanobdellota archaeon | reverse complement strand
CATTTCAGTCCCTGGAGCTCTGTCGCATGCGGGTTGATCGGATAGATCCTGCCATGGAATGGCCTGCAGTCCTTGGTATGGAAGAATCCTCCCTTGTTCAGATTCCGCAAAACGCCAGCGCCCACGCTGCCAGGATCCCTTGAGGCTCCGATGACAGCCACGCTGTTCGGCTCGAACATGTGTTTCAAGTTTCGCATCTTATTCCTCAACAATGATCCGCACGTCAACGATCTTCGCTTCCCTGCTGTTTGCAATGACTGGATTAAAGTCCAGCTCGACGATATTCTTCTCTTTCTGGCACATCTTGGATATCCTTTCCAGCATCTCAGCAATGATGTCCACATTCACCGGCTCTCCGCCCCGCGCGCCTTCCAGCACTGTGTATGCCTTGATGTCCTTGATCATCTCATATGCATCTCTTTTTGTGACTGGGGAGATCCTGAGCGAGATGTCCTTGAGGATTTCCACAAACACCCCTCCCAGGCCGAATGCGAGGACATCGCCGAACTGCGGGTCTTTTTTCATGCCGACGAGCAGCTGGGTGCCCTGCGCCATGGAAAATGCCGCGACTCCTTCAATTTTCGCATGGGGCGCATTCTGTTTCACTGCAGCGAGAATATCGAAATATGCTTTTTTCAGCTCTTCGTGATTCCTCACATCAATCCTGATGCCTCCCACGTCAGACTTGTGGATGATATCTGGAGAGATGATCTTCACGGCAGCAGGATAGTGCCTGACCTGCAGCAGATCTTGTTCATTATATATGTACTTTGGTTCAGAGAATGGCAGCTTATATCTCGCAAGAAGCGCATAACTCTCCTGCATAGACAGCTGCCTCGGCATAGCCCACCTCTTTTCTGATCAGTACTGATGATATTGTTTTTCTCTGAGAGTATCCTCTTGCAGTTTCGTTAATAAAGCTTTCGATTCCAGAACTGAGTTAATTCTACATGTTTTTCAGATACCAAACAATGGGTGGTGGAAGGGGATGGTTTGAGCTCGGCTAAAAGTTTGGACCTTGTCCAAACCCTGTCGAGGTTCTCGACTATGCCCCATTGAACTTGTTCAATGATGGCGGGTGGGGACAACTGACTGCTGAGCCCAGCTGACTGCCAACAGTATCAATGTATTGCATTACACTTCCAAGGGTGGTGGTTGGGGGTGGCGGGTGGGAACAATCTAGAAAAGAAGGAGGGAGTGGAGGGTGGGAACATTCCAAATTAGGAAGCGAATGGGCAGGAACATTCACGAACTCAGAAATGATGCTCAAGCATCCCAGTCCTGCGTGAGCAGACGGTCGATTTCAGCGGTTCTTCGAGAAGGAATGGTCTGCAGTGCCTTTGTACGCGCGCCCAGGATCTTCTTTTCTATCTCGCTTAAGGTGTGCGCATCTTCCTGCTCCTGCCTGAGCATGACGATGACCCGGCATTTCGGCTGGCAGGTGTAGATGAGCTTCACATCCTGCGGCTGTATATGAAAGGCGGTTTGAAAATAGCCCTCTTGGCCAACGCGTTCAGCAGGAAGCTGCTCACTCGCCGGGAAAAGGTGTGTGACAAAGCCTATAAAGAGGTCATAGGCATATACTCCGTGCTGAGGTCCTGTATAGATGACCTTTTCCATACCTGTGGAATGGTTCTTTTGTTTATAAAGTTAACCGGAAGTCTTCCGGCAGATTTTTACCAAACGCGTGAAATCGGAGATTTCTCGCGCCTCACAAATTTTCAATTTGAGAGGAATCAGGTAAAAAGTATTAGTAATAGGACATAAAAAACATGGATTCATTTTTAGTCCTATTTCCATGAGTTCGACCACATTGTTTAACAACAGGCATACTCATTTTTACCTATAAGATGAATATCATTTGTTCCCCTCTTTTGGGTGTGGTACAAACAGAAAAAATTTATTAAGCAAGACACATTATAATAGAAACATGATCCTCATCTACTGTGTGTGCAAGGACAAGGACGAGGCAGAGGACATCTCAGAATCCCTGCTCAAGAAGCGGCTTGCCGCGTGCACGAACTTCTTCCCAATGCAGAGCATGTACTGGTGGAAGCACAAACTTGTATATGACAACGAGACTGTGCTGATCATCAAGACAGTACAGAAGAACTATACGAAGATCGAGCAGGAGATTAAGAGGATGCACTCGTACACTACGCCGGCGATATTCTCCTGGAAGATATTGCATGTGGAGAAGAAATATGAAAACTGGCTCAGTGCAGAAATTGCCAAGAAACAGAAGAACGATCTTGGCACGAGGAAAAAAGGAAGGACTCGCTATGGAAAGAAAAGACCTTGAGGATACTCTCTTCAAAATCCAGTACAGTGTCGGAGACTACCTGAACCCGTCGCGTTTCACATTCAGGAGAGGGTTCCTCACCGGCTTCACTATAGGTGCCTGCTACACAGTAGAGGAGTTTATCACCAATACACCAACGACCTCACTCGACGAGGCAGAGCTCATCTACAACACTGGCGCGTTCACCGCGCTCTGCGCAGGAATCCTTGGAGGGCTCGGCTACCTCAACCAGCGCGTCCTCCAACCGCTGTCAGGGAAGTTTGATGAGTACCGGGCGAGGCAGGATCAGAGGAAAAGGGGGAAATAGGCTGGATAGGTGCACGTGATCAAATGGCATTCCATCATTACCTTGACAGGTATCTCGCATGAGCAACCAAGATTTATTTCTCGAACTGCGCAAGGACATGGTCGAGTACCAGCTGCGAAGAAGAGACATCACAGAGAAAAACATATTAAAGGTCTTTGCAGAGATTCCCAGGCACGAGTTCGTTCCTCAAGAATATCTTGACCAGGCGTATGATGACCATCCGGTGCAGATCGGCGAAGGCCAAACAATAAGCCAGCCCTACATGGTGGCATTGATGACGCAGTGCCTTGAGCCGAAGCCAACAGATATAGTCTTGGAATTAGGGACTGGCTCTGGCTACCAGGCAGCGATCCTGGGCAGGCTGGTGAAAAAAGTGTATACGCTTGAGCGCCATGCACAGCTTGCAGAAAACGCGAAGAAAGTGTTGGATAAATTGCACATTGACAATATCGAAGTCGTCAGAGCTGATGCGACAAAAGGCTATCCAAAATCAGCGCCATTCGATAAGATCATCGTGACTGCCTATGCAAAAGCTGTGCCAAGGGCATTGTTCAGCCAGCTGAAAGAGGGAGGCATCATGGTGATTCCTCTGGGAAGCGCTCTGGGACAACTGCTGTTTAAGATCACAAAGAAAGGTAATGAGATGAGAAAAAAGCCCATTTGTGAATGCGTGTTTGTGCCAGTAATTGAAGGTGATTGATTTCAAATTTTCTTGTGTGCCGAACTTTACCTAAGATTCATTTTTCTTCCCCACTTCAAAATAATTACAAAACCTTAAATACGCTCAACCCAATGGATAAAGAATTGCCTGGGGAAAAGGGGTGAGTTGTTGCTTTTTCTTTAGGCATCATGTTCATTATGAAATTATCGATGAGGACGTTTTCATGGACAAGCAAAACGCATTCATTCTCTGGTTTGACCAAGTCGGCATTGAGGATGTTCCTTTAGTGGGTGGAAAGAACGCCTCGCTCGGTGAGATGTACCGCTTATTGACGCCGCAGGGAGTCAAGATCCCCAATGGTTTTGCCATCACTGCAACAGCATACCGCTACCTTATTGAGAAAGCAGGCATAAAGGAAAAGATAAAGGAAATCCTTTCAGACCTGAACACGAAGGATATGGAAAACCTCTCTGCACGGGGGGAAAAAGTCAGGCACGCTATTGTCACAGCAGAGTTTCCAGAAGACCTAAAAGGCCAGATCATCGAGGCATATGGAAACCTGTGCAAGCAGTATGGAGAGAACACTGATGTCGCAGTGAGGAGCTCAGCGACAGCAGAAGACCTTGCAGACGCAAGCTTCGCAGGGCAGCAGGAGACCTATCTGAACATCCATGACCCTGAATCCCTCATCCTGGCATGCAAGAAGTGCTTTGCCTCATTGTTCACCAACAGGGCCATATCCTATAGGGTTGACAAGAAATTCGACCATTTCACTGTCGCCCTGTCCATCGGCGTGCAGAAGATGGTGCGGAGCGATAAGGCTTGCTCTGGAGTGATGTTCAGCATTGATACAGAATCAGGTTTCCCTAATGCAGTCTTCATCACCGGCGCGTATGGCTTGGGAGAGAATATTGTCCAGGGAGCAGTGAACCCGGATGAGTTCTATGTGTTCAAGCCGACATTGAAGCAGGGGTTCAAGCCGATCATCGCAAAAAAGATCGGCACAAAGAAAGTCAAGATGGTCTATACTGCTGATCCGAAAAAGCCGACCAAGAACGTAGAAGTTCCTGCAGATGTCCGGATGAAATTCTGCCTTGCAGACGAAGAAATATTGACCCTGGCAAGGTATGCGGTCACGATCGAGGACCATTATTCTGAGAAGGCAGGCCATGTCAAGCCTATGGACATGGAATGGGCAAAAGACGGCCTTACCGGAGAACTGTTCATTGTGCAGGCAAGGCCAGAGACAGTCCATTCCCAGAAAGACTATTCAAAGCTCGAAGAATACAAGATGAAAGAGAAAGGCACAGTCCTTATCCAGGGAGCATCAGTCGGCTCGAAGATAGGCGCAGGACCCGCACATGTGATCCTTGACGCAAAAAACATCAAGGAATTCAAGGAAGGCGAAGTTCTCGTGACTGACATGACCGACCCGGACTGGGAGCCGATCATGAAGATCGCAGCAGCTATTGTCACGAATAGAGGAGGGAGGACCTGCCATGCTGCAATCATCTCCCGTGAACTCGGCATTCCCTGCATTGTCGGCTCACTCAGGGCAACGACAGCTCTGAAGACAGGCCAGATGATCACTGTGGACTGCAGCCAGGGAGATGCCGGCTATGTGTATGACGGCAAGCTCAAGTATGAGGTTGAGGTGCATGACATCTCGAACCTGCCGAAGACAAAGACCAAGATCATGATGAACATCGGCAATCCTGAGCAGGCATTCGAGCAGAGCTTTATCCCGAACGATGGCGTGGGATTGGCAAGGGAAGAGTTTGTGATTACGTCTTTCATCAAGATCCACCCGATGGCGTTGGTGCACTTCGATACGCTCAAGGATCTCAAGACCAAGAAGAAGATAGAGGAGCTGACAGCGCACTACAAGGACAAGAAGGAATTCTACATTGACGAATTGGCGAGAGGAATCGGCAGGATTGTTGCTGCGTTCTGGCCAAAGAAGGTCATCGTGCGCATGGCTGATTTCAAGAGCAACGAGTACTGCGGCCTGATCGGAGGGGCTGAGTTCGAGCCGAAAGAGGAGAATCCGATGATCGGCTGGCGAGGAGCGAGCAGATATTACTCGGAAAATTACATGGAAGCCTTCAAGTTGGAATGTGAGGCGTTCAAGAAGATCTACCAGGACTTTGGTCTGATGAACATGGTGCTCATGGTGCCGTTCTGCAGGACGGTTGAAGAAGGCAAGAAAGTTCTTGATGAGATGGCGAATTTCGGGCTCAAAAAAGGGGAGAACGGGTTGTCTGTGATCGCGATGTGCGAGATCCCCTCCAATGTGATCCTTGCTGATGAGTTCCTGGACGAATTTGACGGGTTTTCCATCGGCAGCAATGACCTGACGCAATTGACTTTAGGATTGGACAGGGATTCTGAAATAGTGTCAAAAATCTACGATGAGCGGAATCCTGCTATCAAGAAGATGTTGAAACAGGTGATTGAAGTCGCGATCCGGAAGAAAAGGTACATCGGCATCTGCGGCCAGGCACCGAGCGATTACCCTGAGTTCGCGCAGTTCTTAGTCGAGTGCGGCATAGAGTCAATCTCGCTGAACCCGGATACAGTCATAAAGACAAGGATAAAGATCGCAGAGACTGAGGCAAAGCTGGGAGTGAGTCCGAAATAAAAGATTAGAGAAGTTCAACGAATTCTTCATGAAAGCTGTCCAGCTTCTTCATGTCAGACTCCCAGCATTGCCCGTAATTCTTTTGTCGGCTCCCAGGGCGGGTCGAAGACGAGCTCGAGTTCTGCCTTTTTTACGCCTTTGATTTTAGAAATGCTTGTTTTTGCATTTTCGATCATGATCATGCCGTATGGACAGGCAGGAGTAGTCAATGTCATCTTAACATGCACGGTGTCTTTCTTGATTTGAATATCATAGATCAAGCCCATGGTGTAGATGTCTATTCCTATTTCAGGATCATTGACCTTTTTCAGCACGGCAATGACCTGCGCTTTGGTAACCACAGTTGAGGGGAGAGAAATGCATTTTAAATAATTTATGTATTGTTCTCTGCCGCACAAGCATCACTGGTCTAAGTTAAGTTCGTTGTGTTTTTCTGACTGTCACGTTTTGCAGATGCGTACATTCTAATACACATCTCTGGGTGGAGGTGGGGGGCGGAGGGTGGGGACAATCAGAAAAAGAAGGAGGGGGCGGGCATGTTCACCAATGTGTGCAAGTTAACTGAGCCAGCCCACCGCAAACTTTAAATACACCCTTTCTCTCAGTCATTCTCATGCAGAGCGTGGGCATGGACAAGAAATCTCTCAAGAGCTTTGAGAAGAAGGTTAAAGACCTGTCACAGTATGAGACCAAGGAGCTGTTGATGATCAACACCTATAAGCTCGCGCTGGCCAGGGCGCAGCTGGATGCGTTGAGCGATATTCTGGTGAAGCACAGGCTTGCGACGCGGGAAGAGATCTGGAAAAAGACCAAGGAAGAGTTTGACGACTCTGCGCTGTAAGAGGTTCATGCAATCTCCATTTCTTAGTGACCACAAAACATTAAATACTCTCCTCGGCCCTTTCCAGTAGGGTGATTACAATGGTTCGTGTGGCAATCAATGGTTTCGGAAGGATAGGCAGGATGGTGATGCGGGCAGGCATCGACGACCCTGACATTGAATGGGTTGCAGTGAATGACACTGCTGATCCAGGAACTCTCGCGCACTTGTTCAAGTGGGATTCTGTGCATGGAAAATTCCCAGGAAGCATAGAAGTGAAGGACGGCAACTTGGTCATCAATGGCAGGCAGGTCAAGGTCCTGAAAGAGCTCGATCCTGCAAAACTCCCTTGGAAGGATTTGAAGATCGACGTGGTTGTGGAGAGCACTGGCTTTTTCACCGAGCGTGACGGTGCGATGAAACACTTGCAGGCAGGAGCAAGAAAGGTATTGATCAGCGCGCCTGGGAAAAATCCTGACATCACGGTCGTCAAAGGAGTCAACGAACATCTCTATGACAAAACAAAACATCATATCATCAGCAATGCCTCGTGCACAACAAACTGCCTTGCGCCTGTCGTCAAGGTCTTGCATGACAATTTCGGGATCAAACACGGGTTCATGACTACCGTGCACGCGTACACTGCGGACCAACGCTTGGTCGATGCTCCTCATAAAGACCTGAGAAGGGCGAGGAGCGCTGCCTGGTCCATCATTCCCACAACAACCGGCGCTGCCAAGTCAGTCGCAGAGGTCATTCCTGACCTGAAAGGGAAACTGGACGGGATATCGCTACGCGTGCCTGTGCCTGACGGCTCAATCACGGATTTTGTCTGCGAGCTCAACAAGCAAACGACAAAAGAAGAGATCAACACCTTGTTCAGGAACGTTGCCGGCAACCACCTGCAGGGAGTCATCGAATACAGCGAAGAGCCCTTGGTGTCTGCAGACATCGTGCACAACACGCACTCAGCAATCTTCGACAGCCAGTCCACCAATGTCATTGGCGGCACATTTGTGAAGGTGATCGCCTGGTATGACAATGAATGGGGATATTCGTGCAGGATGGTGGACATGATCAAGCTGCTGGTGTGAACTGTGAACGTGAATTCTCAGCAGGGAAATGAGACTAAAAAGGAAATTCATGTCTTTTTATGTTCCATTCTTAATGATTTTTACCAGATTTTTAGGTAAAAATCTGAGCGATAGATTTAAATATATGTTCCCTATATTCCCACCAGCATTTTTTACAGTTGAGCAGTTAACAGGTGATTCACATTCCTAAAGTCCATACCAAGGCAAAACGGCTTCTCAGGCTCCATACTCACTTCAAGCACAAGTCTTATTTCCAAGCCTCAAAGAGGAAGCGGGGAGCAAAGACCTTCAAGACAAGGGAAGGGGCAAAGGCATGGGCTGAAAAGCAAGGGCTGCAGGAGGGCAAATACAGTATCATCCCCGCAAAAAAGGGAAAAAAATTCCAAGTGCACATGCTGAGGTGAAACAGACCATGGCAAAGAAGAAATCCAAGAAGAACGGACCACCGCCATCAGAGCTTGAGCAGGATTACGGCTATGACGAGAATTCTGACAAGGAAGATGTTGAAGAGGAAGAGGACTCTGACGACGACAAGTGGTAATCCTGGCGCTTGTTCTTTTTTTATTTGTGATATTCTGTAAGGACAGGTTTTGTCATAAAATATTTAAATGAGCTTCTGATGAGAACGTGTATGAAAAAAATAACAGACTTCGACTTCAAAGACAAGAGAGTCCTTATGCGCGTGGATTATAACGTTCCTGTGGACAGGCAGAACAGGATAACAGACGACAGCCGCATACGCGCTTCGCTCATAACACTCAACTTCCTCTTGAAGAAGAATGCCCGGCAGGTCATCATCATGACGCACTTTGGCAGGCCAAAAGGGATTGACGAGAGCCTGCGGATAGGCTTCATTGCCCAAAGGCTCTCTGAGCTGCTCAGCCAGCCGGTCAAGAAAATGGATGACTGCATTGACATCACCCTGCCTCCTGACAGGATCGTCCTTCTTGAAAACTTGCGCTTTCACAAGGAAGAGGAGGCAGATGACGAGGATTTTGCGAAAAAGCTCGCCAGTCTAGGAGATGTCTATGTGAACGACGCGTTTGGCGTCAGCCATCGGGCACACGCGAGCGTGCATGCAATAACAAAATTCATTCCCAGCTGCGCAGGGTTCCTCATGATGGCGGAAGTCGAGAACCTGGCGAAGATCATTGACAACCCGAAGCGGCCGTTTGTCGCTGTCATCGGCGGCGCCAAAGAGGACAAGATAGAGGTGATAAAGAATTTGATTCCAAAGGTCGACCACCTTATCATCAGCGGCATGCTCGCGAACACGTTCTTGAAAGCGAAAGGGTGTGACTTAGGAGCTTCAAAATACACGCCAGAGCTCATCGAGACTGCGGTCTCTCTCATGGCCCAGGCAGGAGACAAACTTGTCCTGCCTCTTGATCTGGTGTTCGCAGACAAATTTGAAGCAGGGGC
This sequence comes from Nanobdellota archaeon, assembly GCA_043805315.1. Classification (GTDB taxonomy): domain Archaea; phylum Nanobdellota; class Nanobdellia; order Woesearchaeales; family JAHJEM01; genus JAHJEM01. The sequence goes on along the minus strand of JAZDID010000007.1, from coordinate 6,023 downwards.
AAAGACAGTCATCAGGGATGTCGAGAGCAAGGACGTCTCGGGATTGATCGGCGTGGACATCGGCACAAAAACAATCGCCTGCTATACAGAATTGCTCAAGAAAGCAAAGACAGTCTTCTGGGCAGGCCCGATCGGCGTGTTCGAGATCCCTGAATTCGCCAATGGCACAAAGGAAATAGCCACGTTCCTCTCAAAGCTGAAATCAACCCGCGTGATCGGCGGCGGAGACAGCGCAGCAAGCATCGAAGTATTAGGCTTGAAAGACAAGATGACGCATGTCTCGACAGGCGGAGGCGCTAGTTTAGAGTTTGTATCTGGAATGAAATTGCCGGGGATCGAAGTGCTGGAGGAATAATCATTTCTTCTTTGCCTGCTCTTGCCGCAGATAGCTTCCCCTGTCCAGCAGGTTCTTAATCCACAGACTGTTTCCTTTCCTGATGATCTTTCCGTAGCCCAGGTTCTCGTCTTCCTCGTTCTGCACGAGCACGAGGCCGTCGTTCACTGCTGATGCGATGACGCTCGTGGAGAAGACGTCGCGGCCGCAGAGGAAGAGCCATTCTGAATTCTTATTGATGACCGCTTTTCTCGTGCTTTTCTCAGCAATCATCTCAATGAGCGCAGGGCTCGGCTTGAACTCTTGCCTGTCTTCGCCGAGAAACAGGCCTGCGGCGTAGATGTCCTTGTTGATCTTGCCTTTCATCTCCAAGAGCTGTTTGTGGATGAGAAAGTATTTCCGTCCGAGTTTATGGACATCAGTGAAGTCGAACCTGTGTTTGTCCACGAATTGCCTGACGAACTTTTTTATCTTGTCCATGATTCACCTGCTCTCGACTACTTGTATGTATGCAAGGCTTTTCTTGAGGCAGAATTTCGAGCCGGGATGTTTTTTCTCTATACTCTCAATAAGGGGATTCTTATGTTGTACGCTGTTCTTGTTGATCTTCAAGAGTCGTGCCAGCCACGCCAGTTCCTCATCAAGAACATTGTCCAGGATGCTGATGATGCGCTTGTCTTTTTTTACTCCACGCACATTCCTGATGAATTTCTCGAAATCACTGGCAAGCGCTGCATCCATGCTGGTCGCGAGGATGAGCTGTTCATCTTTTTTCAAGGTATGCAAGAGTTCTTGTTTTTTTTTATCCTTATTTGTTGGCAGGCAGGATACCACCTTGAGTTTCAGGTGTTCTCCGAATATCCTGTCCAGGAAATGCCTGGCGACGTGGTATTCCGGTGAATCGTCGTTCAGCATGCGGAAGGTTCTCTTGACGTCAATGGGGCTTGTTGTCCTGAGCGCTTTCCGTATGCGCGCCTCGATCATGCTGAGATAGCAGGATGAACAATAGCCTCGCCGGTTGTAGGAAAGGGTAAGAGCTGGTTTTTTCTTGCACAAGGCAGTGAAGCAACTGGTTTGCGCGTTCATAGGTGGAGAAAAATCAGGGAAGATTATAAATGTTGCTCTCTCTTCATTTTGTGATGACAATCAGCGGGACATACATCTCTTCCTTGCTCACGCCCCCGTGGTTTCCGATGTGATGCTTTTCTTTCTCAGTCACGAGGCGGTCCCTGATGACATAATTTTCTTTCATGATGAGCGTATAATCTCCCACGCGATCCTGCAAGTTTTCATGAGGTTCAAAAAGTCCAAAGAAGTTCCTTTTGATCAGCTCTTCGCTTTTGAACAGATGACAGCAGGCATGCAGGCGGTTTTTCACATATGCCTCAAACTGTCCTGTCTTGGAAGGATGGACATAGCAGTATGCTAGCCGTGGCTCTCCGCAGAGCGGCAGTGTCAATGTCTCTGCAAGCCGCGGATGGTCTTTCAGCCTGATGACCCTGTTCTCTTCAGTATCGATGAGTCCGTGGTCTGCAGTGATGATGATTGTCGTGTCATGCAAGGATGTAATGAGTCTTTCCAATCTCCTTCCCAATCTCTGAAAGTGTTCAGCTGCGTGTGCGCTCTTTGAGCCGTGATGATGGCAGACGGAATCAAAACCAGGCCAGTACGCGTAGATGAACTTTCGCTTTTTCCCGTTCCGCAGCATTATTCTCAGCTGCTTAAAAAAATCGTCCATGCTGGTGTATCCTGACCTTTTTGCCTTTCCCGCTTGCGTCAAAGTATAGTCTGAATCTACAATTTCTTTCGGCATGAGCAGAAATGAGAAGGCATTGATCCTCTTGAAAATTGGAGGCTGAGTGAAAATTCGTTGCGGGCTGAGGCCTATCGTGCTCCATGGCAGGCCGCCGCTTCGGGGAATGAAAGGTAGGATTGCCGAGACTGATCCAAGCTCTTTGAGGAACATGAACCATCCAGTGATGCCATGTTGTTGCGGGGCAAGCCCGGTCAGGAAGGTCGTGATCCCTGTTGCTGTCGTCGATGGGAAGACTGAAGTGATCTTATCTCGAAGATATGTTTTGAAGACCGTGTTTTTCCCGTTCTTGGTAACATACTCGTACCCCAAACCATCGATGACCAAAAGTACGATCGTCCTTGATTTCCTGAGTTCGGATGCAGTAATGCTCTTGAGCGGCTTATACAGTGATGAAGTGTCATAGGATTCAAGAATGGTGCTCATGAGGTTGACAATGCTGCCATCTTGGTAATTGGGAAGGTACATTGGTCTGATAAGACACATATTATTTAAAAAACTATAGGATTTTCTTGCAAAGGAGTCGTCACCCAGAAACTACAAAAAAAGAGTGATTTGTTACCATTTTTAAATAGAAAAAAGCGAAACTTTTAAATATGGCAATGCATTATCCCTCATTACGTCGTGAATTTGGGGAAAAGGATATTCTACATATGCAACTCACCTCTTTTCCCGGGAAGAAGTCCAGCAATGGATTTTTTCTCGGGTTTTTTGCCTGCTTGCTTCCAGGCTGCCAATGCGAAGGCTAAGTCAAGTTCATTGTGTCTTCTCGACCGTCAGCTTTTGCAGATGTAAATGTTCTGGTGCTTTTCGCTGGGTGGTGGAGGGGGTTGGCGGGTGGGGACAATCTGGAAAAGAAGGAAGGGGCGGGCACATTCGATAACAGGTGATAGTTGACTTCGTCGATTGCCGGCCACTTTCATAAAGTATTAAAAAGGCCGAAAATTCCTTGGAATCATGCCAAAACCAAAGGAAATCGCCCGCGGTGCCGAGGCAGTCCTCTATGCATCAGGCCAGACTGTCGTGAAAGTACGGCCTAAAAAGGGCTACCGCATCCCCGAGATCGACCTGGAATTGCGGAAAAGAAGGACGCGCCAAGAAACAGTCCTCCTCCAGAAGCTGGAACAAAAAGGTTTTCCTGCACCCCGGCTTATCAGCTCTGACATGAAAGAGCGCATCGTGATGGAGAAAATCCCTGGCACGCAGGTCAAGGAAACCCTTGACAAGAAGCCCGGGCTTGCAAAGAGGATTGGTGAATTAGTCGGGCAGCTTCACAACCAGGGCATCATCCATGCCGACCTGACAACATCAAATATGATCCTTGACACCAATGAAAAAATCCACCTTATCGATTTTGGCCTGAGCTATCATTCCCAGCGGATTGAGGACAAGGCAGTAGACCTCCATCTCTTCCTCCAGGCATTGGAGAGCAGGCATTTCAGGATAAAAGACAGGGCGTTCACGCATTTCCTCGACGGCTACAGGATCTGCGCAGAATATGGGAAAGTTTTAAAACAGCTGAAGATTGTCGAAAAACGGGGGAGGAACAAAGAAAAATGAAGAAGATTCTCCTATATGGTTTCTTTCTTTGCCTCTTCATGCTCCCCGCGGCATTCGCGAAATCAGGCAGCATTACGCTCTTGACAGTCTCAGAAGGCCCTGACCTTCTCATCGGAGGCACAGCGGAATTGACATTGGACATAACGCCTGGAGAAGGCCATATCTTCATCGACTCCCTGCCATTGACCAAGCTTGACACCCAGATCTCGACAAGGTTTGGCAACGAGATCGCCTGCAGTTTTTTAGAGATGGACTGCTCGAAGTATGACTTCTTCTATACCATACGCGCAGACTCGTCCATTGTCGGCGGGCCGAGCGCGGGCGGGGCAATCACTGTCCTTACTATCTCGCTGCTCGCAGACATCCCCTTGCGCAATGACACTGTCATGACCGGAACGATCAACTCTGGCGGGCTGATAGGTCCTGTGGCTGGCATCAGCAAGAAAGCAGAAGCGGCCCGAAATTCAGGATTCACAAGAATCCTTGTGCCGAAATTCGAGCTGCCGATCATGAAGCTCGGAAACGAGAGCAACCAGACAGCAAATATCATGGGAGAGAATGTCACTGGCATCGAGATCATCAAGATCGCCAATCTGGAAGAGGCTCTTTTTTATTTCACCGGAAGGGAATTCAACAATGTCTCCAATGTGGACATACAGATATCAAACGAGTACACAAAGAAGATGGAAGAGGTGGCGAGGCAGCTCTGCAACAGGACATCAGTCCTGAACTCGACAGTCACAATCAAGACCGAAAGCAACGAATCCCTGAATGTGTCCAATGAGAAGTTCCGGAAAGGCCTGGACAGCCTTGGATCAGGGGATTATTACAGCGCTGCGAGCTATTGTTTCTCAGCTAATCTCATCCTGCGCCAGGAGCAGTTCGCTGACTATTCCAATTCGCAGCTCAAGGACATCATGGAGAGCCTCTTGACATCCATCAATTCGTACAATGACAAGATAAACAAGATAGCTCTCGAGACCATCTCTGACCTGGAGACCTACATGGTTGTGATAGAACGGCTGAGGGAAGCGCAGGCAAACCTGGAGAATGTCAACACGAGCAATATCTCTGCAAGCCAGCTCGCGTATTCTTTTGAGCGCTATAACAGCGCAGTCTCATGGTCAAAGCTTTTCGGCTTGCAAGGCACACGACTGAATCTTGACCAGGATTATCTGCAGGAGGCCTGCCTCAAGAAGATATCAGAGGCAGAAGAGCGGATCAATTACGTGAACCTCTATGTTGAAGGCCTTTCCTTGGCGAGTGACGACCAGCTGAAAGAGGCCTATGCCAGCTTCAAGAACAAGAACTATGAGATCTGCCTGTTCCAGGCAAGCAAGATCAAGGCAGAAGCCAACATCGTCATCTCAGGCATCACTATCCCGAAAGACCAGATCGACAGCTATCTTGAGGAAAAGCTCGCAGCGACGAAGAAGGTCATCCTGAAAGAGGAAGGTAAAGGCATCTTTCCAGTCCTCGGGTATAGTTATTATGAATACGCCAACTCGCTGAAAGAGACAGACAAGTTCTCAGCCTTGACCTTTTCAGAATACGCCCTGGAATTCAGCAATCTGGACATCTATTTCCCGGTGAAGAGCACGGTGAACGCAGATTTCAAGACACGCAGAGAGTATTATTTCGTGTTCGTGTACGGGTTATTGGTGGGATTCGGGTTCTGCCTCTTGCTCGTGGTGCTCAACCTGAAGAGCGCTGGCAGAAAAGCCAAGGAAGGGATGGGAAAAGAGAACATTGTCCAGAAGAGAATGATGGATAGGAAGAAAAGGAAGAAGTGAGGAAAGATAAAAATATAATAAACAGTTGAAAAGTTTATTGCGTCCCGCTCTCTTGAAACTTTAAGGTCATCTGGTAGGCGACCTGCTCTAAAAGCCCTTTCACATCCTCTTTTGGGAGCGGCTTGTCGCTGTACACATTGATTGACCTGTCCTGTTCTGAGATGGGATTAGATTTGTCCCGAGCCCAGGGAAATAATATCGCGATTCTTGCGTCGCCCACAGGAACGACCATGCAGTCATACCAATCGTAACCGTCTGCAGTCGAGTTGCCGAATATGATATTCTTAACATCAGGTGAGATCACTTTAGCTATTTTATGAAATGTTGCGTTATTGCACAAATACGTGCTGTACACCAGATTCAAATGCCGCACAACATCCGGCGAGTATTGCACTGGAAAGCCTTCAAGTTCAGTGAATTTCATTTCTAAGGTCATTGTTCATTCCTCTTTGATATTTGTTACCATTACTCAAAATCATAAATCAGCGAGTTGTTCACTCCTGACTTTTCAGAACAATAATCT
>JAZDID010000006.1:0-24837 GCA_043805315.1 Nanobdellota archaeon | reverse complement strand
TCCTGTTCCTAAGAAAGCGCTAAAATTTTTATTTTTTTTCATTTTTTTTTATTAATAAAAGGGTGAAACTTAAATTTCAGTCCATTTGGAGGAATCAAAAATGAAATGTCCAATATATATTGTGATGGTGATGTTGTTAGTTGTTGGAGTGAGTGCAGGTGACGTATTTCCAGATTTTACAAGCACGTATGATTTGAAAGCAGACGGCAATGGCTGCTATGTTGATGGCGGCTATTGGATGAATGGCTGGGGAGTCCCCAATGCTTCGGGTGGGCCTTACGGGGGGGAGTCGTATCAGAATTTCTGCCTCGCGTGGGAGCCAGGATGCACAGGACCGACCAGGAACGGCGCAGTCGAATTGCATTTCAACGGCGGCTCAGAGAAGATTGTCGTCAGACACCTGGATGGGCAATACAATGTTGATAACTTTGACGTATTGGTGAATGGCGAACTGGTAGGACAGTATGCTGATGCAGGGGATTCTGTGGAGACTTGGGAGGTCAGCGAATTTCCCGTCAGTGGCATCACCGGGAATCAGGCAGTGGTGATACGGGCAACAGGTGAAGCCGGGCCATCATGCGAACCCTGGGGACAGGTAGCAGTAGACTACATCAATGTCGAACCAGATATTGTTGTTCCAGAGTTCGGCATAATAGGCGGTGTTGTCGTAGTGATCGGTGCAATCGGTGCTCTGACAGTGTTGAGGAGAAAACACTAAGCATTTTTTTTCTTTTTCCTTTTCAACCTCGCGAATACTGGCAGGGTTATTTATTAATCGGATCTCTGAGTTTGTAATACAAAGTTTAGAACAGGAACACGTCCCAGTATGATTGCTGAAGCTGTGAGGTCATGAAGTGCGTGAGTTGTTCGTATTCTTCATTTACGCGTATCAGGCTTTTCTGGACAACCTTGTCTGCAGCATTCATTGCACCAAGATACTCCTTTCTGTCCTTCCTGTTTACAACAAGGGGTGGATACAGGTGTTGCATCAAGAGGTGATTCATCAGCATCCTTCCTGTCCTGCCGTTGCCGTCGCTGAATGGGTGGATGCTTTCGAACTTGTGATGAAAGAGGACAGCGAGGACGAATGGATGCAGTTTCATCTTCTGTTCTGCATACCATTTCAGCAAGAGCTTGATATCTGCCTTGATGTACTGTGCGGGTGCCGGTTTGAATGGTTGCCCGAGAATATGTATGTCATGGTTCCGGAACCCCTTTCGCTTGTCGATGTTCTCAAGGAGCGCATCATGGATGTCAATGATGAGCTGCGCAGTAAGTTCGGGTTTCATCTCCAGCAGGCCAGAGAACACTTTCTTCGTATTAGTCAGATCGTTCACTTCACGCATGGTGTGATCTTTTGGAATGATATCTTCCCGCAGCAGCCTCGCAGCGTCTTTCAAACTGATGGTGTTTCCTTCTATCGCTGTTGAATTCACCGCGAACCGTATGAGAAAATTCTCAAGGATATCCTTTCTTGTCCGATTATCGAGTCTCAGGAATCTGTCGATATAATGGAGCCGGGCTGCCTCAATCACCTCCAAATCTGTCTCTTTGAGGAGTGTCTGTTTCTTCAGCTTCATTTTTCGCGTCCTCTCTTCGTACACGTTTGATTCAAGGAATCGTTTCAGCGTCTTGTGGGACTTCCGGATCTTCTTGTGATATTTTCTCTCTAAGTCTTCCAGGTTGATCTTTGAAAGGTCTGTTCCGAGAGAACAGATGTCTTTGGTGATGACGCGAGCTCCCTTTCTCTCAGAGATCCTCAGCGTATAGTATGCTTTGCCGCCGATGATCTTCTTATGGATGTATACCATATCTCCTGAGAACATGAGCGAGTATTTAAATCTTTCCCCTTACAAATGATTTTTTGAATGTAGGGGGAATTTGGACTCCGGTCTCGCTGTTCTTATAGAATTCCCTCAAACTATAGACATGGGCAGAATCCGGGCGGGCCGCGAAAAGAATATAAAGACAGCTGAATTTCTTCTGTCAGAGAGGTGCGGGAGTTGGAATCATGGATGCTATTGACAATACAACTTTAGATGCTCTTGTCCAGGAACTTGCTGATGTTGTGAAAAGCAACGGAGAACTGGTAATGTTTTCTGACAAGGATCATGGCGATGGCAGCGGCAGCGACAGCTGGGAATCTTCTTTTGTGATGCGGACGTATTCGCTGGAAAAAAACAGCGTCAAGGCGACATATACAGAGGCGCAGTCCTACTCGAATGCAGGAGACTGGGTGCTGGAAATAACCGAGCAAAATGATTCTGGCCTGGAAATAACGCGTGATGGCAAGCCTGTGCTGAGCGGAGAGCGTCTTCTCAGCTATTACCATAAGGTACAGGTACGGGGGCAAGAGGCAGAAATCACAACAAAAGACACGCAGCCCTGGAAGATCAACACAACTGCTGCGCTTGATGAGCTCCAGAAATATGTCAGAGAGCTGCACAGCGGCTAGCGGCTAGGTGCATGGCATGATCAAATCAGTCATCTTCGATGTCGACGGTGTCCTTCTTGATTCTTTCGAGGCAAACCTGCGGTTCTTCCAGGACCTGATGCGAAAGACAGGCTACCGGCCTCCCACGAGGGAAGAGTATCCTGCGCTGTTCCACCTGAGCATGCTGCAGGTGATCAGGGTTCTCACAAAGTCATCTGATGAGGATGAGGTCAAAAAGATTTGGAAGATGGGAAAATCCCGGTCAGTGGGCTATCACTTGGAACTATTGAAGCATCCGGATGGCATGGAAGACGTGATACAAGAGCTGAGCAAGACCTATACGTTGGCTATTGTCACCAGCAGGGTAAAAGGGACTGTCTTTGAGGCTTCCAGGCTCGCCAAACTGAAAAGATATTTCAAGGTCACCATCACCTATGAAGACACGATCAACCACAAGCCGCATCCTGAGCCTCTGCTTCTCGCAGCGAAAAAACTGAAAGTATCTCCTGCAAGAGCAGTCTATATCGGCGATGTCGAGAATGACGTGCTCGCAGCAAGGGCTGCAGGCATGAAAGTGATTACCTATTCCAGAAAAAAGTTTCGCGGTGCGAATGCAGGCACGCATTTGTTCAGGAAATTGCCTGCATTGATTTCAAGGCTTTGAATTTCTGGTGGATGTCTATGTGCAGCTATGCTGTACACTGCCGACCAAGTTGTCAGGCATCATCACCTTGTTGCACTTCATGCAAGTGAGTGTGGGGAATATGGACGGGACTATATACATTTTTCATTTATTCTTGCTTTCTTCCTCGCTTTCCTTCTTTGTAAGAGCTGCTGTTGTTTCACGTTCATTCGGGTTCTCTTCTCTATGAGGTCTGACCAGTAACGACCATTCTTGTGAGCCTTTTTTATCAATTTGAAGTCTCTGAACCAGTCTCGGAACCCATCCCGGTAATCACTCCAATCATCATAGAAGGGATTGATGAAAAATTCTTTTTGTTCTTTTGGAGAAATCGTCGCATTCGGCGTCACATAACCGTTTTTTCGCCGATCTTTTTTCGTCACCATCCTTTGCCTCCAGAATTCCTCCAAACCGCCTACCTGCCAAGCGAGCGATCTGGTTGCTCATTGAGCAAGGGAATTCCTATGAGGCAATAGCATTATCTTTCATCGTGGCTCGGATGGTGATTTTCTGTCAGGCCTTTTTGTGCGTAAGAATTCCTCTGGTGTCATGATCTTGACGCCTTCGAACTCACGTATTTTCAGGAGATGATTGTCTTGAGTGATGATATACTCTACTCTTCCCTCAATGGCACACTCCAATATCTTATTGTCATCAAGATCATCTTTTATGAGGCCAATTCTTCTTCTGGGTGAAATTATCTGTGCATTCTTGATCACTTTTTCTGTGATTTTGAACAAGACCAGTTTTTTGTTGCTGACTTTCTCCATGATTTCGTCGCTGTTGATGGTTTTGACATATTCCTTGAGGATGGAAAGAGACAAAACCAACATGACTTCTTTCTGATCGATGAGTTCCAAGATGCGAAAAGAATCTCCAGTCCAGAATGTTCCCGAAACGAGCACATTAGTGTCAAGGACGATCTTCATCGTTTTCGCATCTTATGGATGAAGCTATTCACGTCAGATTCTTTCATCTTTTTCTCTGCATTCCGAAGCGGTCGTGTAAGTTCTGAGAAGGATTCTACAGTCACTTTCTTCATCATGATGGTGTCGCCTTCGACAAAAAACAGCACTTTTGAACCGTCTCCCAACCCCAAATGCGCCCGTATGTCTGTCGGAATAGCAATCTGTCCTCGCGAACTTATCTTTCCCATCTCAATCATTGTTGTCATGCGATTCACCTCTGATTTTCAAGATTAATAAGATACATCTTGTATTTAAATGTTGCGATTTCGCGGCAAGAAAAATCCGTGTGGGGCTAGTACGAATTTTGTTTAAAAAAACAGGGCTAATGGGAATTCATTATAAAAATTGCCTGTTATTGTCGACGCTAGGCTGCGTACATACGTACAATATTTATCTGGTCTTTCTTAATTCTCCAAAAGATTTTTAAAGTTCATATTTCAAGAGCGCTATACTCGATTGCGGAGGGATACTATGAATGAAAAAGATATGCAGAACCTCACTGAAGCAGTCCGACTGCTTGCTGCAGTAGTAAGAAAGAATTCGAATGTAGACAAAGACACTGAAGTCAGAAATCTATTGCGGGAGGCATATAGAAAATTGAATATGTCTTGGCAATAGTTCTTATTTCATTTTTCTTTTCTTTTTTGTGAATAAGGGAATGCCAGCTGTATTTTAGTGTTTTTTCAGAAAAGACAGAGAAATATTTAAATAAGCGGTTCATGGTATCGATTATGGCCTTAAAGAAAAAACGAGCATTGAAGAAAGCATTTCATGGATTCTTATTTACTGTTGGATTTCTCTTGTCTCCCTTATCCTGGTGGAATGACGTGTTTGTCAATATCCCGTTGGCATATGCATTCGCTGTCCCTTTTTCATTGCTGCGCGTGGATTTTTTCCTGCCTGCATTTGTCATCGGCTATTTGTTGACCAACATCCTCGGATTATTATTGCTGCATCACGGAATACAGGGCATTTTTGCCATGAAACGAGATCGCAGAAGAATACTGAAAGATGTTCTCATTGCGCTCATCTACACTGCGCTCATCGTCCTGCTCGTGGTTCTCGGCGTGATAAGGTCTCCGCAAGCGTATTTTGCCAGATAAGCAGGTTCATAAGCATGTTCTGCAGTCGTGCATTTATCGTCGATACACCAATGCATCATCTGTATGCGTGTAGCATCCCTGCCTGTTTTTTCCAATACCTTTATAAAAAAGCATGATTTAATAATCTTCATCCTATTATTGGGGGTGGAACCATGACTGGCTATATCGGACACATTGAACAGCAGACATTGAAGAATAATTATTTTCGCCAAGTCATTTTCACTGGCACGCACGCGCAATTAGTATTAATGTGTTTGCAGCCTGGCGAGGAGATCGGCAATGAAGTGCACCATCATGTTGACCAGTTCTTCCGCCTTGAAGAAGGAGAAGCGTTATTCATATTCAATGGCAAGGAAAAGCACGTGGTAAAGGACGGTGATGCGGTCATCGTGCCAGCCGGAACCTATCATAATATCATCAATGCCTCGAAAAAAAAGAAATTAAGGCTCTACACTATCTATTCTCCGCCGAACCATCCGGACAAGACAATCCACAAGACCAAGAAGGATGCGGACAAGGCTGAGGCTGAGGAGCACCATTAAAAAGGCATAAGAACCATGAAATTCACCTATGACAAAGATGTTGACGCCGCATACGTCTACTTCGAATACCCTTTACAAGAGGGAGCGGTCAAGGAGACTGTTGAGGTTGATGAGAACATCATTCTTGACTTCGATGGCAACCACGAGCTCATAGGTGTCGAGATTCTCAATGCGAGCAAGGTGCTGCATAAGAAGATGATTCTCGCATAATAAGATGTGTTCTGGCGTTTCTTATCTCCCCAGTTGTTATCTTCCCAGCTGTCCCTACACTTCCACTTTCTCGAACATCCAGCTGCCGATCGCAAAGAGGATGATGGTGATCACGCCGAGTACTGCGAAGTCGAGCAGCAGGCCGAAGTGGCTTGTTCATGTCCTTGTGCCAAGAATGCTGAACTGAAGAATGAGGGCGCGTGAGTTTTGGTTATGGCCTTTTCTTCTTTTTCATCTTTTCATCCTTCTCGATCTTCTTCACGAAATGGTCGATGTGCATATGCTTATGCTCGAACTGCTTGAGTTCCTGGTATTCCCGTTCAATCTTCTTTCTGGTCTTGCTCGCCTTGTTCAGGCGCAGGAGCGCGAAGATGATGACTGCGCCAATAGTTGTGCCAAGATAATAGCCTGCGCCATAGCCCATGCCCACACCTGCGATGGCCCAGAGTCCTGCTGCAGTGGTCAGGCCGAGGACCTTGTTCTTGTACTTGAAGATCGTTCCTGCGCCGAGAAATCCGATGCCGGTGATGATCTGCGCAGCGACGCGGGATGGCTCTGATGCGCCGAACGCGTAGATGGAGAGCAGGGTGAACATCGTAGAACCGACACACACAAGAGCGTATGTCCTGAGGCCTGCAGGCCTGTTGATGCGTTCCCGCTCCCAGCCGACCAGGATGCCGACTCCTGCAGACAGGATGATCCTGAGAAATATCTCCCAATTGCTGATAGGGTCCATTTTCTTATTTTTTACTGGCGAAGCCTCTTGAATATCTTGCTGATGGTCGCGAGCTTGTGGTGCATGTCCTGGTGGATGACTGCCGCGTATTTCAGCTCCTGCTCAGCAATCTTCTCAAATTGCGGGTCGGTGTGCGAGATGCTCTTCATGAGCCGCTTGAAATCATTCAATGACTTCATCACCTTGATGTAGAGTTCAAGATCCTGCTTTGTCAGGTCGATCAGCCTGTCCAGCTCCTCGTGCACTTCGAACTCGAATTCCTTGGTGTGCTCGCGCAGGTTCTGGACAGCATGCTGCTTGATGTCGTCGCGCATCGCGGCGATGAATTCGCCGATGTGCTTGTCGAGCTTCTTGATCTCGTGCACGTCCTCAAAGATCTTGAGTTTCAGAATCTCCCGGGCAGCCTTTTTCTGCCTCTTAAACTCTTCAAGCTTGCGTTTTGTCTTTATGATTCTCACCCTTTTTCCAGATGCTGTTCTGTGGAAGATTATTTATAAAGTTATCGCTTGGAAGTTGGGAGAGAGCATTTGTTCAGTGTTACGAAAAGCATATAAACTTTCGAGGTTTATGTTCTTCCATGAGAATCAAAAACAGGAAAGAAATTCCCCGCATTCAAGACACGTGCGGCACGATCCAGGAGATGTACCATTCCAAAAACCTCAGCGTGTCGTACGCGACTATCAGTAGAAAAGCGAGATCCCACAAACACGAGGTCATGGAAGAGGTCTACTACATAGTCAAAGGTGAGGGCAGAATGTTCGTGGGAAAGAAATCATTCACTGTTAAGTCTGGCGATATTATAGCGATCCCGAAGAACGTGTTCCACCATATAGAGAAAATCTCGCGTGAACCTGTTGAGATGGTGGTTGTTACCCATCCGAGATATGCTGCTTCTGACGTAATCGAGGAGAAAAAGCGGTGATTCCGGCATCATATGAATCAAGAAATTTCCAGCTATTCCTGCATTTATCTCCTCTTCCTCTCCTTCATCATCACCGTCATGTGCGGGTAGGGCATCTCGATCCCTTCCTTGTCGAACCGTTTCTTGACTTCTTCAAGCACGTCGCAGCCTGCGGCGAATGCTGCTGATTGGTCTTTTGTCCAGAAATGGGCCCTGAGTTTCACGCCGTTCTCTCCGAGTTCAACGACCCGTACATTCAGGCTCTCTGCCTTGCTCAGGAAATCGTTCTCCTGGTGTGGGCTGATGAAGTGCGGATGGCGTGCGATGGCTTCCTTGATGATCTTCTTCGCCTTGTCAATATCCGAGTCATAGCTGATCGTGAAATCGACTGCTTTCAGGATTTTTGGGTCATTGATCGTGTAATTGATGATGGTGTCCTCACTGATCCTTGAGTTAGGGACGATGAGCCGCCTGTTGTCCGCAGTCTTCAGGATGGTTTGGGACAGGTTGATATCTTCTATCGTGCCGTACTCGTCAGCTATTTTCACCCGGTCGCCTATCCGGAAGGGCTTGGTGCTTGCGATGAATATCCCGGAGATCACATTGGCCATGGTCTTCTGCATAGCAAACCCCAGGACGATTGCGGCGACTCCTGCGCCGGCAAAGAGCGACACTGAAAGCGTCCGCAATGCGGGAATTGTTGCTCCTGCTGCGATGATGCCGATGACATAGATCAGGATGACGATGAGCCGCCTGAAGAACCTGAATGTGGTTTCATCAACCTGGATCTTCTTGGAGGCGAGCCTGAAATGCTTTTTCAGAAGGCCATTGAAGATGTTCGCGAGGCCGAAGGTCAAGATCAGGATGATGGCCGGAGTGACAAATGTGAGAAGATGGTGCTCGCTCAGCCATACATAGAGTGTCATGGAAATCCCCCCTTTTTATTCATGGTACAAGACGTATACATGATGAATAGCCAGGGGTTTTTAAATTTTGTTAAGAAGTGGACGTGCCCACCCTCTTCCTATTTTGGAATGTCCCCACCCACCTCCCCCAACCACCACCCTTGGAAGTGCGTCAGAAAAGTGCATTAGAACTTTCATACCTGGAAAACATGGCAATCAGAAAAACACAATTAATTCGAATGGCCTAAGAATCAATTTCAGTCGTCGTCATCAGGGCTGCCGAAGATCTCTCTCTTCTGCTGGTATTCAAGATGCAGTCTATACTTTTTATACTTTTCAGAGATCTTTTCCTTGAGTTCCTTCGGCATCTGTGCTTTGCAGTACGGATAGCGTCCATATATTCTCATGTACTCTAAAAGCTCTTGAAAATCCCGGATGCCGAACCAGAGGACAGGCATGGTGCTGAAATACGTTGAAAGATCCTCCTTGTCTTTGATGATCTGCACTGGAATATCATATCCGTGCTGCAGTGCATGCAGTGCCCTGGTGTTTCCGTCATATATCATGAGCTTCTGGGTTTCAGAGTCCCGTATTGCGACAAGTGGAGGGATTTTTCCTGTTTCTCCTTTTTGTATCAGATCATCGAGCCAGTTGCTCGTCCTCGTTCTTTTTTCATTTCCGCAGTCGCAGATATATGTAATAGAGAGTTCTAAAGGTGAAAGTATTTGCATATCCATGCCTATTTGATACTCTGCGAGATATATTATAGCTATCCAATAGGAATCCTATGCAACTGTATATTAAACTATTCTTTTTTCAATATATCACTATATTTCTCACTAAATAAATATATTTTTTTTTATTATATATTTTTCGAAACTTTTATATATTCAAAAGATTTCCTCGCCTTGCATGAAGCGGAAAATCATCAAGCAGGGCCATAACACCCTCACGGTGACCTTGCCGACAAAATGGGCGCGGAAGTGCAACCTCAATCCTGGGGATGAGATCGAGATCGAGGAGCAGGAAGGGGCATTATTGCTCAACACCAGCACTATCCAAGCCACGGCATCTGCAACAACCCTTGACCTGCGCAATGCCTCAATCCAGGTCATCTGGCGTTCCTTGATTTCTGCCTACCGTGCTGGCTATGAAGAAATAACCATCTTGTTTGAGAATCCGAAGGGTAAACAGAAGAGCGTCTTCACTGGATTCGGCTTTGACAACCTCCAATTATTGATATCTGAAGGCAATGTCGACCTCAGCCCTATCGAGGCGATCCAGGCGCTCGTGAACCGGCTTATCGGCATGGAGATCATCGACCAAAAAGAGAGCAGGTGCATTGTCAAGGAGATGGGAGAAATTACCTACAAAGAGTTCGACAATGCCTTGCGCAGGATATTTTTCCTCTTGCTCTCCATGGCAGATGAGATTTATACCAGCTATTCCACGAACCATAAGGAGCCATTGCGATCCATCCACCTCATTGACACGAACATCGACAGGTTCGAGGACTTTTGTCTCAGGGTATTGAACAAGATCGGCTACAAGAGCTATCGCAAAACTACGGTGATCTATACTGCAATATTCCTGCTCGAGATGATTGGTGACGAATACCGCAAGATCGCGCTCCATCTCCTGGATTTCAAGGACAAGCAGCGTGAGCTGATGAAAAAAGAGCTGGAGATCCAGCACGCCCAGCTCAGGAAGCTGTATGACCTCTTCTATGACTTCTCAACAGAGAAAATCCAGGAAGTGTATAGTGAGGATGAGAAAGGCGACCGGTTCCTGCGGGAGAACGCGCACACATTCACTGACAATGAGATGGAGATCATCCACCACCTGAAGAAGATCGGCATCTTTGTGGTGAGCCTGACAGAGCTGCGGCTGGATCTGGAAGCATAAGTCCTCCACCCTTCTCTGAATTCTGAACATTGACAGAAAGATTTATAATCTCTGTGTATCATGATCCTTGTTCATGGAACTCGTCCCTGCAGACCTGCTCAAGGCGTTCTTTGTGCTTTTTGTCGCCATGGACGTTCCAGGCAACATCCCGCTCTTCATCACCTTGACCTCCAGGATGGAGCACCAGCAGCGGAAGAAGAGCATCAAGGTGGCTGTCTTTCTCGCGAGCATCCTCCTTTTGCTGTTCCTTTTCCTGGGAAACCAGATACTGAAGGTCTTCAATATCCAGATCGACGACTTCAAGATAGCAGGCGGCATCATCCTTGCGATCATCGGCATCAAGGTTGTCCTTGGCCTGCGGCTTTCTGAGAAGCGCGCAGAGAAGTATGAATTGGCTGTTGTCCCGATGGCGACTCCCCTGGTCACCGGCCCTGCAGTCATCACCACCGTGATCATCCTTGTGGACCAGTACGGCCTCATCGTTGCCCTGATCTCAGCATGCATCAACCTGCTCATTGCCTGGTTCGTGCTGAATAAGACAGACATCTTCTTCAAGTTCCTCGGCAGGCAGGGATCTGATGTCCTCTCAAGAATATTCGGCCTGATCCTTGTCGCCATGGCTATCGGGTTCATCAGGGGTGGGCTCTAGCTAAATCTTTATAAAGCAAAACAACCCTCGCATCCTGTATGCCTCTCTTCGTCGTCCACAAGCACCAGGCAACGCACCTGCACTGGGACTTCCGCCTGGAGTTAGACGGCGTTCTCAAGAGCTGGGCTGTGCCGAAAGAGCCGAGCATGGATCCTGCAGTCAAGCGATTGGCGATCCAGGTCGATGACCATGACCTCTCGTACGGGAAATTCGAGGGCGAAATTGCAGAAGGTTATGGCAAGGGGACAGTTGAGATATGGGACAAAGGCACCTACACTCTTGTCAATCGGAAAGAGTCCAAGCTCATCATCAACCTGAAAGGGAAAAAGTTGAAAGGCAAGTTCGTCCTCTTGAAATTCGCCAAAGCAGGCAAGAACCAGTGGTTGTTGTTTAAGAAGAAGGAAGAGTGACCTTATCTTTTATGCTCATCTGAAAACATCATGGGTGATGCCTTGTAGTATTCTTTTAGGAGGTCGTGTGCTGTCCGCACTCGTTTCATGTACGTCGGCAGGTTCAAGAGCAGTGCGCCAGGGCTGACAGGCTCAAGCCCTTTCTTGGTGATAAGCGTGTAGGGAATGCGATAGCAGATCCAGCCTCCTTCGACAATCTTCAATGTGTTGAAATAGATGTTTCCTCCATGCGAGGGGATTTTGAGCAATGGTGATATCTGCCTGGCGAAGTCTGAGAGTTCTGAAAGCCCGTGATAGAGCCCAAGCATGCCGACGCCGAAGACCACGCTATTCATCAAGGTAATCTTCTGTGGTGTGACGCTGTTGTTATGCAACCTGCAATACACTTCCTGGTCATAGCCAGTCAGGCTTCCTATCGCGTCGTACGTGAAGATGAAGTCAAAGGTTTTTTTCAGGACTGCCTTTTCATTGATCGTGTGGATCGTATGATAATATGCTTTCTTGAATCTGCTCTTTCCGTCATAGATAAACCCTTCCCTGTCTTTTTTCAGGGCAACCTGTATCTTCAATGCCTGGCGCGCAACCCAGCCTGTCTTCCTGATCCGTTCTTCCAAGTAGGACGGGGTAAGATGGTGCTCTGGAATACTTTCTTCTTCTCGCTCTGCAGCACCCTCTCCATTGGTCTCACCACATGCGTCTTCAACGACCGTGTCAATTGACTTCACAGTTTCCTCCAAAAATATTCTCTCAAACCCACCTCATTATTTAAAACTTTCTGAAGTGAACTACGTTAGTTATCCTCCTCAATACCAAATTCCACCATGTTCCCGCTCTTGTCATACGCCTGCATGCTTTCCCGCGTGTAGGGCATGCAGATGATGATATGGAATACTCCGTGCTTGTTGAAAAATCGTAAGTCAGCGCCTGACGGCCTGTTCGAAAATCCGGGATGGCTGTGCACGCTGCCGAAGGTGTTGTGGATCATGGGAAGGTTGAAGTGCATGGCTGTCGCGTGCTCTGATGCTTGATACTGCTGATAGACGAGCCCGATGATGCGCAGTGTCTTCTTCTGTATGCTTCCGGAGAGCAAGGCAGTGAACTCGAGCGGATGCGTTTGGCGTGCAATGGTAGTGATGTCTTCGACTACTTCTTTTTTTATGGTCACGCGTTCAATGGTGAAATCAGGCAGTCGAAAGATGTTCTTAACAGTATCTTTAATATTTTTCATCTCGTAAAAGGATAAGTTCATGTTCTTTATAAAATTGCCTGCCTGCTGCATGTGGTCGAATTATTTCCGGAATCCACAAAATATTTCCGTACTCAGCCGTTTTTCTTGCGCTTTTCCTCGGCAAAAGCTTATTAATCTCAACGTGTTATCAAATCTTATGCAAAATTACTGGCGGTTTATCCAATAAAACCGGGAAGGTGGTAGCCATGATCGGAAAGAATTCGTACAGGAAAAAAGAGATCCTTCTTCTCGCGAACCTGCGGAAGAACGGCAGGGCGACATTGACAGAATTGAGCCAGCAGACAGACGTGCCCATCAGCACAGTCCATGACAAGCTCAAGAACCAGACCCTGATCAAGAAGTACACCTGCATCCTTGACTTTCCCAAGCTGGGATTCACGACGACAGCCAACATCTTCCTGCGCGTGAAGAAAGAGGACAAGGACATGCTGCGGGAGCACCTGCTGCGCCACTTCAATGTGAACTCGCTCTACAAGATCAACTCAGGCTATGACTTTCTTGTCGAGGGGATCTTCAGGAATATCAAGGAGCTCGAGGAGTTCACTGAAGAGCTCGACGAGAAATTCAGCATCCGTCAAAAGCAGGTCTATTACATCATTGACGAGATCGCAAAAGAGTGTTTCATGGGAAATCCCCAGACAGCCATGATGGTCTTGGATGCCTGATAATTTTCCTGTGTTCTTATAAAAAATGCGCTTTTTCTGCTCAAAAAGCCAATTTTATTCCAAAAGATTGAATCCTTTCCGGCTTCCCTGAAAATCCTTCCTTTTTCTCCTGCAAACCCATATTAAAATCAGAAACACCCTCTATCCATTATACAAAAAATCATCGATCTGAAAAGATCGGGGTGATATGCATGAGCACAAATCAAAAAGACAAGGATGATGATGGTATCCCCAGAAAAAAGGGAATAGGTGGCTGGAGACTGGCTCTCCTCGGCCTCAGCATTGTGGGAAGCCTGGCGCTCATGGAAAAGGCACGGCCTTTCCACAGCATCAGCGCAGGCTATCATGCAGCAAAAGCAGGCATAGCAGACAGGCTCACCACAGACCCTGGAGAAGCGTCAGAGCAATACCTCAACCAGCTGCTCAAGGCAGATGATGCAGCTATCGAGAAATATATGCCGCAGATCTCCCGCGTCATGGGAAAGGTATATGACCGGCTCGGGATGGAGAACACTGCAGAGGTCTTTTCAGGCTATCTTGCGCAGGACAAGAGCACGATGGTGCGCCTGCCGCAGGAGATGAGCATGCAGCTCAAGCCAGATGCGCTCGCGACAGTGCTGTACAATTTCCGCGCAGCGCTTCCAGAATCAACAAAGGATGCTGTTGACAAGCAGTATGTCAAGGCCATGCCGAATGAGATGAAGATCGAGGACATTGTCAACATGTACAGCGGGCTTCCGAAAGGCAGACAGCTTGCCGTGACTGTCTCTGTGCTTGGAGAGCTGACTGAATTGCGGCCAGCGTATAATTTTGTCAAGGAAAAGCTGCAGGGAGCAAACGGGGATGGAGATGGAATATCACCCTAAGAAAAAAATTGATGGAGGATGAAGACTATGGAAACTGAATCACAAGAACAGGTGAATGTCGAGGATGACTGCAAGATGAGTGATGAGGAATTAAAGGCATATGCGGCAGCGAATTACCATCCAGAAGAGAAGCAACTCCCGAGCAATGAGGATTTAGACAATGAAATAATCCATGAGCCAAAGATGTGTCCAGAGGACATCGAGGCCAAAGAGAAGGAGATCAGCAAGATCTCACGCGCAATGGTCGAAGACTATCATCTCATCGACTTCCTTGAGATCCCGGGCAGCCCGTACAATACGAGGAACCCGAAAGTCCACGCGAAATCAAGAGTGCAGGTCGAGCTGAGCCCTTCTGAGAAGATGTGGCTGACCATCCAGGGCTATATCCCTGGTCTCGGCATCCAGGAAGCCTATGACCTGAAATTGCGCCGGCGCTACAAGCATATTCTTGGAGAGAACCTGGAGGATCTCGTCGTGGACAATTACTTCAATACCATAGTGGACGAGGTCAGCACGTACAAGGATGTCGTTGCAGGCTTGCAGTCAGAGATGACTGACGTGCAGAAGAAGCTGAGCGAATCGAAGAGCGACTTCGACTACCTGGTGGCAAAGAATGACTTCCTGCTCAAGAAACGGGCTGAATTAGACGGGAAGATTATCCGCGCGAAAGAGCACTTCAACAGGGCAGCCCAGTCGTCAGATCCAGAACTGAAGGTGTACTCCCCCGCGATCAAGAACGAGATCAGCAAATTAGAGGGCATGATGTCAAAGGTGGGGATCCAGTACCAGGACATGGCGATAAACCTGGATGTGACTGAAAAGAACATCTCCATGTACGAGAAGATCAATGACGACCTCACGAAGATGTACCAGGTTGTGGCGCAGAAGAATGTCGAGGAGAAGTCGCGCGTCGAGCTCTTACGGAAGATCGTGAACAGCAATAGGCTGGCGAATCGGGTGTATTCCAACAACTACAGCAGGCAAATCAACGCGAAACCTCTCCTGTCCTTCATCACCGGCCAGAACGAGATCGTCGAGAAAAGGCGGGAGATCTGGCAGAGCCAGGAAGTCCAGCGGAGCTCAGAGATTGACGATTTCCTGAAGAAGAACAGCGCCTTGAACGGCGGGGACTACAGCCAGAGCCCGACGAAGAATTTCGATGATACGCGGAAGAAAGTCGAGAAGGTCATCAGCAGGAGGAATGCCCTGGAATCGCAGCCGTATAAGAATTGATTTTTTATTTTTTTTATTTTTTTTGTGTCACGTAATAATCTGATCACGTAATGATCTGAAGTGCATCCTGCGCATCCTATACTACCATGGAACAGACACTCAAGAAGATACCGTTGGAGATCCTCGACGAGGCGTGGAGCAACACGAATTACTTTTTGCGCAACGACGGCTCTCCGTTCCGGAAGAACGTGAACGACTTCATCAGCCAGAAGAGCCCGGCGACAAGCCTTGACAGTATCATCACGGCGAGGAGCTATGACTTCCGGACAACGAACAAGTGCACGCTCGCGCTCTATGCATTCAAGGACTTCATCGAG
Organism: Nanobdellota archaeon; assembly: GCA_043805315.1. Classification (GTDB taxonomy): domain Archaea; phylum Nanobdellota; class Nanobdellia; order Woesearchaeales; family JAHJEM01; genus JAHJEM01. The sequence goes on along the minus strand of JAZDID010000006.1, from coordinate 9,062 downwards.
ACGTTCTACGCTGTCAGGGACACTCTCGAATCGGCGATGTTCTCGAACAACGGCAGGCAGGCCGGCAGGAAAAAAGGCAGGGAGCAGGTTGCTGAGAACACGTATGCGTTGTACGCTGCTGCCAAGGAGGTCCTTGCAGAGGTCGCTGACCCGGACAGGACGGGCAGCGATGGCAGCATGGTGTTTGCTGTCCCGGACCATGTGCAGATGAACGGGACGCTGAAGGCGCTGATTGCGCAAGCATCGCAGGAATTGTCGGTGAAGGGCCAGAAGGACAAGATCATCAGCCGTATCATCTCGCTGTACTGCATGAATGTCGTGCAGAAGAGCGACTCCAAAGCCAGCCTCTTGGAAAACACCACAGGCTTTCTCTCGGCTGTCCAGGGCACGCTTGAGGAGCTCGCGGGCAAGGGAGGGATTGATGACGCCTCTCTTTCCTTGTTCTCGTCTGTGCATTTCAAGAAGACCGGGGAATCACGGGCGATCCATGCGGGCTTTGACAGCATTGTCCCTTCTTCAGGCCAGGAATGCACTGTACACGGGCCGTATTTCTCTGATGTCATGGGTGACCGCGAGCTTGTTGCAGAGCTCAGGGATTCCTTGCGCATCCTCAGGTATTATGTTCCTGAGCTGCGGGAGAACCTCTTTTTTTCAGGAGACCCGTATGTCCGGCCCATGAACTATCTTATCGAGGGAATTCCCGGCACAGGGAAGTCCTTTCTCCTTGATGCTGCTGAAAATGAGCTGCGGAGGATTGCCAAGGCCAAGGCATTGCAGCCGAATGTGGTGCCGCTCTCCAATACGATCAAGACGCGCTATGTCGGCGACGCGGTCAACAACCTGCGGAAGGTCATCAGGCAGGTCGAGGATGAGAGCACGCTCGGCATGCTTATCCTGGATGATTTCGATGTGCTTTTCGGAAGCTCGCGGGAAGCTGACGGCAATGCCTCAGAATCCCAGGAAGACGTGGCCCAATTCCTCTTGGAATGGCTCTACACCCCGAGGTACAGGGGAAATTACATCGTGCTCATGACCACCAACTTTAAGGAGAAGATCGACCGCTCGTTCGTCTCAAAGTCCCAGGAGCGCAGGATGGAAGGGCCAAGGACCAGCGAGGAGCTCGTCAGCCTGCTCAAGAAGGAGCTGGGGGAATTCAAGAACTATGTCGACATGGCTGATGAGGATTACTTTTATCTCGGAAAGCTCATGACTGATTATGATTTCATGATCAGGGAACTAGGGCAGAGCAATGCTGGTGACAATAAAGGAAATGAGGGGGATTCTGCCGATGGCATATCCTCATGGGTATCCCTCCTCAAGAAAAATGACCAGCATGATCAGCATGATCAGCACGACCAGCACAATACAACCACGCAGAGGCAAGGCATATTCAATGCCCTCCAATCCCTCTTGGATGTCCAGTATTATTCGCAGAGGGATTTCACCTATGTGGGCAGGGATGTGAACAAGCTCGCGAACCTCGTCAAGACGTACATCAGGAATGTCCAAGGCCAGGATCCCTGCATTGTCGACAGGCCTGAGGTGACGAAAGAGCAGGTGCTTGCAGACATACAGCAGCATTACCGGAGCGTCTCAAAAGAGTTCATGGTCACGACATTGCTGCAAGAGCGCTTCAGCCATATCCGTCGGCATGTGGAAATCATGGGAGAGCATGTCCTGCAGAAGTACCGGCCGATGGTGGAGCATCATCTTGCGGATACGCTCTTCCGGAAGAACTTCAGCGCATGATCACGAATCACGCGATCAGGCCGGGTGATCATGCAGGCCAGATGATTATGCAGGTCAGATGATCATGCGATCACGCCTGCATGGCTATGCTCTTTACCACATCCTTTGCGAAATACAATCCGAGCGTGAATGACGGTGAGATGCTGATATGATTTGATTCTTGTCTTGTGTTTTGTGGAACCATCGTCTGCGTATGCATTGCATAAAATATTCGTTTTCCACCATTCTTTGAATGGTGGTTATTCGCTCGATGAAATCATCGAGTGGAAAATGAATAGTCCGAGAAAACCGACCCGAGCCCGAAGGGCGAGCATGCCCCCAGTCTTTGACTGGGGGTGGTCGGTTTTCGATTGACAGTAAACTAAACCTGAAATTTCCCCCACATCTTTTTCCCAAAATCCCGCAATTTCTTCAGAAAACCATCGAAAAACAATTGTTTTTCCATCAATTCCGCATCTTTTCCATTTTTCTTGTCATCTTTCCGGTTTTCGCTTGGTAATTCTTATGTATCTTCCTGCATTCATAGCAGCCAGCATGCAAGAGACATCATTAGACAGGCTGATTGCGCAAGAAGAGCCAGGGCTATTGCAGTCCCTGCTCATCCTGCAGAAAGAGATCAACACGCTCCAGCCTGACGCGTTCAAGAAAGAGCTTCGCGCGCTGCAGCAGGCTGTGCAAGAGCAGCAGGCTGGTGTCGGCATGCAATCCGATGTCAACAAGAAATCCGATGTCAATAAGATCATCGGGGCATGCCATGGCTTTGCTGGCTGTGTCCTGTCCTATCTTGAATACATTTCTGCTGTCGGCGTCGAGAGCATGCTCAGCCAATACCCCCAGGCAGAACCAGGCCTGACGCACCTGCAGGATGCTGACCGCATGTTCACGCACGTTTTGAATGAGTATCTTGAAGTGCTTGAAGCAAAGGCCAGGAAATATACAGAGTCCTCTAGTCACGTGTCTTTTGATAGCCTTCCGCAGTTTCATGACGGGCTGAGCTCTTTTCGCATCCTCATGTCTGATCCGGAGCTGGAAGAGTATCTGGCGGCAGCAGCGCGTTTCAGAGAGCGCGGGGAGGGAGGGCAGGCATCCTGCAAAACGCTCAACACCGCTACGCTGCAGTCGTATGTCACGTGCTTCATTGACGAGAATCCTGCGGCAAAAGCAATTGCGGGCTTGGCTGCAAAGCTGCATGTCCTGCAATGGACCGACCCCTCCCTTCTGGGGAACAGCGCTCAACAATCCGGGCGTGCGGAGAACGCTGCTGCAGGGCACGCGCGCTACCTGAAGGAGTTGAAGAAAATCGATGGCACTCTGGAAAAGATCGGTGCAGGCATACGCTCGCGCATGAAACGGCAGGAAAAGAAGACAGTTCACGCAGAGAATCCTGAACTGCTCATCACGCTCTACGCAATATATCTCTACCAAGAGATGAAAAAAGACATCAAAACGCAGGGAAATGCAGAGAACATCATGCAACGGCTTGCGCAGGATCATGAGGCTCTCCTCTCCCACCAAGCGGAGCTTCCTGAGGACATCAAGGGCTTGAAGCAGGCTGATGCATTCCTCAACAAGATCCTCATTGACTATGCTCGCTTTCCCCAGAACCCCTATCCTGAGCTCTGCGATCCTGCAGGCCTGTTCCAGAAAAACCTGGATGCCTGCGCCCTGCTCAAGAAGAATGTCACGCAGGCATACAGCGCGCTCTATCAGCGGCTCAGTGCAGGGATGCGGAATGGCAGCTACCCGCTCTATGCTCTCTTAGGTGATCCAAAGAAGTCAGGTGATCCACAGAAGAATCCACAGATGAATAGCCTGTTTCCAGGAACAATCAGGGAGGTAAAGCAGCAGCTGCAGAAAGAGCAAGAGCGGTTTTCCGGGGAGTACAACGCAGTATGCAGCCTTCATCTCATTAACCCTTCCTATGGCGTGGATGATGCAAAGCTGATGAAAGATCGGCTCGGCGCGTTGGTTGCAACTGTCAACACGCTTGCACAGCACGTCAGCGCATACAAAAAAACTGGCTCAGAGCTGGCAAAGAGAGGAGAAGAGCTCTTGGCGAAGAATTTCCTCTTCATCTCTCCCAAGGATGCTGAGCAGCTTCTCGCCTATTGCAGCGAGGCACATGCTCGTCCTGAGACAGAGGGCTTGCATCCGCTCTTGAAGACACTGGTCATGCAACCGTATCGCGAGCTCACCACTAGCCATGCGAGCTACATGAAGGGGATCCTGGATTCCCTTTCCAAGAATAGAACACTGCTTCTTGATGAGGCGCACACTCTTGCAGGAAAAGCGCAGCATGCACTGGCTTCTTCTGAGCTCAGCCCTGCACTCTCTCGCTTGCATTCTATCCTGACAATCCTCGCCTGCTACAGGACGGTCTTTCTCGCCTCTGAAGGGCAGGCCAAAAACAGGACATCAGAATACAGCACACCAAACTACAGCACATCCAAAGGCAGGAAATCAATCGGAGAAGAAATAGGAGATGAAAGAGGAGATACAACATAGGAGCTGAAATCATGGACGGTGGTGATCATGGAAGACGAATATGATGAAGCAGACCTTGAGGCTGACCTCTCCCGGTTAGTTGAGAATAGCCAGCTTTTCCAGGAATACGAGAGCGATGCAGAAAAACTCGGGGAGCTCAGGGCAGGCTGGCTTTCTTTGTCTGAAAAAAAGAAGTCCCTGGCTTTTCCGCAGGATTACCTGGAGATCCAGGCAGTGCTCGAGCAGGTCATGGCTGTCCAGAAGCAGGCTGACTCTCTTGTCAGAAAATATCTGGTGAAAGGCCCGGTGCGCCAGGAGAAAAACCCGTTGATTGTGCCAAAGTATGAGGCCTTGGTTTCAGAGGCACAGGGAATAGTGTGCAAGGTTGCTGACGAAGCCCGCAAGGACAAAGAGGACATCATCTCCATGCAGTATGCGCCGAGGAAAAAAAACATCTTCTCAAAGCTTGATGACATGCATTTCTTTATGCAGGCCCAGCAAAGGACCATCAGCAGGCTTGACCAGCTCATCCAGTCAGCGCAGGATATCCTGCCGAGGGAATGGAATCTGAAGCAGCCCGGACGCAGGCATCCCGGACTGCCAGCGCATCCATTGCCTGAGCATCCATTTCCTAATCAGCCATCTCCACATCCATCTCCGGGAAAGGACGGCATCGACGAGAAGATCAAGAAGCGCGTGGACTGGCTCACCCAGCAGTACATTGCACAAGGAGGCAAGGGAAGCATCCTGGTCAGGCTTGATTATGCGCGGCAAAAGCCAGACTCCTATCGGACATTCATGCGCCTGCCTCATGCACAGAGACAGGAAATCCAGCAGGAGATAGGAGAATTTGTCAAGCGCCAGGCACAGACCGGAGGCCAGGTCAGGGTGTTCAAGCATATCCCCTACCTCGCGCTCGACGTGGACATGAAAGACGAGGCCAGGATTTTGGGACAGCTGAAGAAGAAAGGAATGTGGGGATATCATAAATACGCGTCGTGCATCGCAGAGCTATTGCCGACAACATTGCATTTCCTTCCAGAGCAGTTCGCTGGCATCGAAGACAGGGTCAATAAAGACATTGCAGGGCTTTCGCCAAAGCCAGACAACTACATCTGGAACCTCATGAATATCGGCGTGCCTGCAGCTCATCAGCTGACAAAGGGAAGAGGAGCCAAGGTCCTGGTCATTGACACTGGCGCTGATTACAAGCACCAAGAGCTCATGGAGCGCTTTGACCCTGCAGAGTTGGGATGGAACTTTGTTGACAGCACGCCTGATCCCATGGACAAGCACGGCCATGGCACCCATGTGAGCGGGACTATCGCAGGGACAAGTGTGGGTGTTGCTCCAGAGGCACAGCTGTATGCTGCCTGCTGCCTGAATGAGAATGGAAGCGGGACCACTGCGGATATCATCAGCGGGATCGAGTATGGCATTGACAAGAGAGTGCATTTCATCAGCATGAGCCTGGGCAGCCCTTTTCCTTTGGCAGCGATGGCAGAGGTGTGCAAGGCTGCCTATACTCATGGCATTGCAGTCATTGCTGCAGCAGGGAATGATGGCAGCATTGGCCAGCCGTCTTATCCTGCTGGCTATCCTGGAGTCATCGGCGTGGCTGCAGTGAACCGCGATAACCATCTTGCAGAGTTCAGCAATATCAATGAGACGAATGACATCAGCGCTCCTGGCGTGGACATCTACTCTGCTGTTCCAAGGCAGGGATTTTCCTATCTGAGCGGCACATCCATGGCAACTCCTCATGTGACCGGCAGCTTGTCCCTTGTCAAGTCCCTGCATCCCGAGCTTCAGGCGAAAATGCTTGAGGAGATCCTCACGCATCCTGACTGTGTGCAGCATATCGGAGATGATTATCCAGATGCATTTGGCGCAGGCCTGGTCAGGCCTGACTTGATGCTGGCACATGTGCACGGTGAGGGAGAACAAAGGCAGATGCGGGGAGAACAAAGGCTGAGGCAGGGAGAACAAAGAAAATCATATAAGGAAGAACCTATTACGGTGAGAGCATGAGCACGGAAGAACAAGAAGAACAAGAAGAGCAAGAAAAGATAGTTCCAGAAGGCATGTTTCCAGCAGACCAGATGAAGAGCTACCAGCTGACTTATTTTATTGACGCGAACCTGCCGCGAGCCCAAGAGCTTGTTGAGTCTGCCGGGTGTGTGGCATTGCCTTCTGGCATTGAGGCCAAGCTGGATGGGGAGTATAAGAGAAAGCGTGAGGAGTGTGCAAGGACAGGAACACCGTGCTATGAGCTGCATAGGCATAGCCATGCCATGACATTGCGGAACATTGCAGCTGCTGTTCTTGAGCAGTTGTATGCAAAGCAAGAGAAGATGAACCAGAGAGGAGAATACGCGCTCGTGATCCAGGAAGACATTGCGCACAGGATGTCAGGCTGAATTTTTCTGGATTGTCCAGTGAAACTATTTCTTTTTTATTGGAAAAAATTCGAGTTTTTATGCGTTTTCATTCTTTTTTCCACCTTTTTCGCAGATTTTTCGGAGAAAGTGTTGTTTTGTTGCTTTTGGCAGCAGAACTCATATTAAAATCATCAGCTTATCCACAGTGCAGCACGCAAGCGAGATACCGGCACAAGATGCACAGAAGACGCACAGGTATGCGCAATTGATAACATGATTGTGCAATTGAATTGATAACGTGATTGCTCAATTGACAAAGTGATTTGATACAGTGCTATGGTGAGATCAATGTGGTGAGATCATGGATACCATCGACGTCAATATCGGAAAATATTATACAGGCAAGAGCAAAGGGCCGTTCAGTATCCTGGGAAGGATCATCCTGTATACTGCACTGTCTGGAGCCTGCCTCTTCGGCATCAGCGCAGGCTATACAAAAGTGACTGGCCACAAGCTGAGGATCGAGATGGTCAAAGTTGTCGAGAAATCGAAACACGAGCTCGAGAACAAGCTTGAAGCTATGGTCAAGGAAGAGGTGGATGAGCAGACGCAAGGCATGCTCACGCAAGACCCGAACAACCCCTACCTGACGCGCTCTGATGTCGAGCAGGAAGTGCAGGACTCTGCGAGAAGTCTGGAGGGGAAGATTGACGATATAAAGCGCCATGTTCTTGACAGCCAGGCGCTTGAACCCCGACAATTATATTCTGCATCACCCTATATGGATCAGGAGGGAGAGGGCTGGAGATTGCCTAATCCTGGCCAGGAGTATCCTCGGGCTTCATCAAAACAGAATTCCTATTTCAAGAATTCTACTCAGGCTTTCCCGGTCACAGTTGATTCTGCAAACCCTAAGGACAAGGTGACTGCTTGGACCCGGCAATGGGCCACGGATTTGAGCAGCACGAATTATGCAGGAATGATCACTCGCTATCGCAAGGGAGCGCGCGTGCTCTTTAATGAAGACAGGATTCCTGCTGCCTCGTATGTGTGGAACTTGAGCTCCTGGGCTGGAACTGACCGTATACTCGAATGCAGTTTCCAGGAAACAGCTGGCTCGAGAAGGCAGTACCGCAGCCCAAATGGCGATGTTGTGACATCTCAGATTTATGAATATTCGCTCTTAAAGGACACGCCGCAGGGAAAGGAATCCATCGACGGGACCATGCTGCTCGTGTTCGACAATCAGGGAAAAATCGTCAATCAATGGGATGATGCCTATTGATGAGTATTATTGATATGTATTGATGAGTATTATGCGTGATGAGTATTGACCGGAGGGAAAAACATGCATGAGGGTTTAGAGCAGACTATTTTAGAGCAGACTAGTAATGAGAGTTACCGGAAGATCGATGCGTGCTATCAGAAGAGCATTGAAGGGCATAGGCGCCATGGAAATGTGCTGAAACACTGTGCCGCTGTCCTCTCTGCACTTGCATTTTTCTCGTTCACTGGCTGTGCAGCGAAATACAGCAGAGATCCATGCAGTGCTGATCAGCTGACAGGCGGATATAGTGCGCAGTCTGAACAAGCAGATGCGCTGCAATCTGTGCACCAGGATATCCTGAGACAGATTTTCGGCTCAGAAGAGCCCCTTCCAGAGCTGCAGAGCGGAGAGCTGTTCCTCTACTGCAATATGGAGCAAAGCGAGACAGGCCGCTTTCAAAGCAAGATACACCTCTGCAGCCTTGAATACGAGCCGCTTGTTGATGCTGACGGCAATCTGCTGTTGGAGCCATCGCAAGACTATCGTATCAAGGTCATCACCTATGACAGCTATGATTCCCGATGTGCGGTGATCCCTGATCATCTTGCGCACAAGTATGCCCATGCCCGGTTTCCAGGGAATTATGAGATCCGCAGGTTCCTGAGCAATGAGCTGGATGAAAGGTCTTATGACTCATTTTTTACCCGATATGTTGCTCAAGCGCAGATGAACAGAGTTTCCACTAGGAAAACCATGGGCCTGGACCTCCACCTCCTGGATAATGGTGCAGAGCGGATATTATGGGTGTATACACGGGATTATTCCGCGATCTCTCCTGACAAATATCTCACTGGCTGCATTGCAGTGGATGAGAATGATTTCAGGAACTTCAGGCTGTATGTAGATATCGGGACGAAATTCATCATCCGGTCCGAGGCGCCGATCTTCAGTCGCAGTGCAGAAGAGAGATGATGCGCATGAAACCAACGGGTTAAGTTGACTCTTATATGTTGATGATTCTGTCTGGTGCCCCTGCCTTATTTTCTTGTTCGAGTGCGCCCACTCACGATCTTGTCTTGATTGTCCCCACCCACATCCAACTGTTCTGGATTGTGCCCACCCACCTCCCTGCCTTCTTTTCTGGATTGTGGGGGGGGGCGCCGCCCCCACCCCCCCCCCCC
>JAZDID010000005.1:0-2419 GCA_043805315.1 Nanobdellota archaeon | reverse complement strand
GTCTTGCATTGCAGGTGTTTGGTCTTCTTGCTCCGCCATTTTTCCCGCTGAAGAGCTTTGCGGTGATGGTCTTGATGATGATTGTGATGGTGCAGTCGACGAGTCTTGCGGCAGGCAGGAATTATCCAAAGACGAGATTGCCTTGAAGCAGTTCCTGGATATAAAGTTCGGCCGTGATAAATACGAATTTAATAAGTATCTGGAACAGGCCAGGGACACTAAGGATTTTGTCAGGCTCAGGAAATCATCGGTTGTCAGCGATGGCAAGACGAAAATCCGTCTTGTTTTCGTTCCGATACGTACTCTTTACAACTTTACTGTTTTCGAGTATATCCCTAAGACTATTGCGTCTAGCTCGGGAGATGTTGTTTTTTCAGTCGAACCTGATATTATCCAGTCTGATCCTCTTGTTGCCTGGCATTTTGCAGAAGTCGATGGAAAGCTGGAGATTAGTTACGAAGTTAATGGTGAATTTGATGATGCATCCGAGAAGACCGCAACAATCTCGTTCGCCGAATCCTCTGCCGAATTGAAGAATCCGTGGTACTTTGATTTTCTTCCGGTTCTTATAATTCCTGTTTTGGGTCTTGTGTTTATAGTACTGGTGGAAGTTGTTCGTAAACGTGATAAAGTCTAAGAATTAGATTTACTTTCGTCTCTTCTTCACCAGCGCTGTTTTTATTGCCTTCAGTTCTGCCAGCTGTTCCTTGCTTATCTCTTTCAATAGTCTTGTCTCTTCGACATGTTTTGATATTACTTCTTTCAGCTCTTCTTTTATCGATTCATTGCTGTCTGTGAGTATTATCATGAATAATAATAGCAGCCAGAGGAATGCCGCCTGCAGCAGTGCCCAGCTTAGGTACCCTTCTCCTGTGTATATCTTGTTGATGTAGTAGAATCCTATGATGGTGACTGCCATTCCGACGATGAGTAGCATCTTCTCGAAGAAGTTCAGTCTTGCTATCATGTGCTTGATTGCTTTCATGTTCGTCACTGTTACGTTGGTGTTTTATTTAAACTTTCTGTTTGATGAGCTCTGAAGCGATGATAATTCTTTAAAGCTTTTGCAGGATATGTTTCCTTGGATTTGGAGGTGTTTGAGCGGCAGTGGTTTTTAGCGGTGGATGGGGCGCTTCCATGGTGTTTTGTACATGAGTATTGTCGCGGGCGGGCTTTTGGTTTATATGTCAGAAATATACCACCAGTCTATATGACTGGTGGACGAAGTCGTGAACAGCATTGCTGTCAGGTATATTTCTGAGCATGCTCAAAATGCGGCAGGGGTGAGCATTAGCGAACATGGTTCAGGCTGTGCATGAACCCAGCAAAGCAGTAGCTTTGCGCTGCCACCGGTCTATTTGACCGGTGGCCCCCTGCCGCTTTTGACAAGTGGTTTTTTGGACAAAAATATTTAAATACCCTGCCGACTTTTTGTTGTGGAGAGAGGTAGGGTCTTATGGATGATGCTGAGTATAGGAGGTTGAAGGCGGTTTTTTTGAAGTCATTGTCTAATGTGCCTATGCCTTTGCGGAGTCAGACTATTGCTATTGTCGATGGTAAGCCTGTCTCGTGGGATGCTGCTTTTGGTGAGGTTAAGAATGACACTCCGAATGCCAAGGGGATACTTAGGCATTTGAAGATGATTGGGGTCCTGGAATGAGTAAGGAAGATTCTGAAAAGGCGGGGTACATCAAGGAGTTGGTGAAGCAGAGGCTTTCTGAGATGCCTCCTGATGTCAGTTTCTCGATCGGGGAGTTTGGGGATTTCACTCCTGACGAGCTGATAGCTGAGGTTGATAGGGATTCTGAGGTTGGCAAGGCAGTGATTGATATGGAGATTACGTTCATCAGGAAGATGCCCCGCATGATGCAGGCTGCAAAATGATAGTCATCAGGACCAACCACGACCCTCAGACGAGTTACCTTTATGAGTGGACTGCCCCGCTTATTGCCGAGGCTGAACAGAGGGGTTTCAAGGTCAACAGGATAGAAGGGAAAGACATCACCCTCAAGCGCATCCTGTCAGTCCTGAAGTCTCGGAAAGTGCGTTTCATATTCTTCAACGGCCACGGGACAGACGACAGCCTATATGACAACGGCCAGCAGCCGTTCATTGATGCCTCTTCTGCGTCTGCGTTCAAGGACGCTGTCGCGTTTACAAGGTCGTGTGACTCCCTGAAAACGCTTGGCGGTGCGGCAGTAAGTGCTGGTTGTCCTGCGTTCATAGGGTACAAGAAGAAGTTCTGGATTGCGCACAGCCATAAGAGGGAGTGCCAGCCGCTCAAGGACGACGTTGCAAGACCGATAATCGAGTGCTCCAACGTTGTTGTGCACGAGCTTCTCAAGGGCAGGACTGTCGAGGATGCTGTGAAGAGGTCGCAGGAGAAGTCAGCAGAGCAGATAATCAGGCTGATATGGTC
>JAZDID010000004.1:0-5428 GCA_043805315.1 Nanobdellota archaeon | reverse complement strand
CTTTAGTGAGGATGAGCGTCGCACCGCCACCACCAGCGCATGCAAGAGGTTGTAAGAGAATTTTTTTATTATAACAAATAAGTTGACTTGAGCCTGGTTTTCCGCAATATTTATAAAATCGTGAGCCAAGAACACAGTATCCGATGAAAAAAAAGAAACCGAAAAAGCCAGCCACTCTTCAAAAGAGCTCAAGCCCTGCCAAGCCTGCAGGAAGAATTGACACAGGCAAAGACAGGCAGGAGAAGCGCATGATCTACCTGATCGGCATCCTGCTTTTCATCATGCTCGTGCTCTGGGTCATCTTCACCTTCTCGTCAGAAGCTGGCCAGGCCTATCTCAAATCATTGCAGGAAACCAAGAAGAGCAGCGAGGGCAACTATTTTGACAACGTCCAGTCAACATGCATCGACACAGACAGCCTGAACTTTTATGCAAAAGGAAGGGTGTATTTCCAGGACAATGTCCTCACTGATGACTGCCAGACAGAGCAGGAACTGGTTGAATATTACTGCGAGGATAACATCCCCTCGATACAATTCTTCGGCTGTCCCTGCGAGAACGGGAAATGCATCGTCATCGTGCAGCCGGGATGAAAGCATAATGTTTTTATTCCCTGCCTGATTCTTTTCCCATATGTCAGAGGTCTTTCTCAGGATCAAGAAGCTCCTTGATGAGTACGAGCTCGATTATCAGGAATTCCACCATAGCCATGTGCACAGGAGCCAGGATGCTGCGCAAATCAGGGGGACAAGGTATGAAGAGGCAGCCAAAGCCCTTATCTGTAAGGCATCAGACAACATTCATGATTGGTTTATCATGGCAGTCGTGCCAGGTCCTGAGAAGATTGACTATGCAAAGCTCCGCAAGATCATCTGCGCAAAGAAGCTCTGCCTGGCAACTCCTGAAGAAGTCCTCAAGAAGACAGGCCTGACTATCGGCAGCATCCCGCCGTTCGGCCAGCTCTGGCATATCCCTATCTACATCGAGCATTCCCTGCTGAAGAACGAGTTCATGGTATTCTCTGCAGGCAGCCATTACTATTCAATACGGATAAGGACACGGGATTACCTCGAGGCAGTGCCGCACGCTGTGGAAGATTTCAGGAAAGAGTAGAAGTCATACCTGATATTTCTTCAAAAAGGCTTTTGCGAACACGGTGAATGTTTCCTTCTTTATCTCTTCTCTGCACCGTCCCACAAGCGCCTGCAGGAAGTAGAGGTTATGGTAGGACTTGTAGATATGCGCAGTCGGCTCTTCGACCTTGACGAGATGGCGGAGGTATTTCCTGGAAAAATTCCTGCATACCATACAATTGCATGCTGGATCAGGAGGCCGCGAGTCATCCTTGTATTGCAGTGCTGAGATCTTCAAATAGCCATCCCAAGTGAATAATGTGTTGTGCCTTGCTAATTGGGTCGGATAGGCAGAGTCAAAGATGTCGACGCCCAATGAAATCGACTTGACAACGTCTTCAGGACTGCCTACTCCCATGAGGTAGACTGGCTTGTCATTCGGAACAGCCTTTATAGATATTTCAGTCATCCTGTACATCTCCTCTTTCTTCTCTCCAATGCACAACCCGCCGATTGCATAGCCGTCAAAATCCATCTGCACGAGCTTCTTCATGCATACCCTCCTCAGATTCTCATCCAATCCTCCCTGGCCAATACCGAAGACAAGCTGGCGTTTCTTCTGCAGCCTCGGCCAGAATATCCTGTGGGCTTGGAGGCATTCCTCGTGCCATTTCAGGGTGAGCTCGACTGCCTTTTCAAATTCTGGCCTTTTCTTGCCATGCGCCTGCAGATTATCCAGTGCCATGGCCACATCGCTATTCAGGCTCGTCTGGATTCTCATGACCTCTGCAGGGGTCAACAAGATCCTTTTGCCATTGAACGGGTTCTTGAACCGAATTCCGAGGTTTGTGTGGTTGAGATAGAATGAATCCCTGAGCATCTGGAACGCGCCGCAGTCAGTGAAGATGACTCTCTTGAAGTTCATGAAGTCATGCAGGTCTCCCACAATGTCAAGCCCTGGCGTGAGGTAGAGGATGAATGAATTGCTGATGACTGCCTGGACACCCATCTCATACAGCATATCCCTCGTGACGAACTTCGCAACCCCCTTGGTGTTCACTGGCATGAACGCAGGAGTCTCGAGAGATCCATGCATGGTTTCCAGAATACCTGCCCGTGCAGCCTTTTCTCTCGCGATGATGCTGAACATGCTTTCACAGAAAAAACTGCCTCTTATAAAGTTTTCCGCAAACTATATAAAAAAACCCTCTTTCTCAGCGAATATGAAGGAGAAATTCAATAAACTGCGTGAAAAATACAGCCTTCCCTCATTTGAAGAGCTGAATGACAACTTCGACATCGCCCAGATCGAGAAGGAAGAGGCGCTCCTGAAGCAGGTGATGACGAAGATGATGGAGAAAGTGGAGGGCTATGCAAAGCTCCTGGAAGAGCTCATCCACCCAGAGAACAGCCTTGCAGCCATGTACGAGTGCAACATCTTCAACGCAGCAGAGAAGAAAAAGCTGTTCCAGCTCTACAAGCGCCTGTTGTATTACAGCAGGTCAGGACTCCAGGCCGAGCTGACATACGAGGAAAAGGGCTGCGCAGAATTCATCAAAACAACGTACAAGGAATGGATGAGCCTCAAGAAAGAGCTGAACGAGTTCCTGGAGAAGATGAAGAACAGCTGGATCATGGACCTGAACAACAAGATGGATTCCGGCTATTTTGGCTGAGGTTTCTCATGTTTCTATTTTGACAAACTTTATAAACTCCCGCTGTTGAAACTCTTGTACATGAAAATCCTGATGATAGGCCCGCAGGGCTCTGGAAAAGGAACCCAGGCAGAGATAATCGCCAAGGAATTCAATATCCCGCACATCTCCACAGGAGACATCTTCAGGGAGAACATCAAGAAAAAAACAGAGCTGGGAAAGACTGCGCAGCAGTACATGAACCAAGGCCTGCTGGTGCCGGATGAAGTCACGAATAGGATGGTGCGGGAACGGATCAGCCAGCCTGACTGCGACCAGGGATTCATCCTAGACGGCTATCCAAGAACACTGAACCAACTCGTCACCATGTTCGAGTTCACTGCCATCGACGTTGCCCTTGACATTGAAATTTCTGATGATGAATCAATCGAGCGGATATCAGGCAGGCGCGTCTGCAGGAAATGCGGCTCAAACTTCCATATCAATTACCACAAGCCGAAAAAAGACAGCATCTGCGATGCCTGCGGCGGAGAGCTCTACCTGCGGGAGGACGACGAGCCAGACGCCTTGCTGAAACGTCTTGAAATCTACCACGAGCAGACCCAGCCGATCCTCGAGCTCCTCAAGAAAAAAGGGATCCTCAAGATCATCAACGGCAGCCAGGACATTGCCGAAGTGTTCAGGGACATCAAGGTCATGCTGAACAAGAATCTATAAGAATACTCCTTTGATGACGATCGTGGCATAGCTTCCCTTTGCCAGAAAGAACGAAAGCAGAACCTTCTTCTTCCCCGGATGAATTTCGTCAGGTTCCGGACCTTCGATCTTGAAATCAGTTATCGAGATGAACAAGCTGCGCGTGCCTCCTTCGCTCGTCAGAAAGGGCAGCTCGCGGATGATAAACTCCCGTTCAGTGATGCCTTCTCGTCTCATGATCTTCTGGAGAATCTTCTGCAGCTCTCCATCGCACTCATCCCACCGCATGTCAAATCCGATGAGCGGGACGTGTTTTCCTGCACATCCTTTTTTAAGAAATGTCATACGCTGTTCAGTGAGTTCCTTCAAAAATACAAACCTTCCCAGAGAATACGGGACGCTTTTCAGACTGTTCTTGCCGGCCTTTCTTTCTAGCACACGAGAAAGGGTCTCGTTGAAGAGATATGCCTGGTAGGCATGGACAAAGAGCTGCAAGGTCTTCTTCGGGATGAGCTGCAAGGCCCCAACAGAGTCGTTCTTATGCCTCTGATCCTGGAGATATGCTTTGATTTGCTGCTCATATGTTCCTTCTGCGCTGCAGATGAGCATTGTCGCATCCTTGAACTGCTTGTGAACGAGGAGCTTTCCTATTGCCGCATTGTTCTTCGAGAACCGCTGCTCGTCAAAATAATTAGGAATGAACTCCACAGCTCTCTCTGCCATCTTTTGGAAAGATTCTGAGTCAAATGTCTTCTTCAGCCCTCTGACAATTATCGAAAACCGGTTCCCCTCCAAGTCTCCGAGAGACAAGGGCTGTTCAGCAGAACCATGCGGCGTAATGCCGACATTCCTGAGCGCATTGACTTTCAAGACTGCCTTATCCATGCTGGCAACCTGATCCTTGCGGACGGAAACATATTGCCTGGTCACCGCATTCCGGTCCTTGTTTCCGCAATAGCCAAGGTATTTCCTCTGGACATGCAGGACTTTGGCCATCTCTCCAAGCACATCTTCTGTATTCCTTCCTTTCTTTTCCAGGAGGAAGATGGCATAAGAGCCCTTCTCTCTGAGCAAGCCAGCAGGCAGGACTTCCTCGACAATGAAGTCCTCAAGCCTTTCCTTGATCGCGTATCGCATACACGCAAAGATTTCTTGAACCTTTATAAGATTTGCGCCGCACTAGCATTCTCAATTTTTCATGTTCAGAAAAAACCTGAAGTGCAATCAATGATTTCGTGAAAACAGGACAAACATCCATTGATAACATGTCTCTATAAACTAACTTTTTTCCCATGCAAGACTGCATGCATTATCTGAAATATAAACTCCTTAGCGTCTTTCACATTCGTGAAGGATTTCTTCAGATTTACCGGCGGGAAAAACTCGACAAGGAATTCTTCCCCGACTTTCATGAGATCGATTGTGATCTTGTATGCTTTCACGTTGATTTCTTGGTTGTTTCTATCTTTTCCATTGAGGATGACTGTTATCGAGAGCGGCTGATTCTGCTCCTCTTTTCTCCTCCCCTTATTGCCGTCCTCTTTGACGCGTTTCGAGAAGGTGTACTCGACTTCAGAAAAGCCCCACACATTAGAACTGGTGTCTTTATCAAATTTGAACCAATTTGAATAATGGAAGAGCTCGAGCTTGATCTCGCTCATCAATCCTTTCCCAATACTCTCCTGGACATCTTTCAGCTCTTTCAGCAGCCGGACATCCTTTTGGGCATTTTGCTGTAAATAGGACAAGTCCTGCTTGGATACATTTGGAACTTTGGCTCTAAACCAATCGAAAATTCCGCCAGGTAATTCAGGCATAGATAGTTACATCCATCATTTCATTTAAATATTTTTCGCCTTTCACGGCTTCATCCAATAATTAATTAAAGTCTTACTTCTAGGATGAAAATCTATGGGCAAGCCGAATATTCGGCTCAACCCACAGATTGACTCGATTCGTAATCGAGTCTTGTTAGAGAAGGCGCTTGGATTGCTTCTTTCATGC
>JAZDID010000003.1:0-4939 GCA_043805315.1 Nanobdellota archaeon | reverse complement strand
GCATGAAAGAAGCAATCCAAGCGCCTTCTCTAACAAGACTCGATTACGAATCGAGTCAATCTGTGGGTTGAGCCGAATATTCGGCTTGCCCATAGATTTTCATCCTAGAAGTAAGACTTTAATTAATTATTGGATGAAGCCCAGAGAATCGAAAACTATATAAACCCCCCATTGAAGGACAGGCTAAACAATCATCTAGTCGTGAAGAGGGCTATGCATGGCAGAAGAGAAAGAGGCAAATGAGGAAGGATCATTCGACGAAGTCTACGACGACAAAGGACGGGATGACCTCATCGAGAATGACGAGATAAGCTCAGAGGAAGAGGCGTTCATGGAAGGCTATGACAAAAGCAGCGACGAGCCTGAACCCGCGTCAGGGGATGAGGCATACGAGAAATCCTTTGAGGAAGAAGAGGAATGAATAAGGTGTATTCTTGAGTGGTTATAAAGATTTATATTGATTTTTTGTTCATGGCTGCCTGATGCTCAAAATATTGGAATACAATCCCGGCACAGACAGTATTTCTGAATCCAGCTTAGCACATATCCAGTTCGAGTGCACCAAGGTCATCTATTCCCTTGATCCTGGACCGGATGAGATGAAAGAGCTTTCCCAGAGACTCCTGATTCCCCTGGATGTGCTTGAAAAAGGCTATGACGAACGGCAACGGTCGACTGTCCAGGAGATCGAGCACTATTCCCATATCATATTCAGGACGCCTGTCAGGCGAGAGCGGCAGGTCCACACCTTCTCGTTCTCTGCATTTGTCTCCAAAAACCTCATCCTTTTCTGCGCCAAGCATGACTTTGCAGGCATGGAAAACTTCCTGAAGCTCCATTACGACCTGAAAAAAGATTTGCTGAAGAAAGGGACAACCGCAGTCCTGCTCCGCGTGCTCGAGGAGATCATCGACGATTACTTCTACATCATGGATGAGATCGAGAACCACATCAATGAGTTCGAGGACCAGGTCTTCAGCCTTCACCGAGGAAAGACTACAAAGATATTGTTCAAGCTCAAGATGTCACTGATCTACCTGCATAAGTCCCTGATCGCGAACAGGGACATGGTGATCGGCATCGAGAAAGGCATTGTCCGCAACTTTGACCAGAGCAGGTCGATAGACTTCCGTTTCCTCTACAATGACCTTGTCCAGCTCATCGACATGGTGACCACGAACAGGGACATCCTTTCCGGAGCGCTTGAGATCTACCTGAGTGCTGTCTCGAACAACCTGAACGCGACCATCAAGAAGATGACTGCCTGGGGATCCCTGGTCTTGATACCGACCTTCATCGCAAGCCTGTACGGAATGAACTTCAAGCACATGCCGGAGATCGGGTGGACATACGGCTATCTCTGGGCATTAGGCCTGATGGTAGTCTCTGTGGGGCTGCTATATTATTATTTCAAGAAGAACAATTACTTCTAGAGATTTCTATACATTTATAAACCTCTTTTTATTCTTTTGGTGCATGGTCGAGTACGAAGCCCAGATCCTTGAGATCGAGAAAGAGCTTGCCAATACCAAGTACAACAAGCGCACGCAGCACCATATCGGATTGGTGAAGGCAAAGCTCGCCCAGCTCAAGGAGAAGCAGGAGCTGCGCAGCTCGAAAAAAGGAAAGACAGAAGGCTATGCAGTCCGGAAAACAGGGGATGGCTCAGTCATTCTCTTAGGATTTCCCAGCGTCGGCAAGTCCACATTATTGAACGGAATTACGAATGCGCATTCTGAGGTCGCAGCCTACGACTTCACGACCCTGAAATGCATTCCTGGCCTGCTCGAGTACAAGCATGCGAAGATCCAAGTTCTCGACGTGCCAGGCGTGGTGCGCGGCGCTGCCACAGGGAGAGGAAGAGGCAAGGAAGTTCTTGCAGTCATGAGGAATGCAGACCTCGCCATCCTCTTAATTGACGTCAACAGCCCTGGCCAGCTGCCTATTTTGAAAAAGGAAGTCTATGATTCAGGCATACGGCTCAACCAGCGCAAGCCAGATGTCCGAATACGCAAGACAGCCAAGGACGGCGTGCGCATCGGCAAGACCGTGCGGCTGACACGGCTTGACGACGAGACTATCACCGGCATCCTCAAGGAGATGCGGATCAACAACGCAGAAGTATTAATCAGGGAGGACATCACTGACGATCAGCTCATTGACTGCATTGAGGAGAACAAGAAGTACATGCCTGCGATCACCGTGCTGAACAAGATTGACACAGTCTCCTGGCAGAAGCTTCAGGAAATCAAGAAGGCAGTGCGCAGTGACCTCGAAATCAGTGCAGAGCAGAAAGAGCACCTCGACGAGCTGAAAGAGCTCATCTTCCAGAAGCTCAGGTTCATCCGGATCTACCTGAAGCAGCCAGGAAAGGAGGCTGACCTGGACATACCCTTGATCATGTTCGCGCAGTGCACTGTTGAGGACGTGTGCAACAAGCTGCATAAGGATTTTGTGACCAAGTTCAAGTTCTGCCGCGTGTGGGGAAAGTCAGCCAAGTTCCCAGGACAGCGCCTCACAATGAAACATGTCATGAAGGATGACGACGTGCTCGAGATACACTTGAGGTGATTGAGATTGATGAAGGCGTATAACACCAAGCAGTATTCCTATGCAGCAGGAATGCTTGCAGAAGGCTGCCAACAATGCGTCCGCGGCGAGAAGACTGTCCTGTTCATCACCGGGCTCTGCGGCCAGGGCTGCTACTACTGCCCGCTCTCTGACCAGAAGTACGGCAGGGATGTCGTGTTCGCGAACGAGTGGGAAGTCGGCAAGGACATCAGGAAGCTCTTCAAGGAGATTGAATTCTGCAGCTCGAAAGGTGCGGGGATCACAGGCGGAGACCCGCTTGTAACACTACAGCGCACAACACGATGGATACGGCTGCTGAAGAAACGGTTTGGCAAGAGGTTCCATATCCACCTCTATACCCCTTTGAGATTGGTGAATGAAAAGAGGCTCCATGCTCTTTATTCCGCAGGCCTGGACGAGATACGCTTCCATCCTGATATCGAGAAAGAAGAAGATTGGAAAAAAATAATACTCGCGAAAAAATATTCTTGGAAGGTCGGCGTCGAGGTGCCAGTCATCCCGGGAAAAAAAGCCAATTACAAGATGCTCATCGACTATATTTCAGCGATCCCCATCGACTTTCTCAACCTGAACGAGCTGGAGACTGCAGACAACAAGGTGAGCAAGGTCGGCGCGAAGGGTTTCAGGACAAAGAACAGGCTTTCTTACGGCATACGCGGCTCAGAGCATCTCGGAAAAGAGCTGGTCAAGTACTGCGCCACAAAGAACCTTGCTGCGCATTACTGCTCTGCGACATTGAAGGACAGGGTGCAATTGGCGAACAGGATCAAGAAACGAGCAAAGAACATCGCACAACTGTTCGATGTTGTGACTAATGAAGGGCTCTTGGTGCGGGGGGCGATCTACGATGACATCGTGCCCGGCGCGGGATATCGGAAAAGGATCGCACGGATCAATCAGGACAAGAAGGCAAAGGGAAAGATCATCAAAAAACTCTCGCTCTTACGCAAGAAGATCATGAAAGAGCATCATGTCCTGAAACAATACATCACTGTTGACGACCAGAAGCTCCGCATCCTCATTGCTCCCTGGCTCCTGGAGAAAATTCATAAACATTTAAATAATAGTTCAGCCATAGTCACAGAATACCCGACGCACGACCAGTTCGAGGTCGAGGTCGCATTTTTACGATGGAAATAAAGATCGACACCAGCAGGGATTCCAAGGAAGAGATCAAGAAGATAGTGGATTTCCTGCAGATCTGGCTGGGAGAGCAGGCTCTTGCACAGCAACCCATTTCTCAACAAACAATATTACCTGGCCAAGAGCAATATCCGACACTAGCTCCTGAAAAGCCGTCTGAAGGAGGCATATTCAACATGTTCGACATGCCTGCAAACCAGCCGATACAGACAGGCATGCCTGAGCAAACATTCACCATGCAACCTGCCGTGCAAGCAGCTGCGCCGACTGCCTCTGACCTGCTTGCCAGCGCAGCAGAGGAAGCTGACAGTGAGTCTCAGGAAGAAATGCAGATACAGCCTGTTCAAGAAATGCCAAAGCCAGAGCAAGCACTGCCGACGACAAACATCAACACAATAACTGAGCGGATGGGCAGCACACAACCTGCTGTGCCTGCAGGAGACGTATATGACGCGCTGAAGAAGCAGCCGAGACGGTCGAACGGCAAGAAACCAGCGAATTTCTACACAGACTATGTCCAGGTCAAGTTCGACAAGACAGACGACGAACTCGAGGAAGTCAAGCGGCTGAAGAAGCTGTCGAAGTCAGGCGGGGAAAGTTTACGGATTGTGCCGTATAAGTGAATATCTATATATCCAGCACCACCTGCACAATCCATTTCCCTTTTTCTTCCTTGATGAGCATGTCGCTGTACGTAATCGCTTTAATGTCGCCATGCAGCTCGTAGTCCTTATAGCTGTCGCCGCCGATGGTCGCGATGAGATGGTATTTTCCGCCTGCGAGCGTGATCTTGAGCTTCTGCACGGTTGAGGAAAGGAATCCTTCTGCGTCGATGAAGTAGAGGATCTGCTCAAGGAAATCGTAGAGCAAAGTCTCACGCCTTGCTGCAGAGACAGAGACCTTCTTGAACATCTTTGCAGGGATCTTGTCGACTGGCGTGAGATAATTCGTCATGGCAAGGACTGCATTGCAAAATGCTTCCTCTATTGTCTTGCCATATGCCTGGAACATGCAGTCTGCAGTGTGAGGCAAGTAGACGAACCTTTCCCCAGGATCTTTTCCTTTCATGAGGGTGAAGAGCGTCGGGAGGTTTAAATGTTTTATTGATTCTTATTGCTCTCAATCACAAACTTTTTAATATTCCTCTTGCACAGATGATCATATGCCTCTTTTCCGCAAGCCAGGCCAGAAGAAATCAGACAAG
>JAZDID010000002.1:0-14645 GCA_043805315.1 Nanobdellota archaeon | reverse complement strand
CATGACCGCGAAAAAGCATCTTATCAGAGGCTATTACCGCATTGTGAAGAAGAATTACGTCGTAGTTATCGCTGACGACGGAAAGGATATCATCTTTGTGAAAGAATACCGTCATGGCATCATGAAAGACCATATCAACCTGCCCATGGGATTCATCGAGCCAGGCGAGACTCCTCTGCACGCTGCAAAACGGGAAATTATGGAAGAATGCGGGATCACAGCCAAGAAATCCATGTACTTGGGAAAATTCTATCTTGTGCCGAGCCTGATCAATTCCCGGGGGCATATAGTATTCATGCAGGGCATCAGCATCGACACGAAACAGAAAAAAGAGGATCCGGGAGAAGAGGTCGAACTCATCAAGATAGCCAAAGCGAAGATCAGGGCATACGTAAAAAAAGGAACATTAAACGATGCTTCGACACAGCTTGCATTGTACACGGCGATAGAGAGAGGGCTGGTCTGAAATCAGTTAACTATTTAAATAACCTGTAATTTCAACGTATTCTCTTACAGAAGAGCGCCCCATCATAGGCGTTCAATGACCATCCAGGCACGAACCGTTGCCTGTACGCATCGTCGCCATTCTGGATCCATACGCAATCCTCGACAAGAGGGTTGAGTATGCGAAAAACTCATGCTTGATAAAAGAATATCAAGTATATAGGCAAGAAAAAAGGTTCTAGACAAGCATTCCTTAAAGACCTAATTGTCTTGTACACAGGATCAATACACGGAACATTGTTCTGGCGTATTCTGTCAATACCCGTTGATCCTGCGGGAGGTTGCTGCTATTGGGATTCGACTTAGACATGCAAGTCAGGCCGCAAGGCCGGCGAAATGCTCAATAACACGTCGGTAATCTGCCCTATGGTTGAGGATAACCTCGGAAAACTGAGGATAATACTCAATAGGGGATTGGCTCTGGAATGACCAATCCCTTAAACTCGCGCCGTAGGATGAGCCGGCGGCTGATTAGGCTGTTGGTGGGGTAATGGCCCACCAAACCAAAGATCAGTAAGGGCCATGAGAGTGGTAGCCCTGAGAGGGACACTGAGATACTGGTCCCAGCCCTACGGGGTGCAGCAGTTACGAAAACTTTCCAATGCACGAAAGTGTGAGAAGGGGATCCCAAGTGCTTATGCATTGCATAGGCTTTTGTCAAGAGCAAGATCCTTGGCGAATAAGTGGTGGGTAAGACTGGTGCCAGCCGCCGCGGTAACACCAGCGCCACAAGTGGCAATCACGTTTATTGGGTCTAAAGCGTCCGTAGCCGGTCTGGTAAATCTCTTGTGAAATTGTTCGGCTTAACCGAACAGCGTGCAGGAGGAACTGCCAGGCTTGAGACCGGAAGGGGTAAGAAGTATTGTGTGGGGAACGGTAAAATGTGATAATCCACGCAAGACTACCAATGGCGAAGGCATCTTACCAGGACGGATCTGACGGTGAGGGACGAAAGCTAGGGGAGCGAACCGGATTAGATACAAATCTTTGCAAAAGATTTGATAGAAAGCATGCAATGCGGGATATCACTTCGTGAATCCCGCGGAACGATGATTGTCGTTCGCACATACAGCTGCAATTATTGTTCAATGTTTTCCGTATGGCAAAGATTTGCTAATGACCCGAGTAGTCCTAGCCGTAAACGCTGTGAGCAAGGTGTTGCATATTCCTCGGGAATATGCAGTGTCGAAAAGAAGTTGTTAAGCTCACCACCTGGGAAGTACGGTCGCAAGACTGAAACTTTAAGGAATTGGCGGGGGAGCACCACAAGGGGTGCGGCGTGCGGTTTAATCTAACTCAACGCAGAGAACCTTACTAGAGGCGCCGGCAGAATGAAGGTCATGCTGAAGACATTACCCAACGAGCCGAGAGGTGGTGCATGGCCGTCGTCAGCTCGTGCTGTAAAGTGTCCAGTTAAGTCTGGCAACGAGCGAGACCTGTATCTACAATTGCTAACAGCCGTGATCGGGACTGAGCACATTGTAGAGACTGCCAGGGAAACCTGGAGGAAGGTGCAGGCTACGGTAGGTCTGTATGCCCCGAATCCTCTAGGCTACACGCGCGCAACAATGGCTGAGACAATGGGATGCAACACCGAAAGGTGAAGCTAAACCTCGAACCTCAGCCCTAGTACAGATTGAGGGTTGTAACTCACCCTCATGACGTTGGAATCCCTAGTAATCAGATTTCATCATGGTCTGGTGAATATGTCCCTGCTCCTTGCACACACCGCCCGTCAAACCAACCGAGCAGTGTTTAGGTAAACTCTACCTTAAATAGAGTGAATCTAAGCTCAGTGAGGTGGGTTAAGTCGTCACAAGGTAGCCGTAGGGGAACCTGCGGCTGGATCACCTCCTTTTTTTTTATAAAGGACAGTGATGTCCCTTCGGATGCAAATTCGAAGAGACAGGCGCATGGCCTCGTGAACTTGTTCACGTATGCCTGCGGCTGGATCACCTCCTTTTTTTTTATAAATAGTGCAATAAATTATTATTGTCAGAATTTTTTTCTTGCCTGTATATTTCATAACAGCACATTCAAATCGAGCTCATGGGCTCGTAGCTCAGCCTGGTAGAGCATCCGCTTTGCAAGCGGGGGGCCTCGGGTTCAAAGAACAAATTTGATTATTTGTTTGAATTTCCCGACGAGTCCATATCCTATTCATTGAATCAATGTCCATACGGCAAGTAACTCTTGTCGTATGGCAAGGAAGAGAACATGATACCTCCAGAACAATTGGAGGCCAACTCACACATTTCATGTTTGATGAAACCATGCAAACACACCAGACAAACCTAGGTGAATGGTCTGCTATTAGGTGGACAGCTTGGCTCAATCGGCGAAGAAGGACGTGACACGCACCGAAATGCCAAAGCGAGGCGCATGTAGCCTTTGACCTTTGGATCTCCTAATGTGACTTCACATTATATCCGGAAGGATAGCAAACGTAGGGAATTGAAACGTCTTAGTACCTGCAGGAAAAGAGACCAACAGGCATGCTCTTAGTAAGGGCGACTGAAACGAGCATAGGGCAAACCGAATCCTCCATGGTAACATGGCGGGCATGTGGTGTTCGGACTGCCTTTTATCCTACTTTCTTCTGGCCAAAGTCTCCTGGAAAGGAGTGCCAGAGAGGGTGACAGCCCCGTAGGATGGGAGAAAGGGATTTTGGCAGTATCCAGAGTAGTGCCCCTCGGATATGGGGTACGAATGCGGGAGGCATCAACTTCCAACCCTAAATACGCATTGAGACCGATAGCGAAACAGTACTGTGAAGGAAAGCTGAAAAGAACCCTTAACAGGGAGTCAAAAGATCTTGAAACCTAATAGTGATAGTGAGTAGCGCAGCAATGTGCTACGTTCGTTCTGAATAACGCGCCAGGGAGTTTATCTGAGTGGCAAGGGTAATCTGCAGAAGAGAACCCGAAGGGAAACCAAAAGCCCGCAAGCAATGAGGGGCGTGGTATGAAAATGCCATCAGTCACTTGGATATGACCCGAAGCCGGGCGATCTAATCCAGGGTAAGGTGAAGTCCGGGTAATACCGGGTGGAGGCCTGAAGAGGTTCTACGTGCAAGTGTTCTTCTAACTTTGGACTAGGGGTGAAAAGCCAATCGAGTCCGGTGATAGCTGGTTCCAGCCCAAGTTGGCCGCAGTCAAGCCTCGGCTGAGACAGTCATAGCGGTAGAGACACGGATTGAAGGTTTAAGGCCCGAAAGGGCTTGGTCTTCTGTCCAACTCCGAATGTTGTGACGTCGCAGAAGCCGGGAGACGGCGGCTCGCCGTAAGGGTGAGTCGCGAAAGGGGAACAACCCAGACCATAGTTAAGGTCCCAAAATGTCGATTAAGTGTGAACGGGTGAAGATTGTTTGCAGCCCAAGACAGCGAGGAGGTTGGCTTAGAAGCAGCCACCCTTTAAAAAGTGCGTAACAGCTTACTTGTCAAGGTTGCAAGCGTCTAAAATGGACGGGGCTAAATCGATTACCGATACTATGGGCCATCTAAAAGATGTGCGATAGGCTGGCGTTCTGGCAGGCAAGAAACGCGTTCGAGAGGATGCGTGGACCTGCCGGAAATGAGAATCCTGGTGAGAGTAAGACCAAAGCACTGTGAGAATCAGTGCCACTGAAAGGGCAAGGGTTCCTTGACAATGAAAATCAGTCAAGGGTTAGTTGATCCTAACTCAAGCCATAGGATGAGCTTGGGGAAAGGGAAACGCGTTAATATTCGTGTACTGCACAGGTATGCGTGGCAACACAAGCCTTGTTCCTGACGCTTGTGGCTAGGCTGACAACTGATCAAGGTTGCTAACTGGAGCACATCTCTAGAGTATCGTTATGATGAGAAGGAGATTAATTCCAGGAATAGCCTGCCTTAAGGCAGGTTCAGCTGATGCCCGAAGCCCGTGAAAAGGGAACAGGGAAAGATCCTGTGTATCCATACCCAGATCCGGCACCGGTGCCCCTAGGTGAGAAGCCTAAAGTGTGAAGGGAAAATCTAGCTAAGGGAACTCGGCAAATTAGCCACGTGACTTCGGCATAAGTGGTCCCTACTCTCGTGCCTGCATAGGCGCGATTGTAAGGTGCAATAACAAAGGAGGTCCGACTGTTTAACAAAAACACAACTGACTGCTAAGCCCGAAAGGGTGAGTATAGTCGGTGACGTCTGCCCAGCATCCGTACTTTAAACCTGGGTCCAACCGGGCTAAGAGCGGATAAACGGCGGGGGTAACTATAACTCTCTTAAGGTAGCGAAATGCCTTGCCGTTTGATTGACGGCCTGCATGAATGGCGTAACGAGATCTCCACTGTCCCTAGCTGGAACCCTCCGAACATCCTGTCTGGTGCAAAGGCCAGAGATTTCCAGTGGGAAGTGAAGACCCCGTGAAACTTTACTGTAGCCTGTGGTTGTGGCGTGAAGTCCATTGTATAGCGTAAGTAGGAGTTGTTTGAGCCTTAGGCGTAAGCTGAAAGGTTAGACGATCATGTAACACTACTCTCTGAAGTTTACGTCGCTCACCAAATCGGGACAGCCATAGGTGGACAGTTTGGCTGGGGTGGCACACTGTAGAAAATGTATCTATAGTGACCAAAGGTTGGCTCAGGCGGGTCAGAAATCCGCTGTA
The DNA here is from genome assembly GCA_043805315.1 of Nanobdellota archaeon. Lineage (GTDB taxonomy): Archaea > Nanobdellota > Nanobdellia > Woesearchaeales > JAHJEM01 > JAHJEM01. The sequence goes on along the minus strand of JAZDID010000002.1, from coordinate 9,518 downwards.
GAGTTTAAGGGCAAAAGCCAGCCTGACAGTAACCCTAATAAGATGGGTTTCTGAAACGAAAGTTTGGCCTAACGATCCATCAGTGCTCCTTGGATGGGGGCTGGTGTTGACCAAAAAGTTACTCCGGGGATAACAGAGTTGTCGCGCCCGAGAGCTCCTATCGACGGCGCGGCTTGCTACATCGCTGTCGGCTCTTCCTATCCTGGCCGTGCAGAATTCCAACAAGCACTTGTTTTGTTGGATCTGTAGGCGGCCAAGGGTGGGGGTGTTCACCCGTTAAAAGGGATCGTGAGCTGGGTTCAGAACGCTGTGAGGCAGTTTGTTTAATATCTACTGGGAATGCCTAATGTCTGAGAGGAAGGAACATTTAGTACGAGAGGAACGATGGTTCGTCGCCTCTGGTGGACCGGTTATCTGACAAGGTAGGCCGGGCAGCTACGCGACAAGGGATAAATGCTGAAAGCATCTAAGCATGAAACCCACCTCGAAAAGAGACATTACGAACTCCGATAGAAGATCGGCTTGATAGGATCGGGGTGTACGCTCCAAGGCAACGAGGAGTTCAGCCTGCGATTACTAACCGTTCGGAAACATTTACTCAGGTTTGCGGTGTGTTTGCATGGTATTTTTCATCTTTGTTACATTGTTTTCTTTTTTTTTATTATCTTTAGATTGTTCTATACTCTATGCAAGATTTCCAGTAGATATCATCATATTCGAATAACAACTGCCTCACAGCGTATAACTTTTTCTCTCTCAGCAATGCATATATGCTCTCAAAAGAATGAGAAGTCCCGCATGGTCTCAACTCGATTGGTTCGCGCTGGTCACATCCCTAATTTCTTCTTATACTTGCTATATTGCCTTGTGAACTCTTCCTCAATCATCTTCAGCCCGAGCTTCTGCGCAGAGGGGATGTACAGTGTTTTCAGCTCGTTCACAATCTCGACCTGCTTTTCTTTCGGGTGGACGTAGATCGTGTTCAGGTTGTCAAGCTTGTCCACGAACTTCAGCGTGAACACTCTTGGATCCTTCTGGCCGAACCTGATGACTTTCTTGACTGTCAGCTGCTTGTTGGTCTTCCTGCTCTTCTTTGCCTCTATCTTGGTGAGGCCGTCAACAAGGAAAGAGACGCCTTTGCCGAATTCTCTCTCTATTGTCTCCAGAGGTATGTTCGTGTCCTCGACGACATCATGCAGCAATGCCGCGCACACGCTCTCAGTGTCCGGAGAGTACTTCAGCGCGAGCAGGGCGACATTCTCGACATGAGAAAAGAAATCAGCGCCGTTCTTCCGCTTCTGGCCACTATGCGCGTTCTGGGAGAACTCATACGCTTTTCTGACAAGAGAGAGGTCGATGTTCGCGCCTGCAGTCTTCACTTTGCTGAGGAATGCATCCTTCTGCGTCGCCATGCATCGAAAACCAGCAGGGGCTTTAAAAAGTTTATGGAAAAATGAAACGCAAGAACTTGAAACGAAAAAATGCAAGATACATTTATATATGCTCAATTCTTTTCTGCAGTGGAATGATCGTCCTTGGCATCGAGTCAACAGCCCACACCTTCGGCATAGCTGTGCTGGATGGAAAAAAGGTGCTCTCAAACATCATAGATTCCTTCAGTTCAGCCTCAGGAGGAATGATACCTGGAGAGGTCGCACAGCACCATATGCAGGTGTTTGATGCTGTCCTGAAAAAGGCATTGGCCACAGCAAATATCCGGCTACAGGATATCGATCTTGTCGCATTCTCCCAAGGGCCAGGCCTCGGGAACACCCTTCGCATAGGAGCGACAGTCGCCCGGAGCATCAGCCTCATTCATAAAAAGCCGCTCATCGGCGTGAACCACTGCATCGCCCACCTGGAGATAGGAAGCCTGCTCACTCCGTGCAAGGAGCCTGTGCTCTTGTACGCCAGCGGCGCAAACACCCAGGTGATAGCGTATGACAGAGGAAAGTACCGGGTTTTCGGCGAGACCCTGGACATGGGTATCGGAAATTTCCTCGACAGCTTCGGCCGCAGGTTGGGAGTAGGATTTCCTGCAGGGCCACAGATAGAGGAGCACGCTAGGAAAGGAACAACATACATCAAGTTGCCGTATGCAGTCAAGGGCATGGATGTCTCGTTCTCTGGCATGTACACGCTCTTGCGCACCATGATCGAAAAGGAGAAAAAGGAAAAAGGAACATTATCAGCGGATTTCATCGCAGATCTCTGCTCTGCTGTCCAAGAAACAAGCTTTGCCATGCTCGTCGAGGTCTCTGAGCGGGCCCTGGCGCACTGCGGAAAAAAGGAATTGCTGCTTGGAGGAGGAGTCGCATGCAACAAACGGCTGCAGGAGATGTGCAGCATCATGTGCACAGAAAGGAAAGCGAAGAGCTATAGCTTGCCGAACCAGTATAATGTTGATAATGCGGCGATGATCGCCTGGACAGGCTATCTGATGCACAAGGCAGGAGTGCGGATGAAGATCAAGGAGAGCGCAATTAGGCCATACGAGAGGACTGATGATGTGAATGTGCGGTGGAGATAAATTTCTTAATCTCGTGAGCGTTTCTTTTCATTCTTTGATTTTCATTATCGATCAGTCCTGGATTGCTCAGGAGGTCGTTATTTCTTGCTTCCGCGGATCATCCGCAAGACATTCTCCTTCCCTTTCCAGTCCAATGCCTTTTCCAGCACTTCCCCGATTGTTGTGACCGGGATGATTTCGATCTTGGAGAGCCTGTCCTTGTCGATGATGATATCCTTCATGTTGCTCTTGGGAACAAGCACTTTCCTGATGCCTGCGTCGATGACCGCCTCAACCTTCGCGCTCACCCCACCGATGGGAAGGACTTCCCCGCGTACAGACAATGAACCGGTCATGGCCAGGTCCTGCTTCACCGGAACCTGCTTGAGTGCAGAGATGATCGCAGTAGCCACGGCGATGCTCGCAGAATCACCTTCGACACCTTCATAGGTCTGGAGGAACTGGACATAAATATCATATTTTCCCTTGATGTCAGTGCCAAAATACTTCTTGATAATGGCAGTCACATTCTTGATAGCTTCTTTGGCGATCTCGCCGAGCTTTCCGGTAGCGACGATCTCGCTTTCCTTGCCGCCAGGAGTGACTTCTGCCTCGATAGGAAGGATGATGCCAGAATACGCGTCCTCTCCACCAATGACAGCCAGGCCGTTCACGCGCCCGACCTTCTTGCCAGAGGTGACAATCACTTCGTATTCCTTCTTGCGCTCGATATACTTGTCCGCGATCTGCTGCTCCAATGTCCGTGCGATCTGCTTTGCCTTCAGGATGTGCTTCTTGTCCACGACCTCTGCCTTCTCATCGGCGGCGACATCCCCTGCAGCGCGTATCAAGCCGCCAAGCTCCCTGAGCCTCAGGGTGAGATGATCCTTCCTGTTCGCGCGCTTGCGGGCCTGTTCGACGATGTACTCGACAGCTTCCCTGGTAAAATGGGGAATCTTCTTGTCCTTGACAACCTCCTGGGCGATAAAACGGGCGATCTTCATCCTGTTCTCTTTGGTGTCAGGGAATGTATCTTCCATATAGACTTCATAGCCATAACCCCGGATCCTGGAACGCAGCGCAGGATGCATGTGCTTGACGGTCTCATAATTTCCAGCTGCGACAAGGATGAAGCTGCACGGGACTGGCTCTGTGCGCACCATCGCGCCCGCACTCCTCTCGCTCTGGCCGGTGATAGCGTACTTGCCCTCCTGCAATGACGTGAGGAGCTCTTGCTGGGTCGCGGGCTCCAATGTCGCAATCTCATCGATGAACAGGACTCCCATGTGCGCCTTGTGCACCAGGCCTGCGACGACGCGTTCATGGCTTGGCGTCCCCAGACCACCAGACTGGAACGGGTCATGGAGGACATCACCTAACAACGCGCCTGCATGGGCTCCGGTCGCGTCATAGAACGGCACGTGCTTCTTGTCAAAATTGTCGACGATGACTTTTGGGATCTGGGCTTTCGGCTGCATCCGCTTGCCCAAGTTGATGAAGATCAGGAATCCGACGATGAAGAATATCCCTGTCACCAAGGATGCGGCATAGATGATCGCGTTCGCAGTCTCCTGCTCTGAAAATGCATGCGTCTTCCACAGATAATATGGGATGACGGTCGTGAGAAGGATGATGAGGATGAAGACCAGGTTCTGGTTCTTGAACATCTTCGCATTCTCAATCTTGGACTTCATCACGATCTCGCGGCCCTTTCCTCCAGGAACAGTGCGGATAAGCGGCTGGTTCTCGTCATTCGGGTTCGGGAATGCGAGCACATCCATGAGCTTTTCCTTGGGAAGAAGCTCTGCCAGGGCGAGCCCAAGCATGCTCTTGCCAGTGCCTGGCTCTCCAATCAAGAGGACATGCCTTCGCTGGACAGATGCCTTCTTGATCACATTGACTGCGTCGTCCTGGCCAATGACCTGGTCTATGATAGTCTTGGGAACCTCCATATCTTTGGTGGTCTTGAAAGTGAAATCATTCTTGATCTCTGGTTTGATCTCTGGTTTTGAAACAGATGAGGCTGCTGCAGAGAGAGACTCACCCCTTGATTTCGCCTTTTTTGCCATCATAGCTCAGCGATAAAAACAGAGAGTGATTTAAAAAGTTATCGTTAGCCAGATTCACAAGACTTAAAAGGGGATTCTGCCATAAGCATTTAGAAGTAGATATGAAGGCGGGTCAAGTATTTCAGGTTAAGTCAACTAGTACATCTTACTAAATGTCCCCGCCTTCCTCCTTTTATTTGACTGTACCCACCCACCTCCCCCAACCACTACCCATGAGAGTGCATCAGAATGTTCACCTCTGCAAAATATAACAATCAATAGAACGCAATGGACTTGGCCTGGCCAGTATTTCAAAAGATTTTTAAATACCTGCTCTCACAGTAAAGAAGGAGGCGCATCATGGAACGGGAGCTGTTTTCAAAGGAATACAAGCGGGAGTTTGACGTCAGGAACCTTGGCATCGCCATCATGATACTCGGACTCATTCTTCTCCTGGTCATCATGTATGCAAAAGTATTGCACCAGGGAGGAGTTGCCCTGGGATGAACTCCTGACAGTGTGCCTTCTCTGTCTGATTTGCCTGATATGCTTGATATGCCTGATACTGCCTTTATTCTGCCCGATAGTACCTCTTCTCCGGAAATCCTGCGAAAAAAAACAGAAGAGTTAATGAATCCTGGTTTCTTCATGCCTGTCATGCAGGACAAGACACTTTTGGCAATCGCGCTCACTGCCAGCATCCTCTGCGTCAGCATCCTCTTCATCCTTTCAAAGACAGTCAAGCTCGAAGAGACCAAAATCGACCAGATCGCTGAGAAAAAGCCAGGAGACAAGGTGTCTGTCACTGGGAAGATCGAGAAGATTTCAACCAATGGAAAAACAACCTTCCTGGAGATCAGCCAGGAATGCACTCTTCCAGTGATACTGTTTGAAAGCGAAAACCTGTCCTCTCTGAAAAATGCAGAAGTGGAGATCATAGGCACCTATCAGGTCTATAATGACAAGCCTGAGGTTGTGGCGGAAGAGATCAGGAAATTCAATAAGAAGGGATGATTATTTTGCATAGAGCTCAACAAATGCATCGCCTTTGACATGGCGGATGGTCGAGATGTCGTGGCTGACACTGAAATGCTTGGAAGGATAGTTTCCTTTCATCACATCTGCCAACAAGCTGCGTGCTGTATCTGTGTCCATCTTGCATAAGGTCTCGATGGCCTGCCAGCGGGGAATGCCATACTCAGTCCTCAAGACCTCTTCAAGATAGACAATGACTTCTGGCTTGTCTGGAAACTGCTCGAGCAGGTCAAAACCATTGGGATTGTAGGGGCTGGCATCGTCGATATGCTGGTTCTCTTGGTATGCTCGCGCATCAGCGATTGCCAGATTGGCAACAATATGGTATTGTGCTTCCAATGCTTTCAATATGCCGAGGGCTCGCTCCTGTTTCCCGCTGTGAAAATAGTAAGTGTTGGTGATTTTCCTGGCCAGCCAGTTCATGTTCTCTGCAGAATAAACGTCTTTTCTTTCAATGATCCGTTCACCTAGTTGCAGTATGATCTCTGTCTCAAGATCGTGAATTTTCTTCTCCGGATACAGGCATGATTCCTTTGCCTCACAAATGTCCATGACGCGCTCGAGATCTTTATCTGTAAGCATAGTGTTGAAGATGGAATGAAGATATATGTAATTTGCCCATAGGAAACATATTTCAGAATAGCAGGCATATACCAGAATATTTGCGTCTCTAGACGAAACAATTCCGATTTTCATGAAAAAAACGAGCTTTTTTCTCAGAAAGGGTTATGAATGCGAAAGAAAAAAGAAAAAAGCACCAGATTGATACTCTGGTGAATCCACCTCTGACAATAGGTGGGTGATGTTTGGATATTTAAATTTTTTGGGTAGAGGCGCGGTGGCAGAATCAGGGGGTGCACTGCGTTAATTATTCACATTGACTTACCGGTCAATTTCAATAGGTGCTTCAACTATTTAAATATTATCATTGGGCAGAGGCGCGGTGGCAGAATCAGGTAATGCGCCAGGTCCAGGACTTGGTGAGGCTTACCGGTCTCCTGCGTGTCAGAAACCTTAGGTTTCTGAGCATGATCAGAAATTTCCAAGAGAAATTTCTGACAGGTTCGAATGAGCCCATCCGAGACTTCGAGATTCCCGCCCGCGCCGCCCAAAACATGTTCGGAGAAATACTGATTGCAGCATTGTTCGGAATAGCCGCAGGCATCGTGACCGGCCTCACTCCTGGTGTCCATATAAACTTAGTCTCTGTTCTCCTGCTCTCCTCTGCAGCATATCTCTCGAAATATGTCTCTTTGTTCGCTCTTGCCTGCTTCATCATCAGCATGGGTATCACGCACACGTTCCTGGATGTACTGCCCTCTATTTTCCTTGGCGCTCCTGACGAGAAGACCGCGTTGGGAGTCCTGCCCGGCCACCGGTATCTCTTGAAAGGCAAGGGGTACACGGCAGTGAAATTGAGCTGCATCGGCGCGTATTTCGGGCTCATCCTGAGCGTGATTCTCTTTCCCCTGTTTTATATTATCCTGAAATTCCTCTATCCTCTTCTTCAGGATTATATGGGCTGGCTGCTCTTGCTGATCGCGCTGTACATGGTCCTGCGAGATAGGAAGAGGTTATGGGCAGCATACATCTTCATGTTAAGCGGTGTTTTCGGGCTGATTACCTTCAACATCTACCCCTTGAAGGACCCGCTCTTCCCGATGCTCTCTGGGCTCTTCGGCATCTCGACGCTCATCGTCAGCCTGAACGACAAGAACCGTATCCCAAAACAGCGCATAACAAAGAGCCTGAAGCTCGACAAGTCCAAGCTGCTGCAGGCCCTGCTCTCCGGCAACTTCTCCGCATTCTTTGTCTCGACGTTCCCCGGGCTCTCCTCCTCGATTGCGGCAGTGATGTCGCTGCAGGTCACAAAAAAGCTAGGCGACTACGGCTTCCTCGTCCTGCTCGGAGCGATCGGCACCGCAGGATTCTCCCTGAGCTTGGTGGCGTTGACAGCGCTCAACAAGGCGAGGAACGGGCCGGTCATCGTCATCGCGCAGCTCCTCCAGACGGTCACCATGACGCATATCATCTATTTCCTGGTCATCTCAGTCATTGCAGGAAGCATTGCCTTCATGCTCTCATTATATTTGGGACGATCGTTCTCTTCCTGGATCACCAAGGTCAACTACAAGCTCCTGGTCATCAGCATCATCCTGTTTGTCACCGCCCTTGTCTTTTTTCTCACTGGATGGATAGGCCTCATCGTCCTGGCGTGCTCGACAGCCATCGGCCTGATCCCCGCGATCGTCAAGACGACAAGGACGCAGGCCATGGGCTGCCTGATGCTGCCGGTGATCGTGTATTTCCTGATGGCATGATTATCCCAACCTTTCATATCCCATTCTCCTTCTATTGCTGATCATGCCCACCGCCAACCCCCACCACCCACCCCTTGGTGAGTAGAGAACTAATTGATTAGAAATAATACAATAAGAAAAACTCTTCGAATTCGACATTTATGGCTGTATGCCCTTGATATCATCAAACAACCCTTTCAGCTGGCTGAAGACCTCCTGCTTCTCATTTTTCTCCAGGCGTGCCTTCTCAAACTCGCTCTTGATGAACTGGAACAGGTGCCTGGCTCCGTGGATGTTCTTGCTTTCAACCCTCTCTTTCAGCTCCTGGATAAGCGTGCTGAAATGGGCAGCAGTCAGCGTATGACTTCCCTGCTCATCGTCAGGAAAAAAAGGCAATGCCGTTTCACGGCTTATCTCATTGAGGTCATGGTTGAAAATCGGCAGGTCGACAAAATTGCTTTTCCACCTGTTCTTTTTGCTCTGCATCTCAAATTTGTGCTGGCTGTGCTGGTCAGCCCAGAGCTTGAGCCCTTCCTCTGTATCTTTTATCTCCTGGCTTTCAAGGTTGTTGAGGATCTCTGCCAGGCCTTTCCGATCTTCGACATTCGAGATGAAATTGCCATCAAAATACGCCTTGAGGAAGCTCTCCTCTGAGATGCCCTGAGAAAGCAGCGTGAGGTCGTCCTGGACAGCCCTATTAAAGGTCGCGGCAGAATTCGCATCCTGCGGGGATGACGGGCCTTTCTGCCTTTCCTTGCCTATCTGGTCAATGATGTCAAAGATGCTCGCCTCGCCGACAGCGCCTTTGGAGATCTGCTCGTACATGATGCTGAGCTCCTGCATCCTTTTGGTGATCGCTGCCTGGCATTCCTTCCTGCTCTTGCAGCTCCGCACCTGGTCTGCGAGCTTCTTGTCCAGGATGCAGTCCTGGATCCAGCTGGAGAAATCATTCTTGTGCTCATTTGCATGGAAAAAAAAGATGCCGTCAGGCATGCGCTTCATGGCGCGCGCGAGCTCACGCATGTTCCGTATTTCACCGCCTCCCTGCAACCTAAAATGGTGCTCATGAGGCACATCTTTTAAAAGACCGTTCATGCTGACTATTCCACCTTCCTTTATTCCAGACTATTCCTCACATCAGTACGGACAATCGCAACTGACTCTGCACTGGACAGCGTTCTACCTGTTGCTGTTGTACTCTTTCTGCTTCTTCCTGTGGAACGCGCAGAAGGAGATTCCCTTCAACGTCTTCCTCTTGCACCTGACGCACGTCCCTTTCTTCTTGTGCAGCTTGTATTTCGCCCTGCGCTGCCTGTTGATCCTGTCCTTGTTCAGGTAATAGAACTTCTGAAACCTGTTCTTGAATTTCTTGGCCATGTTCAACCACCCGCAAAAACTGCGTTACAAGTTGTATCTGGAACCTGCTGCTTAAAAAGTTTTCGGAAAAAGGAATAATAAATGAAGATTTATACAACACTAGAAAATTATGATGTCGCACGCCACCACCACGGCGGCAGACGGGCACTCTTCGCTGAAGCTTCGAGTGCCCTGTCCGACACCCCGGAGGGGGCAACCCCCGTCGGACCTGCGCCATGGTGGCGTGCGACGCGCCAGGGGTTGCTCCCT
>JAZDID010000001.1:0-11177 GCA_043805315.1 Nanobdellota archaeon | reverse complement strand
TCTCTGGGGAGGGAGCAAAGAGTCAGAAAAAGGAATTGCGGATAGTATGGATGTTGTTGCTTTGGATAGGCTAGTGGCTTTACGTGATGAGCTGCAACCTGTCTTTCATGGAACAGAAATGAAGGGTCAGGCAAAGGACACTGCATTTTTTTTTAATCTTTCCATTCTTTTTTGTGATGTCCACCATTATATAGCGAATGGAAAAAGGTATGATGCAATATGTTCATATAACAACAGTCTTGAAAAGCTGGTCAAGGAAAGGAATATGGGTTGGCAGTATCTCAAGTACTATCAATGGCCTAATTTTAGGATTGGAAAGAATGACAATGATTTTTTGAATCATATTGGATACCTAGACGCGAGATTAAAAGCAAGAGAACTTTTATCCTCTAACCCTGGATTCGCATCAGCAGTGATGGATGCTGCGAAAAAACATTCATTATGGGCTAAGCAAGGTTATGCTCTTGAACATATTGTCAAGTTGTATGTCCAGATTGAGATTGAATTTTTACAAAGCATCGCCCCAAATAAAGGAGTGGTCTTTATCTCATTCTCTGATCCTACTATTCAAAGGCCAATAGCCGAGGCAGCAGATGTTCCTATGCTCTACTTTCATTCATTGGGAAAGACTCGTCATGAATGCCCGTGGTATGTTGCTGGAGAACCCTTATAATTCTCTTTTTTTCAATAACTTTTTATAGTATAAAAAACATCACTGTATGTATCCGCTGTGGAGGTTGAAAAATGCCTGTGAAAAAGCAAATTCCTGTAGAAAAAAAGAAGCTCATCCTGAACAAGGTCGGCATCAAGTCGTATGCGAAGATTGCCGCACTCATCATGGCCATCGTCGGCTTTATCGAAGGATTATTTTATCTGGTGATCGTCTCGATCATCGGCTATATTCCTGAATCTGCCACTGGAGACATTGCAGGCAATATTGAGGTGATAAAGAACATGGGCTTTGCCATTGTCATCATCCTTCCGATTGTCTACGCAGTCATCGGCTTTCTCCTGGGCGCATGTGCTGCCTGGGTCTACAACCTTCTGGCGCGATGGGTCGGCGGTGTCGAGCTCGAATTCAAGTAAATTGGCAGGGTCAAAGAATATTGCTCGAGGAATATTTCTTTTTGGCGGGATGAGCGAAGCCTTATCTGATGCCAGAATATCTTTTCACCATCCTCCCTCTTTCCTCTTCAGCTCCTTCTTCTTCCGTTCTAGAAAAGAATACACGGAAGAGTGGGGGCTGCCTTGCAGCAAGGATTCCAGGGCTTTCTTGCACAGGGTGACTGATTCTGACTGGCCGATGACTGATATGGTCTTGCCGTACACGCAGATGTGCGTCTCTGTCAGGTGCTCGATGTTCCTGCGTGACTTTCCTTTTGTGCCGATGATCCTTCCTTTCAGCCGCGGGATGTGGTTCTTGTTCTTGGCATAGTCTGTGATGGTGATGATCTCGAGCACATAGTCCTGTTTCAGGAGCAGTTCGGCAAGTTCTGGATTAAATCCTCGGGCGACTGCCTTGATGACTTCCTTGAGCATGTAGATCTTCAGGCTGTCCTTGCCAGTGATCGTGACATCGCCTTCCTTGGAATCGATGCTTATCCTTGTCCCTAATTCTGCCTCGAAACTCCTCTTGATCTCCCCTTCCTTGCCGATCAGCACCGCAATCCTGTCTTTCGGGATTTTTACTGTGTAGCTGTACTCCATAGTGTCTGCAGCTGGCGGGAACTGGCGTGGCTTCTCGTCTGGCTTGCTGTCGTGTTTTCCTGCCATGGCATGAAGAAATCCCTGGTGTTTTTTAAAGTTATGTACCGTACTGCAGCCATAGATGACAAAAAATATAAACCATGCCAGGTATTTGCATGAATATGGCTATACGTTCGCGGGTGGGTTTCATCATGGGCGTGTTTTTTCTCATCATTTTCCCCTGCATTGCTGCAGAGAATGCCTCTGATATATTCGCCAGGTCCAGCCAGGACAATGAGATTTCTCCGCCGGCGATTCCTGCAACCGTCGGACAGAAGGCAGGGGCGTTTGGCCTTGTTGGGCCCGGAGCTGAGTATATTGACGTCACCTTGGCCTTGCGGGAAAGCGGCACGAACCTGAGGCTTGCGAATGTCCACAGCATCATCGAAATCACCAACCTTTCTTCCGGAGAGGTGTTCAAGACATTGAAGTATGTCGACCAGTCAGGCAGCATCAGCATCAGCCTGGGCAAGGGAGACTATGATATTGTCATCAAGATTGACCTGCTCAACACCTCAGGCAGCGATTATTATTTTGAAAAGGAGTTTTCTGTGCGGAACAAGACAGTCGAGACAATCTATCTGCTCCCGGTTGGCTCTTTGCGGGGAAGGGTGCTGCAAGACAACATCCTTGTTCCAGGAGCAAAGATGTTTTTAGAATGCTCAGGGTTTTATGGTGAGGTGAAAATTGCCCATACAGACGAGTTCGGCTCGTTCTCTGCCAGCTACCTTCCGACAGGAGTCTGTACCATCCACGCCTCCAATGCGAACATGGTCGGATCACAGACCGTCAATATCAGGAAGGGGGAGATCGCAGACGCAGATGTGCTGCTGGAATCGCCATTGAGCTCGTCGAAAAAACTCTTCCTTTTCATCATTCTTGGCATTGCCGTGCTTGTTCTCTTCGTGTATGTGCTTGCCGTGTTTTTTTTCAAGAAAAGGAAGGCAAAAGGCACAGGACAGGCAGAACAGAAAGGATCAGGCCAAGAGCTGAAACCTGGCCAAGAGCGAAAAGCTGCAGATGGCGTATCGGTATTCAACAACCGACTCAGTGACATCTACCAGACCCTTGGCGGAAAAGAAAAGCAGATCATCGACTCCTTGTTCAAGAATGATGAGCTTGGCCAGGCAAAAATAATTTACAGTCTCGGTATCCCAAAGACCTCGCTCGTGAGGATACTGCAAAAGCTTGAGACAAAGAACATCATCGCTGTTGAAAGGTTCGGAAAAGCCAAGAAGATACGATTGACAGCATGGATACTGGAAAAAGAGTGAATGGACCTTAATTCTTCCTGATTTAGGCGAAAAAAGGCGATCGGGCTGGTTTCAACTTTTTAAGACCTCTCAAATCTTTTATATCAGGCTCGCTTTTTCAGACATGGTATGCAGTGCATGCTCTATACCAACACGAATAAAAAATTTGGGAATATCATTCCGATGAAAATCAAAAAGCAAACCAACCAGCTGGCCGATCTCACCCATGAGTATATCGACATTACTGAAGAAGAAGGGAAAAACATATTCCTCGAAATCGAGATCGAGAACAGCTGAAGGAGGATGAACATGAGAAAAAACAGCAGAAAAGACAGTACAGTCGCACAATTTTCAGGAGCCATCCTGGCTCTCATCATATTGTTAAGCGTTGTTCCTATGCAGACAGTAGCGATGGCACCACCAGTCCCAACATTGAAGAGCTTCTTCAAGACAGACTACGATCTCTCGCTGTACATCATAGGATCAACCGGCGAAAACTTCTACTGGTACGATCATACCAATCGCGGGCAATGGAACTTTGAAAACAACCAGCTCACCTTATCCTTTGAAGATGGGGATGATGGTCAGATATACAATGGAGATTACAAGGATATGACATTCCTCATCACCGCAGACAATAGTCAGGTGACAGTTGTCAAAACAGACGTCAACACAGACAATCCCCACCCAACGCATCTCGCCCTCTCCTTCACCACAGAGAAGACCATCACGGTCTCAGACGAGCTGACCAAGCAGCAGTACATCGGCAAGGAATTCGACATCATCCTCTGGGATGACGTGCGGACAGGTGTCCAGAAGAAGACGGTATCTATCTCAGACTCGCGAAGGCCTTCACTTACTTTAGAGGTAAACCCTTCATCTATCATGGAAGGAGCGACCACCCAGGTTATCGCGCATGTGAAGAACAGCGATGGCAGCACGCCTGCAGGAGTGATCGTGTATTTCGGCAGCAGCGGCGTCACTGGAGATTTCGCGACCTATCCTTCGGTCGCCTATACTGATTCCTATGGGAATGCGTATATCAAATGGACTGCCAAAGGCTCTGGCACTGCGACTATCGGCGCCTCAGCGACCATCGAAGGATTCAATAAAGGCGCGACAGCAACAGTGTACATCCAAGCAGAGAACCCCACACCTGCATGCGACATCAATGCCAAGCTTGCGGTGGGAGATACCGGAATCTACTCGTTCCAGGACAAGTCATTCAAGGTCACGAGCAGCTATACTGACTCTTCTCAAGCCAGGTTCACTGTCAACGGGGCAGACACTGGCTTGCTGAGCGTGAAGAACCCTTCATACCTGCTTCCGGACAATTCCAAGTTCACGCTCGTAGACATCACCTATCCATATATCACTGCGCAAGCTGCGAATGAGCAAGGAGATGTCGGAGAGCAGCAGATTGTGCAGATGAAGGCATACACCACGTTCTGCATCGACGTCAGCCCCAGCACAGGAGATAAACTCCCGGACCTCATCGTTTCAAACATAATGCTGTCGCCAGCATCGCCGGCAGAGAACCAAGAATTTTACGTCACTGCAGATATCAAGAACATCGGCACTGGCTACGCGTCAACAAACTTTTACGTGATCATCTACGAGCTGCTGGGACAGACAGCCACGACTATGCAAGCCGCCCCAGGAGAACAGCTTAAGAAGATGCCATACCCTGATCAGCTTGCTCCGGGAGCAGTCCTGTACAGGACATTCGGTCCGCTCAAATTGGCTGCAGGCACGCACCAGCTCGGAGTCGAAGCTGACACTGGCGCTGCGGTCAAGGAGAGCAATGAGAACAACAACAAGGCATACAAGACTGTCGTCGTCGGAGGCACAGAAGGTGTACAAACAGCTTACCTCGACCAGAAATTCACTCTTGATAAAGGTGGAATTGCCTATATCGATGAATGGATGCATCTGCGCATAAGAGTGGCTGATATCAAAACAGTCTATTGCGTAACAACACCATGCTATCCTATTGCGAGCGTTAGCGTATCAATCCCTGCAGATGTTGCAACTCCCAAAGGCGCAAATATACCTGAAAGTGAATTCCAGGCAGGACCTAACAGAAACTTTGACATGACCTATGGAGAGACCAAGTCAGTGTTCGGCGTTGATGTTACCCTGCTGGATGTCTCAAATTCCCAAGCCACGTTCATCGTCAGGAAAACAAGCACCCCAGTCACGCCTGGAGATCTCAAGATCGAGATCAGCCCCAAGAGGCTCAGTGTCGTTTCTGGAAAGATCGCGACATATGACATTACTGTCAATGACAAGCGGGCAAAAACAATGTGCGCCGGCATATTTGAAGATGGCAGCAAGAAGTCAGATGTGTACTGCCCCAGAGAGCAGCTCACCTACACTTTACAAGTGCAAGGCCTTCCCTTCAAGGTCTCGCTGCCAAGCCAGATCAGCCTCTATCCTGGAGAGTCCAAGACCGTGCAGATGTACGTCTATACAGATATGAAGGACAGCAACCTTCCGTTGGTCCAGGAAGATGCTGAGAGCGCGCAGATTGAGCAAGAGGATGGAGTGAGCGAGTATGATGCCTCAGGAAAGAGGAATGTCCTTGACAAGTTCGTGTTCAAGGTCATCGCATCCCAAAACAATAAGGTACTCGACAAGAGGACTGGCTTGCTCTATTTAGTGAGCACAGGTCAGACACCGCCTCCGTTTCCAGAAGGAAAGCTCGTCAACATCAAGCTCCAGAAAGGATGGAACCTGATCAGCATTCCTGGAGAGCTCATTCGCTTTGAGAAGATAGACTCAACAAAAAAGCTCTATGGCTTTGTCTGGCTCGATGAGAAAAAAGAGTATGTGACGATGCAGAATGCAAAGGATCTGCTCGGAACGAGCTTCAATAAGTATCTTGCAGAGCATGCGTTCTGGATCTACTCGTATGACAGCCAGACGCTGGTGGTCAGTATCAATCCGCTCGAGAATGTGCCGATCAGCATGGAGCCGGGATGGAACCTTGTGCCGACACGCTATGAATTCGTGGGGAACACGCTGGTTGAGATCAAGAATGGCTGCGACCTCACTTTCTCGTACAAGTGGAATGCAGATAGCCAGGAATGGACAGGCATCACAAGCACCTACCAGTTCAGCAGCAATGATATCGGCTTGGGCTTCATCTCAAAGTCCACGAATTACTGCAGTTTCCTGCTGTCAGGGATTGTGACTGTGCCGAGTGAAACAGACATCTTGCAGCCGCCTGCCTATCCTACAGAAGTCACGCCGACTTCTGATGAGACTTATTATTGCAAGGATGGCACGACTGCAAAAGTGATTGAGGAAGGCGCTGTCGATAGCTATAATTACCATTATTGGGAGAACCTCGGCCTGAGCACCGCAAGCCATCCGGAGATTAAGAAGTACAAGATCCGCTGGTTTGATGGTAGCTGGTCGCCCTGGTACACTCCAGGACAGGATGACGTGGACTGGAAGACCAACGCAGATGGCAGCATGCGGCGCGTTTGGTCATACTTCGATGACCACTATCATAAATACTTGCTCTGCGCGAATGAGATCACTGTCCAGCCATCAGTTGCCGGGCACATTGCAAGCGATGCAGCAGTTCCCATCGCAGGCATGGCAAAAGTGGAGATCAGCCAGGCAGGAGAAGTCCCCCAGGTCCAGCAGGCAGTCTCGGTAAAAGTGAGCAAAGGCAAAGGTAATGATGACTAGCTGAGGAGGAGAATATGAAAACCCGATTTTTGAATTATGTGTTCGTAGTGATGGCAATCTTAGCTATGCTTACCCTCATCGCCTGCACAGACACTGGAAAACAACCAGGAAATGTGGACAACAATGTTTATGAGAACTCATCGAGTCTGCCAGTCGGTACAGGTGTTCCGAACTCGACAGGCGAGAACATCGGTGGGATCTTCAGCGACAACGATGGAGAAGTCAAGCCTCCTATCATCCCCAATTAACTCTTCTTTAACAATCAGGGAGGTTTGGCTTCTTCGTTGTTTTTTTTATTCAAATTCCTGCAGTTCATTTCTTCAGAATACTCTTCAATACTTTCTCAGCATCGACAGGGATGCGCTTCCCGAAGAACACGCACACATTCTTCACATCCCGTTCCAGTAATGCTCGTGCATGGGGATTTTCAACAACTGTTGATTGGGAGAAGTCGATGAATACCGGCTCATTGTTGCAGTTCAGGATATTGTATTCAGACAGGTCGCCATGCACCAAGCCGTGCTCGTGCAATTTCTTCATGTTCCCGATAGTTCTCTTGAAAAACTGCGCGATCGCCTTCTTTTCTTTCGGAAGGTCGTACTTCACCTTGGAGCTGGGATTGCTCTCGCCGATGAACTCCATCAGGAGGATATTGTCCTTGTACGCAATTGGAGTTGGTACTTTGATGACCTCTCGTGCCAGGAGGAGGTTCCGGTACTCGCGCTGCACCCAGGAGAACACGACCTGCCGTTTTTGCCTTTTCAGTTTCT
Source organism: Nanobdellota archaeon (assembly GCA_043805315.1). Classification (GTDB taxonomy): domain Archaea; phylum Nanobdellota; class Nanobdellia; order Woesearchaeales; family JAHJEM01; genus JAHJEM01. The sequence goes on along the minus strand of JAZDID010000001.1, from coordinate 3,706 downwards.
GGTAGCGCGGGTCTGGCCTGATGTACTCGTGCATCTTGTTGAAGTTGCAGTTCTCGAGCCGGTAGATCTTGACGATGATGAGCTCGCCATCCTCTTTCCGCGCAGTGAAGATATTCGCTTCCTTGCCGATCGAGAGCGGGCTTTCCAATTCCTGGAAAAAGCCCTGGCTTGACAGCTTGAACAGGTTCCGCTCGCTGGACGCTGAGAAAACGTTCTTCTCAACCTTCCATTCCTCCTTGTTCTTTGTCGAGATGCGGGCCATTTTTTTCCTGTATGTGGTTTATTATTTATAACACTGACGCTTGGAATGGCGATGAGAATGAAAATCTGTCTTATGTGAACAGATGGTAATCTGCCCAGTCCTTTTTTTCTCTGGCCTGGTCAAGGAGGACATGGACTCGTTGAGGGAGGAGTTCATGTAATCTTTTCTTTCGCTCTTCTTCTCTATCCAGATATCGGGAAGAAAAATTTACTGCAGCTATCGCCGTGATCGTTCTTTCGAGGAATCGCGGTGTAAAAGTTTCTGCAAATTTCGCATAGGATTCATTCCATTCAGGTTTCCTGAGGAGAGTGTATGCGAGCAGGAAATCGCTCACGACTTTTGGCTTGAGGAAGCCATTCACGTCCATCATCTCCTCTGAAAACTGATCAAAATCTGAATAGTTTTTCAATAGAGCAATTTGTTCTTCTAAACCTGGCCAATAGAGCGGTCGTACAGCCACAATATCCCCTAAGAGAAGAGGTTCGCGAATTCCTGTCGTGTGGCCAACGCTGGTTCCACCATTCACTTCCAGGTAATTCCTGACATCAAGAATATCTAAGATTTGCCGCAGCGCAGAGTCTCTCTGTTCTCTTGAAAGTGCCGGATAGACACTTCCTATTGCATTGTAGACCTGCCAAGGGATATGTTCAAATGGTCCTCCTGCAGTTGTTTCGATGAATCCCCGCCAATTTTGGCCATTCTCGTTACTATATGCTTCGTCAAGAGCGCGGTCATATGTTTTCTGAATTGCAGAGATGGCTTTGGCAGGGTCTTCCAAGAGCTGTTGCGTGAGCGGAGCAACATGCATGAGCGCAGCTACCTCGTGAGCGTCTAAGCCGCGTTGAAGCTCCTGCAGAAGCTGTTCCGAATTCATATCCATTAAGAACGGGAAAGAGCTGATGTTTTTAAAGTTTTTTGAAGATTATCTCATTCTGAGTGTCGGAGAAAAAGAATGCTATTTCAATTGTTCAAACTCCTCTAATGAAAGGCCTGCATCCTTAATGATTCTACTCAATGTCCCTTTTTTCATCTCATCATGGAGGGGTACTGTGAGTTTGATGTAAGAGCCTCGGCTGTATTTTTCAAGCCGAACATGGGAGCCTTTTTGCCTGGTTGCCACGAACCCTGCCTTTTTTAAGCGTTTGATGACTTCTAATCCAGAAATGATGGGAAGTTTCATACAGCTACTTCGACCTTTTCTCCAGCAAATTCAATAAGCTCGTTTGTATCTGGCTCTAGAAACAGCTCGATGGCTTCTTTGATGTTTTTCAATGCCTCTTTTCTGGTGTCTCCTTGGGAGATGCAGCCGGGAAGAGAAGGGACATACACTGTGTATCCTCCTTCTTTCTGCGGCTCAAGCACGACGGTGAGTTTCATGGCAGAATATAAGGAACTCTTGTATTTAAATCTGCTGTTTTGAGAACTAGTAATCCTCCACCTTCCCGTTCCGTATAGTCTTCAGGTAATACGTCCGCTCAATGCCATCCCTGCTGAACGTCATCAATCCAGACACTCCTTCATAATTCCTGATGTTGTACATGATTTCTGAGATTTGGTTTGTTTCAGTCCCGTATTGCTGTATCATTTCAGCAAGAATGGACAGGCTGTCATACGCCTGGCTAGCAGTGCTGTCAGGATTTGTGCCATACCTCTTCTGGTAGGCGGAAACAAACTCCTGGGCCTTGGTGCTTTTCGAGTAGAGGTCGAAGCTTGTCATAATGACCAGGCCTTCAAACGCGAATCTGTCTTCTCCCATGCTGGCGAGTTCGTCATTGTCAATCTCAAGGTTTGTGTAGACCTGGTTCATATAGCCTGCGTTCCGGAGTGCAGGGATGATCTTCTTGAGCTGCTCCTTGTTCTCGCCGATGATGAACAGGCTTTCAGGATCCCGCGCAGCGGTCTTTTCGGCAAGAGCATTGAAATCCTGGCATGAAAGAGGATAGGCAAAGCTGCTCAGCACTCTTCCAGTGTATCTGTTCTCCAAGGCATCTTTATACGCGAACCCGTACTCGTCGTCAGGAAAGACAATGGACATTGTCGAAGGTTTCATCCTGATGTTGTCCCAGAAAAAGCCGTTCTCCTGCGCAAGTGTCGGCTCAAAGCTGAAGAAATGGTCGGCATGCACTGCCTGGTCCGGAGGAGCAATCAGGAAGACAAGTTCCTCGTCTCCGCGCTGGTAGGATTCTGCATAGCCATAGCAGTCTGCGCCGATGATAAACTGAACGCCTGTATTCTGCGCAAGGACTTTTCCTGCCTGCAGCGCTTTTTCTGCATCGCACCCGCTATCCCTGTAGACGAGCTGTATCTTCTTGTTTTGTATTGTGCCTTCTGCATTGATCCTTTCTGTTGCTAAATCAAATCCTTTCTGGCTGCTTTCTCCGATGAAATAGTGGTCTGTGCTCAAGGGCGTGATGATTCCTATGGTGACTGTGCCGTCATCAACAACCAATTCTTTGCCTGCGAAATTCCGCACGATATACCCTTTCACTGCCTGTCCCTGGATATTGCCGAAATCCGCGCTCGCGTAGTTTTTCTTGAACAGGTAGCTTTCCACTGCGACAATGATGAGGAGGACCAGGAACAGGATCAGAACCAAGCCTACAAGTACTTCCTTCTTATTGCCTTTCATGACCTCATTTCTGTTCATGGTTTTTATAAATGTTGCTGTTTTTTTCACCAAGTCAACTCGTACGTGTTGTCGATTGTGCCCACCCTCCATCCCCTCCAACCGCCCGTGGTTGTGTATCGGAGAAACATGATGAGATTGAACTCGTCGCATTTTCATGATATGATAAAGATGACATCCTTCTCTTCCTTGATGATCCGTTTCACTGCGAAGTTCAGCAGGATCGTCTCCATGATGCAGTTGAATTTCCCGCTCTTCTGCAGCACAGAGAACGCGAACCTCCCTTTCCCGACGCGCTTCATCTCCTTCAGCGCCTGTTGGACGTTGTCCATGTTGTGCAATGCAGTGACCGAGATGACAACGTCGAACGACCCATCCTTAAACGGAAGCTTCTCTGCAGTGCCGACGATATAGTCTCCAGCACCATCTTTCTCCTTGGCGACTGCGATCAGCTTTTCTGAAGGGTCAATCCCTGTCCTCCTGCACCGCCAGCAGCGGGTTGAGATGCCGGTGCCGCAGCCCACATCTAAAAGCGTTTCATCTTCTTTCACCTTGACAGCGTCTAACAGCTTGCCCATCTTCTTCATCTGCTCTCCCAGATGGAGCTCTTCATAGCCGTCAGCGATGTCGTCATAATAGGTCATAGGAAGAGGAGAGGTGGTGTTTCTATTTATGTGTATTGTTTTTGAAAAACATTTTTATACTCCATCAGGCTTATCTCCAGTCGTGCAGCTCCAAGAATCAGAAATCAACCAGTGGATCGAGGGAGTGAACGCCTCTGAGAAGACTATCATCGTCGAAGGCTTCAAGGACAGGAA